>NZ_JBFTPZ010000007.1:0-174046 GCF_056398745.1 Paenibacillus sp. 01T424 | reverse complement strand
GTTACCCACGTGTTACTCACCCGTCCGCCGCTAAGYATCAGAGGTGCAAGCACCTCATCAACTCCGCTCGACTTGCATGTATTAGGCACGCCGCCAGCGTTCGTCCTGAGCCAGGATCAAACTCTCCAAATTGGTGTTTGACTTGCTCATTACTTTTATCGCTATATTTGCTCATCCCGAAGGATTTGCAAGGCAGTTATTACTCGTTGTTCAGTTTTCAAAGAGCAAACTTTTCTATCGTTTGTCTTGCTTGTTTTTCTTTTGTTCCGGTGTGTTTCTTGGCCGGAATAAGAATATACCATGTACTCGCCTACTAATGCAAGTGTTTTTTGAAATTAATTTTATTTTGTTGTTTATCCTTTAACTTCACGCATATTTAGCCATGACTTCAGTTAATATCTTTTTCATGCGATCTATTAGTTCAACCGGTTCCTTAACTGTTGCTTCATTACCTAAACCCATAAAAAACTTCGAATAAAACGAAAGATCAACCTTTCGAATATCGCCATCTATCCAGCCTGTACCATCTTCGCGAATATTCAGCTTGGGCAGCGGCCATAGCTCAGACTCGCAGCGCTGCAAGCCTTCTCTGCTTAATTCAACGTAAAGATTAACATATGTCTCCTGCGTCTGAAAAACCTCATCGCTATTCCCAAGGTTTACATGCCGCAAATCCAGCGCTTCCAAATCAGATGTATCCTCTACAGCGGAGTGAATTCGATCACAACGGAACAACCGCAATTCAGCACGAAGAAAACAGTAAGCGGAACAGTACCATAATCCGTTGCTTGCATATATGCCAATCGGTTGTATTTGACGGCTTGACCGACCTTCTCGTGATTCATATTCGATAACCAACACTTTTTGGTGAATAGCCCCTTCAAGCAAGATCGATAAATAAGGGGATTTCATTTGCCGAGCAGGCGTGAAAAAATCAACACGATTTTTCATTTGATCAATACGATCCCGCACATCACCAGGCATGTAATAATAGAACTTGCTGAGTGCCGAGGATGATTCAGGTTCAAAGGGAAGATATAAATAGTGCCTCAAAGCATGGCTGGCAAAAAATATCGCAACAGCCTCTTCTTCCGTAAAAGCAATCGGAGGCAATATCCTTTCTTTTAATACCTGATACCCGCCATGCGGCCCTACCTCCGAATACAACGGAACGCCCAGCTCACTCAGCTCTTGCAAATCCCTCAATATCGTTCTTGTCGACACTTCAAACTCAACCGCGAGTTCTTTGACGTTGAACTTACGTTTTCTATTAACAGTCATCATCAATTCAATGAGCCGTTTCGATTTTGACATATTGATTCTCCATTCATTTCTTAATTATGACAACTACTGTCACTATTATAAGCTACAATCAGTATTAAGCCCACTAAGGGTGACAACAATACTATAATTAAGAAGAATGGAGTGAAGGCAATGCAATCTCAAACTATTAATGAAGTAAAAGGATTACTGCTGGAGGAATTGGAGCATATCGCGAAAACCTCTTCCAATTTGATTCGCAAAATCTCAACCGATCATTGGTCATACAGACCGCATGACAATATGAGGACGCTGCTGGAGCTTGTCCAACATATCGTATCTATTCCTTCGGTTGATCTGCTCATTCTTCAGGAGAACGATGAAACCGTCATCCGCAAGCTTGAAGCGGATATAGCTGCCGATCAAGACCACGAGAAACTAATTGCTTGGCTCACGACTGGTTTGCATGAAGTCAGAGCTTATATGGAAAGTCTTCCGGATGAGGATTTCCTGCACAAGAAAACAAAACCATTTTATCTAGAACACGGTTCGGTACAGGCAAAATGGCTGATTGAGATTACGACCCATATTCAGCATCATCGGGCGCAGATGTTTACATATTTGAAGATACAAGGCTATGAAGTCAACATGTTCGATCTATACTAAAATAATTCAAATGCATTTTACCGCTCCTATAAAAAAAGCTCTCAACTGTCTACTGACAGCGAGAGCTTTTTTGCATCTTCATTCCATTGAGCGTAATTCAACCGATACTTCTGCTAAAAGATTTTTTTCTCCCGAACGATACCTTCGTATCCTTCTGGTATTTTAACATTCACTTTTACCGATGCCGGGGATTGAATGGAAACCTCAATGATTTTCTCATCGATCACTTTCCACGATACATCGATTTGCCCTGCATCGGAGAGAGGAACGCTGCCCTTCGCCCAAGTAAGACCGCAAGGATTAGGACTAATTTCGACCTCCGTCCAGCCCATTGCTGTACTGCGAATGCCAAGCACCTCGCGTCCAAGGAAATAAGCTGGCGCTGCCGACCAAGCATGACAATGACTTCTAGTCAGCATATTCGGATTCGCTCTATTTTCCGAGAAGTTCGGATACATCTCCCAGCAAGTTGTCGCGTMATGCTCGATCATTTGCCCGTAATTGCGACGGATGTCTTCAACAATCGTAGAATACTGTCCCGATGCTGACAATGCTTCATAATAGAAGAAAGACATGAATGGACTGCCGATTTGAACAAAATGGGAAGGCGATTCCAGCAAATACTTCTCCATAATGCTTCTACGTTCTCCTTGCGCAACGTCTGTCAAATAAGCGACCACCTGTGTTTGCACGGAGAAGATGTCTGATCTGCGTCCATCCACATGGATACAATCCAAGTAGGCAGACTGTTCCTCGGACCACAAATACTGATTAATCGCCGCTTGAAGATCATCGGCTGCTGCCGCAAAACGTGAGCGCCCTTCCTCATCACCGGAAAAACCAGCCATCTCAGAGGCAACTCGCAGCGTCTTCACTAAGAAGCAGTTCTGATGTGTGACAATGCCATCGTTAGGCTGATCAATCGGCGACCAGTCGAGCAGGTTCCAGCCCTTAATAGCGAGCAATCCATCCTCATTGATTTCCTTCAAATAATGCTCTAGCGTAAAACGGATATGCGGATACATCTCTTGGGCAAAATGAAGATCTGCTGTTTGCTCAACATATTCACGGCATGCAATAGCCCAGAAAAAGGTCCAGTTCGGAATAACGCTGCTCCAGCCGCTCGGAACCTGATTTACGTATAAAGGCGTTTGATCCTTCGATCCCGGTACAAGACGCAAGCATCGTTTAACCATATCATTTACGCCGAATAAGTAGTTGCTAACCAGTGCTTCATTGCGGCTATCCCCCACCCAGAAAACTTGCTCATAAGCTGGGCAATCCACAAAAGTATCTTCCATGCATAGCTTCGTCGTATGGCGGCTAATCTCCCATATGTCGTTCAATAAAGGATCTGAGCTTTGGAATCTGCCAATCTCTGCTACTGGATAATGGCTTGCTATATAATGAACATTTTGTATTTTGACCGGCGTATTCGCATTTCGGACAGTCAGCATCAAGTATCGCAAGCCTCTGCGAATTGGAGAGACATGAGTCTGTCTCCCTTCTTTACATACATAGCGCACAGTATTGTCCAGTCCAAACGTATCTTGGCGATAATCCTCTGTCATATACTCAAATCCGTAAAAGTCTAAAATAGCACCCGCTTCTGCCTCAACCTCAAATGACAGATAACCCGTAAGCTCCTTGCCGAAATCAATAATAATTTCTGTATCTAGACCTGGATACATCGGAATAACTCCCGGCGATGCGTTCGGAATAACAAGATTTTGCAAAGCCACCGGAATAACATGTGGAGTGCTTTCCTTCTTCCAGACAGAGAGACCGAATACATCTACTTCACTTACTAGACTCTCATTAATAGAACGAATATATGGAGAATAGGCATCCAAATCTTGAATGGAAGATACCTTATCTATTACTTGCTTATAATACGCATCCTCAAAATCAATCTGTCTCGATTCCTGATGATCCAAATATACGGTACTGTCAAAAGGACCAATGCTAATAAAAGCTGATGCACCTACTGACTGTTGCTCAGAAGCTAGCGGTGATCGAACCTCAATCGGAACTTCACTGTAGATGCCCAGGTGCAGCTGACCTGTATGCATGCTTCCACTCACATCAATTAAGAGTAAATGTTCGCCTTTTTGAATTGTCACTTCTGCATAACGTTCAGGGAGCACTCCTGTGAACTGATCCGAATCCAGCTTCACCCCATTAATTGAGACTGCTCTTACGCACTCACTCGCAAATGGGAACCCGAGTATAATATCCGCGTCTTCTTGGACAGAGAGAATGGTAGCCGCATAACCCGTGAAGCCGACAACATTTGCATGGTCCTCACTGCCTTCAACCATTTGATTGCGAATATCAATTGACGTAGAGAAGCTAAAGGACTTAACGCTGCTCAGAGATAAAATGCGGGAAGGATAAACAGGGTACTCTGCTAACAGCGGAATGTCCCGCTCTATTAGCGTCTTCCACGGTCCAGTGCCAACAACGCCTAGTAACGCTGCTTTCTCCCAAGCATCACCACTACCCGTGGCTGTAGTCCAATCGCTGTCCCATGAACCAGCATCAACATACTCAGAATAGCCTTGCTGACAAGACATTCGAGGCGTACGTGTATGATAGCCTTCATGAATAGCTGTGCTCCAAGTATCATCTGATTCAAGCAGCGTTTGCGTTCCCTCTTCACTGCTCCTATCCAACTGCACAAGCAGCCCGCCGCGGCCTCTTAAATAGTAAAAGGTCGTTACGCCAAAATGATGTACGAGCACCGCAATCGTATTTGACTGCCCAGGCACCAGCAGATGGCCAATATCGTACACATCATAAAATTGCTCAACGGTCCATGAACGTACAGGGCCGCGTCCTACCTGCTTGCCATTAATATAAAGAACATAGCGAGAATCCGCACTAATTCGCAGTGTTGTTTGAGTATTTTGGTCAAAATCATCCGATGATGGTGCAACATCAAAGCTCTTTTTGAAGCAGCGCCATTCATTGCGAGGGCTTTCAGCTTCTCCGCCCCAAATCCAATTCGCTTTCCAATCCCAATCCATCATGTTATTCCGCCCCTTCTAAGCGAGTAATCGTAGGTTTGCACGTGCATTCTACCTCTAATTATAGTAAAATCATGCTACTCAATTACCCCTGTTTCGGACATTTATTCCCTGAAAAACGACATCGGATGAAAGGAATGAAAGCTGATGACAAGCAAGCATACGCTGCTTTACGAGAGCGAGCAATATTTTCAAAAGAGTAAATTCATCTTCGTAAACCGCGCCGAGGAAGACTTTGATCTGCCGCTGCACAATCATGTTTTCATTGAGCTTGCTTATGTAGCTGAAGGCAAGGGCTTTCATCATATAGGGGATGACGTCGTCCCCGTTTATAAAGGGATGTTATTTATTCTGCCGCCTGGCATTCCGCATGTCTTTCGTCCTTCAACACCTTCACGCAACAGCTCACCATTAATTGTATATAATTGCGTCTTCATGCCCTCGCTCCTTCAATCTCAGAAAGACTGGATTGGCGATCAGGAGATCGTTGATTTTCTGGAAACCTGTTTTAATGATGCATCCACTTTCCACTCCTTGTTCGACTCGGATAGTGTTATTGAAGATTTATTTCGCAGCCTGCTGCGTGAATATGAGCTCCCGCGGAGTGGGTCATCGGCTTATTTGCTAACGCTGCTAGTGCAGCTGTTTCTATCCGTCTATCGATTAATGAAGGACGCTAAGGAGCTATTATTAGAAGAGAATTCTTCCGCCCGCTTCCATCATGTGCTGAACTACATTGAGCAGCACGCTCATGAGAATGTAACCATCAGCCAGCTTGCAAATCGCTGCGAGTGGAGCGAGCGGCATTTCAGCCGAGTGTTCAAGCAGCATACCGGACAAACCTTCCTGCATTACTTGCAGCATCTGCGCATAAAAAAAAGCTGCGAGCTCCTTAGGAACTCCCAGCTAAAAATTAGCAGCATTGCGGAAGAGGTCGGCTGCAAAAATATCGATGCATTCCTCACCCATTTCAAACGAATTGTCGGCATGACGCCGCGCGAATATCGAAAAATCATACGTGACAACAAATGATCCGTATAGTCGGTTCATCCTTTTCGTTTGTCCGCGATGCGATGCCCTTCTTCTAATTCTATTTCGAGGAAACCAGCCATTTCCCGTGATTGAAAGCTGAGCGTTTTGTTACTACCGACGATGATCATATTACGAGTATCGGCTAAATCTTCTGCAGGCAGAGAGAAGGCTTTCGTATACGGATAGACCTCTTTCAGCGTTGAATAAATTGAATTAATTAATTTATCGTTTCTGACTTTTCCGAAGAGATTCATAATCATCGAACCGATTGCGTTCAGCTTCTCTTTCGTTAACTCAAAAAATTCCAATGTCGTTAAATGATACGGTGTCCCCTCTTTCGTGAAGGCGTCCAAAATAATATAATCAAAGCCGCCGGACGCCTGATTTTCAAGGATCTGCCGCCCATCTCCAATTACAACATTGTCCTCGCTATAGCTAAAATAAGTTCTGCTCAGCTCAACTACCTTCTCACTGATTTCCGCTATCACAAATCGTTTATCGGAATAGTGTCCGGCGATGGTTCCAATTCCATGACCAATCATAAAAACATTTTCGAACGATTGATCGTTATTTTCCATCAGATGCATGATCGCACGCGGATACTCCATGACGACTCGCTTCGGATCCTTCAAATCTATCGCCCCTTGAATCGCATGATCAGAGAACTGCAAGAAGCGATATTTTCCGATCTCCCCAAATAATTGATTGGCTTCATAGACGGTAATCTCTTGAGAGCCGCTAAGCTCCTTGGCTAACTGATACAAATCATCAAACTCCTTCAGTACGTGCGAGAGCAGAGTTAATTTAATGTTTTTTGGAAGGAGGTGAGCGATAGCCGTTCTTCCACTTTAATAACTCCCGTTTCAACATATCCGCTTTGCTTGTAAAGGTTAACCGCAGGAGCGTTTTTAGATCCCGTTGATACGACGATCACATTTCCGCTGACTCCAACGCTTTCGATGTGTTGAAGCAGCTGCTTCGCGATTCCTTTTCTAAAATGGTCAGGGTGGATAATGAGCCGATGAATGTCTATGATGTTATTATCAATCATGATGGCGATGGCTCCGCACAGTTCATTATTAATATAATAACCATAGAAGGTCTCCCCGCAATTACGCAGCGTATCTACGGTGTCTTTTAATGGCGGTATCTCATAAAAATCAATGAGCTCTGCTTCCACCCTATAGGATGGAAGCTGTATACGCAATACTTCCTCTGCTATGGCAGCATCTGTGATGTCTATTTTTCTAATCAATGTTAATTCCTCTCTAATTCCTTATAGAATCCTTTAATTATTTAATATCTGTTCGTACTTCTCCCTCAATTGGTAAAATGACGACATTAGCAAATTCTTTATTCGTATAACGATCGATAGAGCCTAGTTCCGTCTTCTTTCCGTTGCTGTCAATTGTCCCATAATTCAGCCAATCCGCCATAAAGTTATCTAAGAAATAGACGGAATCGCCAAACGGCTTTGGTTCCTTGCCCGCTTCTCCGTTTTTCCCCAATAGATCCTTTTGCCATTTTACTTCACTAATACCGCTATCGTTGATTTCATAATACGTGATTAAACCTCTATATTCCAAGGTATAACGGAGTGCCTCCCCTTGAGGGAAAGTATACACGAAAGTGAAGCCTTCACCATATGGTGCAATATCCATCCCATTGTCAACTCCAGGAGTATGAATCGCTAGCTTTCGCGCTTCTGTAAGATCGCCATTTCTCAGCGTTTTAAACCGCTCTTCACCCGACGGTGTTCTTACAATAATCTGTTTCCCTGTGCTGTCGCTTCCTACTGTTCCGCCAAGTGTTTCCGTAACAAAACGAACTGGAACGTAAGTACGTCCTTTCTTTACGGTAACTGGGGCATCTAAGGGAACTTTTTTCCCATTTACATCAGCTGATTTTAGTCCGTCCTTTAATCGAACAGTCAATTTCCGAGCTGGATTTTGAATCACAATCGTCTTGGTAGCCGTTTCGTAGGAATATTTGAGTTTTTCAGGATCATTAAAGGCTGTGAGCTGCACCATTGTTCTGCCGTTCACGTTGAGCACATCATCTTGGAGCCTGCCATCGATGAACATTTTAATGGTTGCCTTGGGTGCAGATGCCGCCATCGTTGCAGAACCCGCACTAAGTACACCCGCTATTGTTAGTGCAGCTGTCGTTGCTTTTATCCATTTTTTCATCATTAAAACCTCCTGCGAATTTTATTATTGTTGCGATTCCACTTCGCCAACTTTAAAAGCGCCATCCTCCCATTTGTAAACAAAAGTGAGCAGTGGTAGACCGTGTTTCGAGACCACTTCTTCGATGGCATCTCCGTCTACATCCACTTCTTTCGCATGACCCGTGTCTACGAGCAGGAATGGAATAGGTTTACCATCTTTCATTTCAAAATAGTTGTGTATCGGTGCATTTGCCCCAAAGACACCGTCGATTCGAATAAGCGACTTACCATAAAGCTCTAGCTCTTTGACCGATAGAAGCTCATCATTGTTTTGTGAGTGCATGCCTCCGACTGCCCCAAGCTCATAAAGACCAGCTTCAGATTCGAAAGCACCATACACTTGCTCAACGTCGCCCGACTTCGAATAAATACTAATTTTTCCGCCACTAATGTTCTGTTCTTTAATAAGCTGCTCCATTTGAAAGTGATCTACCTTCGCAACCTTCTGATCGTTTTGAACCTTCTCATAGGCAAGCGGCATAACGAACTCACTCTGCTCAGTGAGCTGTGAGTCCTCTTGAATGATTTGGAGTAATTCATTCGTCGCTTCCTTTGTTAATGTAAAGCCTTTATGTGTATCTTTCACATCCATAATAACGCCCTGTTTAGAACTCTCGTTTATCCAAAGGTTGAAGGTGTTTTTCACGATTGGCTGTTTCACCGTAATCGTAAAGATCGGTTTCGACATATTTAAAATCCCTTGCATTTGTACTGCCGTATTTATAGCGCTGACAAAAGCCTCCAGCCTCCTTTGATCCGTGTACACTGACTCAACAGACTTGGCACCCGCTGCTCTGGAAATAGATATTTCTTTCGCATCTGTGATGTTAAATGAAGGACTAGTCTTCTTATCCAATAACCCTGTTAGTTTAGCTTGAACCCGTTGCTGCTCCTGTACATTTGTTGCTTTTGGGCCAACACTTTCGGCTGCACAACCAGCAAGAAGCAGCACCGTAATGACAGCTGAAACGAATGTTCCTTTCACTTTTTCGCCAGTCCTTTCATGAGCAAAAAGCTGTTCCATTTTAACCTCTTCTATAGTGACGCCAGATACTGTAAAAAAGTTACTTTTTTAAATCAAATTTAATAAGTCGATGTATGGAAGGATTAGACAGGAGAAAACTAGAATAAAGGAGTAAACGTTATAAGGAGTGTATATATGAGCATTACTACTTATCCAGAGTTCGTAAAGCTAGTCAGTCAATATAAGATATTTCCATTCTCTGACCTTATCCCTGAGCATCCGTCCCTCACTGCCGTGGTTCCTAGTGACAGCTGGCATACAGAAACTGAGTTTGATCCGTGGATATGGCGGGTTAAAATCGTAAAGGATGAGCATGCGGCATATGGCAAGTTTTTTGGCAGCAAACTAACCTTTATTCACGTTGACTTGTTTCCTCATATCCCGTTCTTGTTATCCCAAGGAAAAAGCGTTGAGGAACGTTATAGCAGCGGGCTTATGTCCCAAGAAGCCAGAAATATTTATCATATTATTAAGGAAGCAGGCAATATCGACTCACGCAATTTACGTAAGGAAAGCCGGCTGACTGCTAAAGAGCAGAAGAAAGACTACGATCGGGCGCTTGTTGATCTTCAAAACTTTGCTGACATTGTGATTACCGGGGCACAGGAAGCTGACTTCGATGGCGGTTGGAGCAGCATGTGCTTTGAAAGCTCAGATCACTGGCTTCAAACCACACTTGGTAAAGAGGCTGTTGCTCACGATAATCTAGCAGAGACCAGAGCTATCGTCAAAGCAGAGCTGAGCGATGTTTGTACGGAGAAAGCTCTTAAATATTTGGATAAAAAGCTTCATCTCAATAAATAAATACGATGTGGCTCGTTGATTACCTCGACTGTGCTTAGGTTCCGTCCTAACGGACATATAAGCCTTTATTTCTCAAAATAAAGGCTAATTTGCTTTCTAACGGACATAGGATCCTCTATTTGCCCAAAATGACCCCAAATTCATTCGGATATCATGAAATAAGAGATCCTATGTCCGTTAGATCGAGAAAAAGTACGATTTACGGCAAATAAGGTCTCTCCTGTCCGTTACCGAGTGTCGTGTGTAGGTTCTATGGTTGGGTTTTGTGTTTTGGTTTTGTGGGTGGGTTTTGTGGGTCGGTTTTGTAGTTGTTCATCATAAAGCATAGACAATTAAGTTATTAATTTGTCATACCCTTTGGGATCAAGGCCTTCTGGCTTAATCTCGCTCATAGCACTGGCTTCTTTTGTTGTTTTGGAATGACATGACTGACAAATATAATACTTCGTTTGTTTTTCAATGAGCCTTCGATATTGAGGATCACTGTGATTAATATCAAATGGTTTTCTGCACAACATACAGTTTACATGCATTCCATAATCACCCTCTCATAGACCAACATTCATTAATAGTATAAATGAACCCGTTGTAAATGAGAATTTAGAAATATCTTTTTTCTGGAAATATTGACCTATATTTACCCATTGCCTATACTTATAATAACTTTACAAGAAAGCGAGTGGTTATCATGCAAAAACTACATTCCGGTACGTTCATTATTAAGGTGCGTAAGGGATAATCATTACAATCCCTTCCGTAAACATCTAATTATCGGAGGGAATTACGTATGTCGTTTAGTTATTATGGAGAACTTTGTACAGTGGTCTATGATTTATCCAAGAAAACAGGTCAATCTATCGGTGGCGATTTAGAATATTACCAAGATCGACTGAAAGATTGCAAGGGTCGTATTCTCGAAGCAATGGCCGGTTCTGGTCGTGTTCTCGTTCCGCTTCTAGAAGCAGGGCTGCAAGTCGATGGCGTTGATTATTCAGCGGAAATGCTCGCATCCTGCCGTCAACGCTGTGAGGAACGCGGGCTCGTTACTGAGCTGTATGAGTCAAATTTGCAACAGCTTGATTTGCCTCATCGCTATGAAGCAATCATTATCCCAGGCGGTTCATTCCTATTAATAGAGAACCGAGACGAATCACTTCTGGCTCTAAAAAATTTGTATAATCATCTTGAGCCAGGGGGACGTATCATACTTGACCTGTTTCTGCCTGACAACAATTTCAGTTGTGGGCAATACAGCGGTACGTCGACATTCAACCTGCCGGATGGAGACATCATCACCATGGAAGACAAGCTTGTTGAAGCCGACTTATACAATCAATATAAGATTTCATATATTAAATATGAAAAATGGCACAACGGCGCTCTTATCCAAACTGAGCTGCAGCGATTTGCCTTACGTTGGTACGGTGTCGAAGAGTTTAAGCTTATTTTAGAAAACATTGGTTTTTCCGATGTAATTGTGTCAGCTGATTACAACTATGGCCAAGCACCATCAAACGGCAAACAAAATTATGTATATGAAGCGATTAAGCCCATAGAAGCTTAAGTAATAAGTTAATATGCAAATAAAAAATAGGCTGCCAGCATTGGCAGCCTTTTACTTGCTTAAATCAAACATTTACCTGAGCAATGGCTTGTCTCATATCCTTCGTATTAGAGCTTAACACCACAGACACATCATGTACTTGCTTCATCATGTCCAGCTGCTGTGCAGTCAGCATTTGAATTTGCTCCGTTTGATCCGATACATCTCTTGCGATATGCGCAATACTGCTCACTGTAGCGGCTACCTCCTCAGAACCAGCTGTTAACTGCTCCGTCGTCACCGATACCTCCATAATTTGCTCGCTCACAAGTCGGAACGATTCAACAGCATGCAAGAAAGATTCGGCTGCTTCACCCGATAAAGAAACTCCGTCTTCAATATCTCTTGAGGCTTTCTCCATCTCTTCGCTAATTTTCCCTGATTCTATTTCAATATTGCCAAGCAGCAATGAAATTTGCTGTACGGAGGAAGCAGAAGCTTCCGCTAGTTTGCTTACCTCTTTCGCTACAACCATAAAGCCTGTTCCATGCTCACCAGCCCTCGCTGCTTCAATCGATGCATTTAGTGCTAGGAGCTTGGTCTGGGAAGCAAAATCGCGAACGGAGCCAATGACATGACCGATTTCACCTGTATAGCTCTGCAATTGCCTTGCAATATGCAGTGTCTGACCGGCAGAAGCCGAAATATTTTTAATTTGTGTGTTCAGTTGTATCATCGCTTGCTCGCCCGATTGTGCGATTTCTAGTGACTGTACCGCTGCACTCGAAACGGTGGATGAAGATTCCGCAATCTTAACGATTCCCTGCGCAATTTCCTCCATCGCAAGTGCGCTGTCGTCTGCACTTTTTTTCTGGGCATGTGCACCCTCGAAAATATGCTGAACTGAACCATTCATCGCCTCGCCCATTTGCAGCATATGATCAGCACTGCTTGCAAAGGATTGTGTTGATGAAACGAGCTGCTCAGACGTCTTTTCTACATTGACAACTACTCCTCGAACTCGCTCATTCAAATGCTCGGACATCGTAAGCATCGCCTTGTATACCGTACCTATTTCATCAACAGATTTGACTGGCTTTGCTCGCAAAATCGCATTCGCCTCCACCAGATCACCTAAAGCCATCTTCTCAGCACTGGCAGTTACCGTCTCCAGAGGCTGAAGCGAACGACGGACAAACCAGATGATCGCCCCGATTAAAACAAGCGTGATGACTAGCATCATGATATAGAGTGGGATGCTTTCCTTTATGACACTCTTAGCCAGCTGTTGGAATACAGCGGCATCCGTATCAATGCCAATTGCTCCAACCACTGCGCCACTGTCATCTTTCAAAGGTACATAGGCAGACAAGTAAGAACCATATACCGGGTTTTCAATTAGTGGAGAGCTTGCGTTTCTTCCAGCAAAAATATGTTCAACCGCCGAAGCCGGCATATCTGTTACTTCATTAATAGGGGAAGCTGAGCTATCATCTTTAGGCAAACCGTCAATCATAATTCTCGGTTCACGATTTTCATCAAAACGAACAAAATAGACGTATCTTGCGCCAATTTGCGAACGGAAATAGCTGAGCTCTTGGCGAATTGACCAGTATAGCTCTGTTTCCTCAGGCTGCTTGAGAAATTCCGTAAATTCCCCCGACTCAAGCGTGGCCGCATAGCTCTCTGCAATTCGAATATTGTAGCTGTTAATCGCCTCTTCAACTGCAGAATTGGTTTGCACTACTTGTGTTCCTATGTAGCCTCCCGCGATCAATATCATAACTACGGTCATAGCGCATAAAACACGGACAATCAGATGCTTTTTCAATAGCGTTATCATTCGTTCGCTTCCCCTCTGTTCGCTCACTAGCAAGTTATTGCTCTTGAAAGCTTTGCCTGATGAATATGGTTATATTTCTCATCATACCACCGTATTTCGACATTGGGGAAAAATATTACAAAAGGGAAACTAGCGGCCTCTATTAGCTTCCATCCATTTTACTCCGTAATCAACTAAAGCTTTAACTGGCATGAGCAGCGCGTCCGCATTACCGACCTTTCCTCTGCTAACATGATCTGTTTCTTTCTCAAAACACTCGCCTAAATGATTAAAATCATCCGTATCAAAATCAACGTCGCGCAGCGCAACCCATTTTTTCTCTCCGTCTACAAGCATCGGTGCTTTATTAATCGTTTCTGCTTTATTTGCATACTCAGCCCGATACTCCGCTAGATGAAGAGTAGTGTTTTTATTATGACCAACGCCCAGCAGAAGCACCCAGCCCTCCAAGTCATAAAGCCTCGCTAACGGAGACTGTTCACTCAGACTGTATTCCAAGCTATGATTTGCAGTTATCCTATCCTTCTGGGAGCCCCACGCTGCAAAAGAAACCTGTGGATGATTGCTTCGAACGACGCCATTTTGTTTTCTAAAACATTCATTTATAACTCCCATGTCTAAGCAAGGAGTCAGGTCTGCTTCAAAAGCAGGCATTGTATCTCTGATCGGCTGCCACCATGATTCCTTCACTGGCGGGTATCGCCAAATTTCAGGATCAGACAAATCAGGCGTATGCGTTGGCATAACAAGTGTACCTTCGCTTGTCAGACATGACTCTATCGCCAAAATTACCGCAGTCGGCCCGCCGGATACAAAACCGCCAAGCGCCTTCATCGAGGTATGCATCATAACCGTCATTCCAGGTTGTACGCCGAGCTTAATCAAATCCGATTTCAACGTTTCCGATGTTAATAAATCCCCTTGTATTTCTTCCATTTTGAGCCCCACCTTAATATGCTTTATCTTTTATCTCATTAAATAAAATCTTTGGCTGATGCGCAACTCTATTTAGTTTTCAAAAAAGTTACTGCATCCTCCAGACGATCTGTTTTTAGCGCTAGCTTCTCAGTATTGAATACTAAAATGACTGGAAATTGCTCGATATTAAACATCTTCTTTATATCTAGCACGTCGTTTGGATTGTACGCCATCATGCTGTAGCCACCATTAAGCATGATGCTTGCTTCTTTCTCGATGTCATTAATATCAAAAGGCTCTCCCTTACCATCCTCGTATATAACTGTCGTTCGGTAGCTGCCTTTTTTGCTTGCCAACAAGCCTGCTCTCTTAAAAAGCTGCTCATTGGACATCGATAAAACAATGAGCTCATCCGGCGTATCCGTAATCTTCTCCGTACGCGAGGGATTGATCTGAACCATCTGTCCTTGCTTCAAGTCCTCCCATTTCAGCTTATCGCCTGCTTCATTGTTTATTTTGGTGCTTGGAAGCACGAGGGCTTCATATTCTACGCCCCAATCTTCTATAGCTGGACCCGGCTCATCGCGCTTCGTCCACTCAGAAATATCGAATTCAATTTTTTTCTCTTGCTCGTTCAAACCGTTAATAAAACCAATCATTTGGTCATCACGGTAATGACCATACGGCTTACTGCTGCAGCCAGCCAGGAGCATCCCTACTGTCAAAAATAAGATGAGGCCTGCACTCGTCCATCGTTTCATCATCCCCCCCCCCTTTCAACTAATAACGAGCACCACGATTTAAATGTTCCGGTATTTTACAATTCACTAACAGTGCATGCCTATCCTTTAATGCTAGCGATCTACAATTTATTATTAATTTCAAAACATTCCTCGAACATTCGAAATCTACACTAAATGGAGAACATGGATGTGAAAGGATGGTAGGGAATGAACATGCAAGAAGGCAAGCTTACTCTAGCCGCTAAGCGTACACATAGCTCTCACGCTGCTAGTCGACTACTGGCTAAAACGAATCGATTGAGGGAGAACGCACTTGGTTATTTGTTTTTGGCTCCTTCACTTTTGCTATTTACAGTATTTTTATTTTATCCATTGCTGAAATCAGTCTATTTAAGCTTCCAATTAACAGATCCCAGAGGAAGAGTCGCTGAGTATGTCGGGTTCGATAACTATACACAGCTGTTTTCATCGGAAATGTTCTGGAATAGCCTGACGGTTACAGGCCTATTCACACTATACACCGTTCCTGTCGGCATTGTACTTGGAATCGTTACAGCCGCACTCACCCATATCAAGCTGCCAGCCATGCGTATTTTTCAATTCATGTTCGCAATGCCGCTCGCGCTGTCCGTAAGTACTGCAGCCGTCATTTGGATGATCCTCTTTCACCCCAGCCTCGGAATGCTGAATTATATCCTATCAACGCTTGGCATTGCCCCCATCCAATGGCTTACCAATCCATCCACAGCTTTATTATCAATATCCATGATGACCATCTGGATGCAATCGGGCTTCAACTACATTATCGTGCTGAGCGGTCTCCAGAGTATTCCGGATGACATGATCGAAAGCGCAAAGATTGACGGCGCAGGCCCATTCCGTGCATTTTTGCAAATCGTACTCCCACTGCTGTCGCCTACTCTATTTTTTCTAGCTGTTATCTCGATCATCGGCTCCTTTCAATCCTTTGGACAAATCCATCTTCTAACCAAAGGCGGACCTGCCGGATCAACAGAGGTATTCGTATATTCCATCTATAAAGAAGCGTTCATTAACTACCAGTTCGGGACTGGAAGCGCCTTGTCGTTAGTCCTATTCGCTATCATTCTTATTTTGACGATTATCCAGTTTGTGTTTGTAGAAAAGAAGGTGTATTACCAATGATCGGATTAAAGCCGTTTTTACGCCGCTCTAGTGTGTACTTGCTGCTCTCACTGCTTTCCATCGCTATGTTGTTTCCTTTGATTTACACATTTCTACAGGCATTGATGACACCTGAGCAGTCTCTTCAATTTCCGCCTGACTTGTTTCCCGATAGCGTGTATTTGGGCAGCATCTCTGCCGTATTTGAGCTTATTCCCGTTGGTGCGTTCATAGCGAACAGCTTTCTTATCGCGACCATTATTATGGTTGGTCAAGTTTTTATCGCAAGCATGGCTGCTTACGCCTTTGTATATATCCGTTTTCCAGGCAAAAAATATTGGTTTTCCTTATTCCTCTCCACCATGATGATTCCGTGGGAAGTCACCATTATCCCCAATTATTTGACGGTAAAATCATGGGGATGGCTGGATTCCTATCAAGGATTGACGATTCCTTTTCTCGCGTCTGCGTTTGGCGTGTTTCTTCTGCGGCAATATTTCTTACAGCTGCCTCGCGAGCTTTTTGAAGCAGCAAAAATAGATGGCAGCGGGCATATCCGCCACTTCTTAGTTATCGTACTGCCACTTTCACGTCCAGCCATAGCTTCATTATCTGTGTATGTGTTTTTGAACTCGTGGAATATGTACCTTTGGCCCCTGCTCATAACGAACAGCGATAAGATGCGAACCGTACAGATCGGCATTAGCATGCTGCAGTTCGAAGAAATGACAAGCTGGAACATCGTTTTAGCCGGCGTAGCTATTGTGCTGCTGCCTTCCTTATTACTGCTCATTATTGGATTAAAGCAGCTCGTACGAGGGATTACTGCTGGTGCTGTAAAAGGATAATGAATGAGGTGGCTCCGTCTTTATAGACGTTTCCATAAATGTACTATAAACAAAAAAAGTAGTAGAGAGGGAGAGAAAAAGAATGAAAGCAAGGTTTAGGTCTGGTTTGACGATTATGATGGCGGTAATGTTGTTTGTAGTCACAGCCTGCGGAGGCAACAACTCTGGGAACAAAGGCAATGCAGAGGCGCCTTCTGCTACGAACTCAACTGAAGCTTCAGCAGCTCCTACCGAAACGGCAAAAGAACCTGTTAAAGTTGTTTGGTGGCACTCCATGGGCGGAGAACTTGGCAAAGCAGTAACCCAGCTCGTTACAGACTACAACGCTTCTCAAAAAGATGTAGTCGTTGAAGAAGTGTTTCAAGGAACCTATGACGAGAGTTTAAATAAAATGAAAGCATCGATGGATTCCAAATCCGGACCATCACTCATTCAAGTATACGAAATCGGTTCAAGATTCATGATCGACTCCAAAGCAACTACACCTGTTCAAACTTTTGTAGATGCGGAAAATTATGACCTTTCTCAGCTAGAAGAAAATATTACAAATTACTATACATTTGACGGAAAGCTTCACTCCATGCCTTTTAACACATCAAACCCAATTTTGTATTATAACAAAGATTTATTCAAAGCTGCTGGACTTGATCCAGAAAAAGCGCCAGTAACTTTTGAAGCGGTGAAGGAAGCTGCTGCTAAGCTTACGCAAAATGGTCAAACAGGTGCTTCATTCRCAATTTATGGCTGGTTCATGGAGCAATTTTTTGCAAACCAAGGCGTAGAATATTTGAATAATGGCAACGGACGTACAGCTTCCGCTACAGAATCGCAATTGAATAATGAGACTGGTGTTAAAACATTGTCATGGTGGAAGGATCTTATTGACAGCAAATCAGCACTTAACCTAGGACGTAAAACAGACGATACGAAAAAAGCATTCGCAGCTGGCCAAATCGCTATGACCTTAGATTCTACCGCTTCGCTTCGCGGTATTGTAGATTCAGTGGCTGGCAAATTTGAAGTAGGTACTGGCTTCCTGCCTAAACCTGCCGATGCGAAGGATGGCGGTGTTGTCGTTGGCGGAGCAAGCTTGTGGATTCTGAATAACAAGCCTGAAGCTGAACAAAAAGCAGCATGGGATTTCATCAAATTTTTAGCTAAGCCGGAAACACAAGCTTATTGGCACATCAACACTGGTTACTTCCCAATTACAAAAAAAGCTTATGACGAAAAAATCGTTGCCGATAATTTAGCAAAATATCCACAGTTCCAAACAGCAGTTGATCAACTGCACGCTTCTATCCCTTCCCCTGCTTCGCAAGGCGCAGTGATGGGCGTATTCCCTGAAGCGCGTCAGCTTGTTGAGACAGCGATTGAAGAAGCATTAACTGGCGTAAAAGAACCGCAAAAAGCACTTGATGATGCCGCCAAAGCGATCACTGAAAAAATTGCAAACTATAATAAAACAGTTAAATAATTTGTGAGCCTAAGCCAAGCCTCGTTCACGGGGTTTGGCTTTTTTTGTCCATTCTCCCCCTCCATATCGGTACCCTCTTTCCAGCTAGTGTCACTATTTCGTGCCATCTGCTATAATTAATCAGAACACCTGTTTGTCCAAATTGATGAGTCTTCTCTCGGAAGAAGCTGCATCATTTCATTGAAAATGTTATCTTGCAACCATTCCTAACAAAAGATCCGATATAATAGAGGAAGCCACTATCATAATCGGATGCTCAATACTTTTACATAACAGACGAACGAAGAACAAATGACGCCATGCATTCTAGTAAACAAAAAATTAAGGAGAGACCTATGGATATCATTGAAATTGTTACTGATTTAATTGATGAGGATACCGATCAGCCGAGGTACCAGTTTGACGAAGAAGCGCTGCAAGAATTAATGAGAAGCATCGAAGAAATAGGCCTGCTCTCACCGATTAAAGTAAGAACAACAAGCAACGGACGTTATAAAATCATTTATGGGAACCGCCGCTATAAGGCGAGCAAAATGCTCGGACGGCCAACGATTCCTTGTATCGTCTCAACCGTAACAGACGAGATGGAAATATATTTGGAGCAAATAGCGGAAAATTTGACGCGCGAAGGCTTCTCTCCGATTGAAGAGGCCGAGGCGTTTAATAAGCTGTTGAACGATTCGAAGTTTAAGAGCTCCACCAAATTTTTGTCCGGCAAGCTGGGCAAGCCTGAATCGTATATCAAAAACAAATGTGAGCTGCTGAAGTTTGGCAATGCCGTAAAGAAGCTGATCGTTGGCGGCACTGAGATTAGGAAGGATAAGCTAACCGAAGATCAACTGCTCCCCCTAAAGGATCTGCCGATCGAGCACCGCGATCCACTAGCGCTGATTGCAGCAAGAGATGAACTGCCAGTAAGCGACGTGAAAAAAATCGCCAAGCTGTTTAAAGATAAAACGATCTCTGACAGCACGAAGGACAAGCTGCTATTTAAATCAGGCGCTGGACTCATCGAAACCTGGTCAACTCATGAGCAAAACAAAGCGGAGCGCGCCAAGCCTGCACCTGTTGCCGAGCCCAAAGCAGCTGCTTCGAAAGTAGAGAAGCAAATCATACAAGAACAAGCTGATTCTGAACCAGCTCCAAAGACTAGCCAACTACCAGCTTCTTCTGCGTCCATTGAGCTTGCTCTTCATGAGCTGACTGCAGCCCTTCCTTCTCACATGACTTTGTCTTCGGATATCCTTCAATCCATTGAAGCGATTCGAGCGAGCGGTCAAGTTGACTTCATTCAAGGAGTCAGCGCGCTGATCGACCAATTAGAAAAACATTTGGCAGAATGGAAAGCAGTCCGCGAGCTTGCAAGCGCCAAGCTGCAGGCTGTTGCCACAGCGGATTAAACAACCTACGCGTCATATGTACATCAAATAACCAGACAAACACTACAAGCGTGTTCGTCTGGTTTTTTCATTGCCTTTTTTATTTATTTCATGCGCTACAAAGATGATCTCTTCACATTATCCTTCATCAGCTTTGCAATCTGCCTCGATTGAACATCCTTCTGTAATTCCAGCGCATCGATGACTCGTTCTTGTCTTTCTTTGGAATGATTTTGGCTCAGCTTCCATTTGCCTTCTATTTTTGAAATATGAATTTTAAATCCAACAATGCCTTTGGACAAATTGTTAATGTACGTTGGATCAGCTTGGCTCATGCTCCACGGATTTGGCATGCTTGATTCATAATGGCTAACCGATTGGTCTACGATTTTGAGCAGCTCCGCATGATCTTCAATGAGCTCAACATGACCGTACACATGAACAGCGGTATAGTTCCACGTCGGCACGGAATTTGGCGTTTCGTACCAAGAGGATGAAATGTACGAATGAACTCCAGTGAAAACAACGAGTACTTCCCCTTTTAAGCTTGCCCAATGCGGATTTGCTTTTGCCATATGACCATACAAATAACCTTCGCTTTCATCTAACAGTAAGGGGAGATGCGTTGCACAGGGCTTACCTTCATGTTGTGAAAATAATATAGCAAAGCTATTCTGCTCCATCAGAGCGTATAATGTCTCTTTATCCGTCACTTCAAACGATTGAGGTATATACATGAAATGTCTCCTCTGCTTTATGATTATTCAAACTATAGCACAAATCAATTCCCGCTATAAGAAATAAAAATAAGGCGCAATTATGCTTGTCCTCAAATAGGCAAATGAAAAACGACTGCCGAAGCAGCCGCAATACGCATACGATTTCTATTGCTTCAACCAGCTCGGAGCCCACCAGTTCCATTTTCCAAGCATGAGCATTAAGGAAGGTGCCAGCACCATTCTAACAATTGTTGCATCAATAAATATGGCCGTCGCAATGCCGATGCCGAGCTGCTTTACGCCTACTACTTCGCCAAATGCAAAGGGTGCGGTGACGACGATCATGATAGCTGCAGCCGCGGTTATCACATGACTGACGGAGGAAAGCCCCATTCGTACAGCCTGCTTATTGCTGCGCGTATGATGAAATTTCTCGCTTATGCGCGAGATGAGAAAAACGCCGTAATCCATACTAATTCCAAATACTAATCCAAAAATAAATACCGGAATCATAATGGCAATGCTGCTCGGCTCAATCCCCAATCGGCCATCCATGAAGATCCATGTCAGAATACCAAAGGATGCTCCTATACTCAGAAGATTGAGGAGGATAGTTTTGAGAGCAATGAGGACGGAACGAAAGGCAACAAGAAGCACGATGAAATTCGTAACGAATAGAAAGAGCAGCACATAAGCTAAGCTTCCAAAAACATGATCGAATACTTCCTGCTCATACTTGGCCTCTCCACCAAGCGAGAAGAATATTTTTGATGATTCCCCTCTTCGCTCCCACTCCCTCAGCCAATTCATCGTCTCGCGAGAGGATGGTTCGCCCGCAATCGTCACTTGCAGCAGCATTTGATTATTTTTCAGAAATGGCTGGAGCGCCGGCTGGAATTTCTTATTTTGCAGTGGCCGCTGCATGATTGTTGTCAAATACTCGGGTGACAAATTAAGCCTAGAGAATACCGAGTCCACCCTCAAGACGCTCGGGTCTTGCTCCAAGCGCTTCGTCAGCTCAAAGGCATTCATCCAATCCGCTTGCTCCAGAAACAAGCTATCCCCGCGAGCAATAACCCATACCTTTGATGTGGAGGGCAGCTCAAAAACAGCCTCTGAGGTCTCAGCGGCCAAACGAGATTCATAGTTTTGAGGCAATGAAGCCTCATCTGGAACAGCAGTCTCCATTCTACTAAGGGGCAACAAACATAGGATAAGCACGCCCCCTGCCAGCATCCCCATCACCATGGGCCGTTTCATTACCAAATGAGCAAGCCCATCCCATACGGATGAACGACTGGTACCAATCGGGCGTGTTTTTTTCGTTTGCATGGAAGGCAAGCAAATCGCAAACAGTGCAGGCAGCAGCGTAAACGCGAGCAGCAGCGATACGGCTACTACTGTCATCGCTCCGAGCGCAATGGACGAGAACATGGGCAGCGGAATCCAGATAAAGCTCAGCAAACCCAAGAAGACACAAGCTGCCGATACAAAAACAGCTCTGCCAGCTGTCTTCATCGTTGCAGCAAGCGCCTGGATAGGCTGCTTATGCCCTCCGAGTTCCTCGCGAAATCGACTAACGAGCATAAGTGCAAAGTCGATGCTTAGGGCAAGTCCCACCATCGGAATCACATTCAGAACAAAATTGGACAGCGGCAATTGGGTGCCTATTCCATATACAATTCCCATAGCAATCGTCACTCCCGTTATACCAATAACGATGGGGAGCAGCGCAATAATGATTTTACGGAAAACAAGCCACAAGATCAGAAAAGCAAGCGGTATACCGATCAGCTCTGCTTTTGCTAAATCCGCATGACTAGCCTCATTTACATCACCTTGAATAACTGATTTGCCTGTCACTTTTATCGAAATTCCGCTGTAGGCGGGCAAAAGTTGATTTAACTGCTTTAGCGTATCCTCCATCCGATAAGGTGGAGCGTCGAATGAAAGCATTGCGTACGCGTAGTTCCCTTTCTGCAGTTCCTGCCGCTCAAGCGGAGAAATAATATTAGTCAGACCCTGAGTCCCGCTCACCTGCCGAAGCGTCTGTTCAATAAAAGCATGAAATCGCAACTTCGATAAGTTGTCCGTTTTCTCGAATAGCAGCATGACCGGTGCTTCTGACAGATTAAAATCGGATGCGAGCACCTGCTGCACCTTTGCATAACTTCCCTTTTGCGGATACAAGCCATGGTCTTGTACGACGGAATCCAGCCTAAGCGCATGACTGCCAACTAAGATAAGTGCAATTGACCATAAGAAAATACACACTCGCGGAAAGCGAAAGGATAGAAGTGCTAGGCCGTTCATCCCCATGAATATGCACCTCCAAAGTCAGTCACATCCGCACGCTGCTCATTGGCTTCGCCTTTACATCCGGAATGGCTTTAATCTCGTCGCCCGGACGAGCCCCTGTGCAAGTGGAGGGGCTATTCGCGCGGCGTTTGGCAGCCAACTAGAAACGGTCGGCATATGAAATAACCATTGCAGGAAGCTTCCCCATCGCAGCGGCCCCTCAAATTCACGTTTAATTGCCCTCGTATACGCACGATTCCAATCAGCCATAGTAAGACTTTCATTTAAGTAGCTGTCAGCTAGCGGAGCACATAGAGCAGCGGAGCGAAGTGCCATGGACATTCCATCTCCACAAAGCGGCGGAATCATCGCACCTGCATCGCCAAGAAGCGGAAGCTGATCCCACGCGAGCGGCTTATGGTTCAAATGAACAGGCGCTACTGCTGCCTGCGTTCCTTGAACAGGCTCCCCAAGCGCGAGCTTCTCATGCAGCCTCGGATTTCGCCTTGCAGCGGCGTTCATAATCCCCAGTATCGTCTTTCCTGCATCTGCAAAGCTATCGCGAGCGAGCAGAGCCGAAGCATTCACAAGCCCGTCTTCTACCGGACATAAACCTAAGTAACCGCCGCGGAAGAAATATAGCTCAACAACCGGCTCCATAGCTATGCCGCGAAAATGGGATTTCACGCCCATGTACGAGGGCTTCGCCGTCTGATGTTGCTTGTAGCCCGGTAATCCTGCATGCTTATTTGCTCCCCAAGCGGCGATGACAGTACGAGCCTCAACTGAGCTGAATTTACCGTTTTGTTTTGTTTCAATGGAATAGCCAAAATCAGTAGGCTTCACTGCCGTCACTGTCGTTCCCGTTTGCAATTTTGCGCCCGCTTGCTGCGCCGCTTGATGGAGCGCGGCATCAAGCGAATATCGACTGAGACCCCATGCCGCACTTGAAAGCGGAATATTGATCTCAGCGCCATTTTCGAAAATTAAACGTATCCGCTCTATCAGGCTTGGTCCCAGCGCTTTAATAGACTCGCTTAAACCAAGCACCTGTAGTGTTCCTTGCGCTTCGGGAGATAGAAACTCTCCACACACCTTATGGCGCGGAAATGATTGACGATCGAGCAGCAGCGTCTCCCAGCCCTTATCGGCAAGCGCTTTGGCTAAGCTGCTCCCAGCTATGCCCGCTCCGAGCACAGCTGCATCCAGTATACGCGTCATTTTACTCAGCTCCGTCAAATGGACTGTTATGTGACTTGCTAATAACGACCGCATATCGGAACAAAGGTCTCCAGCTGTAGCTGATAGAACCGTTGCTCAGTTTTTGGCCAAGAAGCTTCCAATCTTTTGCGCGAAAACCCTTGGCAACCGATAATGGACCGTCATGCAAAATGTATCGATTAGTGGAAATGATCCGAGTCGTCAGCCATACCGCAGCCCATGCGATCCAGTGACGGTGGATGTCATTGACAACCACGCCAAGCCGTGCTGCCTTGAGCATACTTGCAGCTGCATGCGGCAGCTCCTCCTCTGAGAAATGATGCAAAAACTGCGTCCCCGTTACGATATCCGCACTGCCATCCGCCAAATCAAACAAATCTCCTTGCTTAATCTGGACTCTGGGCTCCTTTTGAAAAACCAACCTAGCTTCCTCGCAAGCCTCTTCCGTTATATCCACTAGCTGAATAGAAAGGTCAATTCCTCGTCCATCCGCCCATTTCAGCAGCCCAAGGTTCACATCGCCTGAGCCCGCTCCAACATCAAGAATGGTCAGGCTTCTCGGGTTATTCGCTTGCTCCCAAAGTCGTTCAACGCCGTAAATCGTCGGTGCGGCTGCAACAAAAATACGGTTCAGTTGACGAAGCTGGCGCAAAGCCTCATGCAGCTCAGCCCCGCCTATTGAAAAATCATCCATAAGCTCGGCAGCTGCAGCCCGATGACGCAAGCTTCTAGACATAAGCCTCGTCCGCCATTTGCTCTTGATCCCCCGTTAGTACAGCGGGAACATAAGCAATCTTAATCATCTCAGCGGTTAAGCCTGGACCAAATGCGAGTGCAATGCCGCCTACTCGCTCCGAGCCTGTTTCTTGAAGATGCGATCTCATGGCGTTCAGAACAAACAAAATCGTAGCGGAGGAGACATTGCCGTAATCGCGCAGCACGCCTAAGCTATGCGAGGTTTGCTCATCCGTAAGCTCGAACTTATTTTGCAAAATATCGATAATACCTTTGCCGCCTGGGTGGATTGCCCATAGATCCAGCGCTTCATCCCCGCATAATTGCTTTACTTCCGCAGGTATAAACTCGCCGATCAGCTTCGGAATATGCGGGGAAAGGTATAGGTCAAAGCCGTGGTTGCCAACCTCCCACACCATTTCCTCTGCGCATTCAGGCAGCAGAACCGAACGTTCTTCGCCTAGCGCAAAAATAGGCCTGTGATGCGGCTTGCCCGCACCAATGACGCAGGCTGAAGCTCCGTCCCCGAAAAATGAAGCGGCAAATAACGATTCCTTATCGCCAGATGGCTGAATATGAAGCGTGCATAACTCGACGCATACAACAAGTACTTTGGCGTTACTGTCATTCGATACAATTTGACGTGACAGGCCAATGGCTTTAAGCCCCGCAGCACAGCCGAGAAAATTAAGCGGGATACGGGTTATCGTGGGGGCTAGTCCTAATTGATGTATGATCGCTGCATCCATTCCGGGCAAAAATTGTCCGGTACAGCTGACCGTAATAAGATGTGTAATCTCAGCCGCATCAACCTCTCCATCTGCCAAAGCTTGTCTCGCTGCATGAAGCCCAAGTGGAACGGATTCCCGCTTGTATATCCCCATACGTTCCGCTGTCGAGGGAGCGGTCTCCGGTGAAGCGCTCGGCAGGTAGCGGCATTCGGCTGCTTCCGCGAGCAGATTCGGTTCACAAGTATACCGGCTTTGCACGCCGCATTGCTTAAAAATCCTTCTTCCCCACCGGGCGGAATCCGGCTTATCGCTTAATGCATCGACTAACCTTCGCGCTGTATCCGCTTGATCAACAAGATGAGGCGGAACCGCCGTACCTATCCCTAATATCGCAATACTCGATTGTGAATGCTTCATATCGTAATTTCCCACCCTCTCCAGACAAGCATAATCGGACAAGTTTTCTGCTTTTAACAAGTCTATTCATTGCTTCTCCTCGATATGCAAGCGAGTATTACATCGTTTTCCAATCATTTGTAATAAACTTGAAATATAATTTTCATCTCGTTTTAATGAAAGCCTACTATAATGAAAACAACCCCCTTTTGTAATATATATAATGAAGACCCACAGCACCGAATGCTGTGGGTCTCTTTTTGTCTATTTTGGAAAATAGTATTTACCCAAAAAGTGCCCAGTCTACAAAGACTGGGCACTAAGCTAAAATAAAATATTAAATCATATCTACATATTTACCATACACATATGCTATTTTCCCTTTATACGAAACCTTCACCCAGCCGTGCTCCGTTCCTAACACTTCAAGAACAGTACCTTTTGGTACAGCCGTATAAATCTTTGCCTTCGAAGAAGCTTCAGCACGAACATTCAAGAAGTATGCTGTAACCTTTGCTTGCTGCTTAACGACCGGCTTTACTGTTGGTTTAGGATCAGGTTTAGGATTAGGCTTAACTGGTTCCTTTGGAATGATTACTTCCGGAGTAGTTACCTCTGGGGCAGTCACTGCCGCCTTAATCGCCGCATTCAGTTTATGGTAGAACTCACCTTTTGTCTTCACGCCGGCAAATAGACTTTGCTCCACCTTTGCTTTGTTAGACAACTCAGCTATTTCATTTTCAGTGACCGCATCCAAAATGTTAATTGAGGCTACATTGGTATATTTGCCATCCTCCGTTTTCGGAATCTCCAATATACCAGTATTAATAAGCTCAACTACATCTGCACGTTCAGGAGATTTCGTATCTACACCTGTAATTTTCCAATTGCTTTGAATTTTAGGCTCGTATACACCTTTTTTCACGTCTTTTAGGTACGCAATGGCACGATTACGAATGGTTCCGTCCATTTCGCCAAATGTGCTTGCATCCTTCGAAGACCAAAGCTGCTCAAAGTTGCGTCCTTCAAGTGCTCCACCTTTGGCTTTAAGTGCATCCATCCTATATGCGTTCATACCGAGTTTGATCACATCGTCCGATTTGATGCTGCTGCCATCCATTTTACGTAAGTTCGTAATTCTATTGCCAGCAGGCTGCGTTAGATCAATTTCATATTTGACGCCGCCAAAAAAATCGTTGGTGCTATATTTGGAAGCGCGGCGTGTCTTATCAAAGCTAACCGTTACATCGCCAGGTCGTGTTGAGTTAAAATAACCTGCTGCCCATTCCATGTAATCTTTCAAATCTTTACCCGTTACTTGGTAAACGGTAATTTCTCCTAGAGCAAACTGATAGTTATAGGCAATATCTTTTTTCTTAATAGGACCTACATCCAGCCGCGCCTTATCGTTATCAATCTGATGAGCAACGACATCTGCCTTACTGTAATACAACATAACCTCGTTAAAGAAGTCTGATAACGGTGTTTCCTGAATTTGTACAGTAGGAATATCATTAATCTCATTTTTAGCTACAAGATTCATTCCTTTAAGTTGTGCCACTTCGATATTCGCATCTGCCCTAGCAAAATCATGATACGGCTGCAGCGTGGATTCCAATGCTGGATCCGATACTTCAGTCGTTCCATCAGCCGCTTTAACAGGCAATGCAGCAGCTTTCTTATCTTTAAGAACTACCTTATCACCTTGCTTCGTGAACGTAAGGTCGATACGAGAAACATGCGTTCCGTATTTATCCGGTTCAACAATTAAAACGCCATTCACCGTATCCTCTTTAATAAGCTTGTGCATGTGACCTGCAAAAATAGCAGCCAGCTCCGGGTTCGCATTGGCAATATCAGCTACGCCAGTACCTGGTACACCATTTTCGTTCTCCAGTCCCATATGCATAAGACCAACCATTACATCTACTTTACCTTCTAATTCCTTGATTGCTTTTTTCGTTTCATCAACAGGATTTTTGAATACAATCCCGTCTAGATGATCCGTTCCTTTTTCAAACTCAGTCGTCATTGGCGTATCCATTCCAATAACTCCAATTTTTATGCCAGCTTTTTCGATAATGGTATACGCAGGCAAGAATCGATCACCATTGTCCTTATAGATGTTCCCGCCCAGCCTTTGACCTTTATACTGAGTGGTAATCTTATTGAACACATCGATCCCGAAGTTGAACTCATGATTGCCCATTACCCATGCATCAAAGTTCATTTCATTCATGGCTACCATCATCGGAGACTTCGGTTGATCATTAAATAATTCAGCCGAATTGCCCTGAATCATATCCCCTGCATCCAGTAAAACCGTATTCGGGTTCTCTTCGCGAACTTTTTTGATTATTGTAAATAACTGCGTTAAACTCCCCGTGGGATTGGGACCGTCAAGAGCATAATCCCATGGCATAAAACGTCCGTGAATATCCGAAGTACCTAGGATGGAAATCTGGGTATCCGTGCTTGCCGATTCAGCTGCTTTTACCGAACTCGGAACAGAATTGATGACGCTTCCAAACAACATGAGAGCAGCAATCACTAAACTTACTTTTTTCTTCATCTTCATTATGACTCTCCTTTGGTGGTTTGGATGACTAGTAGGAACGTTTTCATTCTATAGTATAGCTAGTATTTTGGACATAGCCGAAACGAACTTATTTATTGCAAAAGCGGCAACAGCGAAACAAGTTCGACGAGAAATCGAACTCATTTCGCTGCTGCTTTGCTGGACTGCCATTGGATTCTTTTGCTATTAGAAAGAGAGCTTTTCCACATAGTTTCGTGGATGCTAAGCGTTACGGACGCGTAAGCTCAACCAGTACAACCTCTGGGCGATTAAATATTCTTTGCGGAAAAATGCTATTTCCGAGTCCGCGGCTGACGATCATCGTTGTGCCGCCTTCCACATATTTGCCTCCGTCATACTTTGGCAAGAAACCTTGCCCCGGGGCCACGAGCCCACCCAAAAAAGGCAAGCGCACCTGTCCGCCATGCGCATGGCCGGAGAAGGTTAAATCGATTTTGTGTTGCGTGTAGACCGAAAAAAGTTCCGGGCGATGCGATAAAAGAATAGTGAGCGTGTCGGAGTTGTTTTCGGATTCGGTTGCTTTCATAGCCGTCGCCATATTTTCATTCAGCTTCGCAACATCGCCATCAGCCTTTAAATTAAAAACCGGATCATCCACGCCAGCTATTCGAATCTCGCCATTACCCAGCTTTATCATTTCGCTTTTGTTGCGCATCACATGGACGCCCAGCTCTTTCAACGCCTTCTGTAATGTGATTAACCTCGGGCCATATTCATGGTTTCCGGTCACATAGTAGACAGGAGCCAGTTCCGTCATTTTGCGCATCAAGGTAAGGCTAGTTTCTGCATTGTATCTTCTGCTATCAACCAAATCGCCTGTCATCACAATGAGGTCCGGCTTCAGCTGTTTTACCTTGCTCGTAATTGTGCTTTGCTCCTTGCCGAAGGACTTGCTGTGAAGGTCTGTTAAGTGAACGATACGGTAAGAGCTGACTCCTTCAGGAAGCTTCGCTGAGCTGATTTCATATTTTGTTATTCCGATCGCATTATTCTCGTAATAAAGAAAAGCGGCTACTACAAGAATAGCTAATGGTAAAATCCACAACAAACGTTTTTTGGTCATGCGCATTACTGCAAAACTCCTTACATTTTAGCGATAACTAGACAAATCTATTTCATCTAATAAACGATTAATAGCGTGAATGACAGCATCTGGTCTATGAATATGAATAGAGTGCCAGCTATCCTCGACTATAATCTGATTCGAGCGCTTGGTCAAATTTGTAAGCTTCCGCTGCCCCTGCTGCCATTCCTCATTCTGCTTCCCTGCGCTTAATACGATAACAGGCAAATCCTGCTTAAGCGGCTCGGCAGCTTTTAATTGCAGGCTGCTTTCCGTCGTACTAAGCAGCTCAGCATAGACAGCCCTATACGCGCTTGCCTTGTAACCTAATGCGCGTACTGGCGCCAGCCATTCTTCCGGCAAACGCTTAGAGCCGATATGCTGCTTCAGCCATCTCGGTATGCCAAGCGGCGCCAGCATATAGCCTAGTCTATATTGGGAACGGTGGCTAAACAGCTGTTTTTGCCGGCCAGCGGTTGTTTGCTCCGGCAGATAGCGGCTCTCGTGCGTCGCATCTACAAGCACAAGGCCGCATACTTCCTCCGGATAACGCGAGGCGAACAGCCTCATAATCATCCCGCCGTAGGAATGGCCAACTAGCAAATAGGGCGGAGCTGCGCCAAGCGTTCTCAGCAGTGAACGCAAATCATCAACATAAGCGCTGCAAGTAGGCAGATCAAGCACCGCCTCACTCCAGCCAAACCCTGCGCGATCATAAGTAATCACGTTCGCCTTCGTCGAAAGCGCCGGAGCAACGAGTGCCCAATCCAGCGAGCAACCGCCCATCCCCGCTTCTAAAATAATTGTTGGCGAACCATGACCCGTCACGGTAACATGCAGCTTGCGTGAGCCGATGTCGGCATGCCACCCCGTAGGTTTATGTTTTTTTTGCTCATAGACCGTTATCAAATACTGTACGATTAACAGTGGAAATCCGACAAGTGAGAGGATAAGTCGAATACTACGATCAAAAAGGGATATTTTCATCATACAAACGACCTTGCCTTTCTCCAATTATTTAGCCCGTTGCTTCGATAGATTCCAAGATTGCCACTTGTTATGCTTATGGGCCTTATCCTGAAGCTTATTTATTACTCCGTTCAGCCCCTTCAACTCCGGATGCTTCGCTTGCAGCTTTAGCAGCGCCGGCGCCGCATCTGTGGACAGCGTACCGAGATAAGCGATATCAATCTTACCTGTTCGTTCGTAGCGATCACCATTGTTCTCAGCAATCCGCGCATCTATGTTGATATAGTTCATCACAACAAATGCAATAATAGATATGCATATATAGACCTTGCCCATCGAGAAATGCTCTTTCCATATACGCAGTAATGCAATGACGAGCAAAAAGCCCAGATAAATCATAAAGCCATGAACGAGTAGTCTTGTCTGTGTGAAGCCGTAAGCCTCCTCGTACAAAGAGAGCCTGCTGTAAGCGGAAATAAGCATAATGATTGTACAGCCTATCAACACGGTAAGAGACAGCTTGCGAATCCACTCCGCTGCTGCGCTAGTGCGCCGAATAAGATGCAAACCGCACATAAGCAAGCAAACGTTAATGAGTGCAACCATAATTAATTCCGCAAAACCTCTGCGTGCATATTCGGCATACGCAGCTCCCTCAGGCAGCAGACCGTTTGCCGCTCCGAACAAATAGGAGAACTGAATGATAACAAACAGCACGTAAACGATATTAATACTGACAAGCAGCGTCCCAGCAGTGATGGGATCAAATTCGATACGTCCGTTTGGCTGTATCGCAGCAGCCGGCGTGTCTGTCGGTGAGTTTTTTGTTGTATCTGTTGCCTTATTAAAGAGCAATCCCCATATGTAGCAAAAAGCATAAAAGGCGAATACTGCTGCTACGATTATGCGCCAGATGCTCTCCCCTAAAGAGAAACGATCCATGGCGCCCGGAATCTCAAGCAGCCAAGATAGGAAAATTTCATCCGCTGAAGCAAGCAGCGCAATAACGACAATAAGGATAGGTGCGGACAGGAGCAGTCCTAGCGATATTTTGCCAAACTTGCTTCTCGCCGAGTTCTCACCTTTCTCTTTTCCTCTCAAACGATCATTAACTAGGTTAAACGGTACGCCTATAAAAGCAAACGGCTTAATTAAAGCCAGAAATAATAGCTCTGTATAAAATACGCCTCGGTACCATGGCTTCACACTACTGCTCGTCATAAGCACCGTTTGAGAAATGATCAATGCAAATAATGCAAACATATTCAGCTGACGGAACAGACCGTTATCATATAGTGCATACGTCAGCGTTAGTAAAAAGATTGGAATGAGCAGCAGCCAGCCAGATCGTGCTTGACCTTCCCATTTCTCAAAGCCCCCCATCCTCCCCTTTATGGAATAAAAAAACAACCCRTAAAAGCTGGCAATGAACACGATAACCGAAATGCCTGCGGCAGCTCCTACGAACAAATATTGACTGACTAGACCAAACAGAAGGGCAAGAATAAGCATTTTCTCATACCTTTTTTGCCATGGTGCTGGATCTCTCATTTTTCACTCACTCCATCTTTAAACTGGATTTGTTAATTTACTCCTTTTATTGTAACCTAGAAAACAAGAACAAAAAGTGTAAGTTATAATTGGAAAATTTCATATTTTCGAGTTAGGAGTAATTTGCATGAAAATCCGCAGGCATTATCTCGCGCTTAGGCGCTCATATCCGACTATTCAAGAGAATATTCCCTTCGAGGTTACAACACAGGAGCTCGCAAATTTGCTCGATTGCACACATCGGAATATGGTACTTTTATTGAAACGTATGCAGCAGGAAGAGTGGTTAGTGTGGGAGCCAAAGCGGGGACGCGGCAATCGCTCTGCCCTCTCCTTCCTCGTCAGCAAGGAACAAGTCGCGCTGGAGGAAGCGCAAGAAATGATGCAAAAGCAGGATTTGCATTCGGCGCTTGAGCTTCTCCAGCAAATCGAAGAAGCGCCTTTGCTGCGCGACCAGTTTCAGGAATGGCTCTCTGGTCAATTCGGATTTCATTCGGAGGTGCAGGGCAAGCGGCGCACTGATATTTTGCGCTTCCCGCTTCCGCAGACGATCTTTTCGCTAGATCCGGCAGCTATCCATTACACGGGCGAGTCCCACCTCGTTAATCAAATATTTGATGGGCTCGTTCGCATCGATCCGAGGGGCGAGCAGATTTTGCCGCAGCTTGCCCATGCGTGGGAGGTGGATGAATCGCGTACGCGCTGGACTTTCTATTTGCGCAAGGGCGTTCTGTTCCACCATGGCCGTGAGCTGGATTCATCAGACGTCAAGTATTCGCTTGAACGGCTTAAACGCCTTGCACCGCAAGGGCTCTACAGCTGGGCTTACACCAACATCATTTCTATGGATACACCGGATGACACAACCATTCGCATTCAATTATCCGAGCGCAACGAAGCTTTTCTCTCTTTTTTGACAACTAATCGCGCCTCTATCGTGCCTCAAGATGCTTGTTCGGCAGCTGGAGAGCAATTTGGCAGCAAACCGATTGGTACAGGTCCGTTTCGATTCACCGGAAATGATCAAGGCGTCTGGATATTGGAAGCTTTCGCTGCCTATTTCCGCGGCAGAGCATTCCTCGACCGTGTAGAAGTATGGACCGTTGCCGAGGAGGCAACGCGCGAAAACCACGCTGAGCTGCAATCGTTTCAAATCATGCACAACGCGAGACTAACGGATATGGCAGCTGAACGATGGCAGCAGGTTAGACAGTCCGGCATGACCTGTAAATTCATCACAGTTAATGAACAAAAGCACGGCTTGCTGGCAAACCCCGCCATACGAGCGGCAATTAACCTCGCTATCGAGCGGACAGAGCTTTTGCAGCTGTTATCCGGAGATGTCATTGAAGGAGTTAACAGCTTCTGGCTGAACCAGATTGATCAAACGCAGGATGCAGCCCCCATTGATTGGAGCGTAATCAAGCAAGCGCTTGCCAGCTCCGGCTATCAAGGCGAACCGCTGGTACTAGCTACGATTCCGCAATATGCAGCGGATGCAGAGATCATTCAGAAGGTGTATGCGGAATCAGGCATTCCGCTGCAAATAAACCTCATTCCTGCCGAGCAATTTAAAGGAACAGCACGCATGTCCGCCGATCTGCTGCTTTTCGCTGTCATGCTGGACGAGCATCGCGAGCTGAGACTAATTGATTTGTACAAAAGCATGCAGCAGCATGCGCTTCCCGAGGTTCATGATATGCTGGAGCACAGTATCCAGATGATATTGGGTGAGCCGGATCGAGCACGTCGAGAAGCGATATTCATAGACATCGAGGCTCAGCTCAAAGCCAGGCACAGCTTGTTTTTCCTCTACCGTAAACATTTGAAAACTGCGTTCCACCCTTCCGTGCGCGGCATTTCATTGGAATCGCTGGGCTGGGTACGCTTCCGCGATATTTGGTTTACTTAAAGATATTTGAAATGGAAAAAAAGGCCAAATCCAACGTGCAGAATGAATGGTCCGAGTGTTATGGCTGCATACTGAGATTAGGAGGGAAAATATAATGCGCTTGTTCGTGGCTATACCTGTATCACCATCTGTGTCCAAGGAGCTGGAAAGCTGGGCAGAAGATCATAAACATACGCTGCCTTTCCGTAAATGGACACTTCCGAGCGATTACCATATTACGCTTCAGTTTTTAGGCGACACTTCGGCTGCTCAGCTTGAAGAGCTGGCAGCCGCTCTAAAAAAAGTAAGAGCAAATGCTTTTTCCTTAACTTGGAGCGGAATCGGAACGTTTGGTCCGCCCGCTGCTCCACGCGTTCTATGGGGTGCTGTTAGCGGAAACTTAAAAGAACTGTCCGCTCTTCACGAGGAGATTATTCGGGCAACGAGTTCAGTCGGCTTCATTCCAGACGATCGTCCCTACGCGCCGCATATCACGCTTGCCAAAGGATTCGCTGACGCTAATCGAATGCCAATTGAAGCAGCGACGTCTATTGCCTCATCGTTCAGCTGGGAAATCGATCAGTTTGTGCTCATGCTCACCCATATGAACGAGTCCCCTATGTACGAGATCATCGATCGTTTTCCGTTACATAAGCAGGAATGAGGCTTAACTGCTGTCAAAATAAAAATGATCCCGCTGAGCGGCTATCCAGCTATCCGACGTGCGCAGCGTCCAGCCGCTCTTTTCTGCGTGAGCCTATATCCTAACTCTATTAAGCCCCAACAATCCGCTTCGTTACTCCCTTCCTTTTTATTAATTAACCTCAGCTTTTGCAGCCTATACCGCATCAGACTAGTCGGAAGAACGTATTAATAGTAAAATTAATGACATGAAAAGAAAAGATTGGATGTGATGGTTTGTGAATGGATTTGGATTCGGCCCTCCAGGCGGAGGAATCATGTTTACGATTGTTCCTATATTTATAATGATCGTATTCGTGCTCGTTATTGGCGGCATTATTTTTAGCATAGTTAAATATTTCAAAAATTCGACCGCGCCAAAAGAAACGACTTACGCGCGCGTTGTAGCCAAGCGCATGGACGTTCGCCATCATACGAATCACCATAACCACGACGGAGTAGGGCATAGCAGCAATTCATCCCGTACGTATTATTACATCACGCTTGAATTCGATAATGGCACTCGCAAGGAATATGTAGACGTCAAAAATTTGTACGGCTTGGTTGTTGAGGGTGACACAGGTTATGCGGCAGTCCAAGGGGATTGGATCGTTGCTTTTGAACGAAATAGCAATATAAATAGCTCTATTTAAGAAAAGAAAAAGCGCTTAACCCGTAAAGGCAAACGGGCAGCGCTTTTTTTGTGAGTTAAATGGGTTAGAGCTTAAGCAATTTGAAATCGCCGCCGCGGCTCTCTGGCGCAGTCGAGCACGAATAGCTCAATTGGCTGCTGACATCAAGCAGTGTTAAGCGACAGCCATGCTTGGCCCCAGTATCAATGGCGAGCCGTCGATTTCCTTGCCATATGGCTCCAGGGGAAGAAGCATCCAGCTTGAACGTTGGCGTATGGCCAAAAATAATGGTGTACGACTGCGCCTCGTCCGAATCAGGCAAAGGCGTATAAATAAACTCGTCGCGAATTTCCGTTAGATCCTTCTTTTTTTGCTCATGCAGAGGGACACCTGGCCGAATGCCTGCATGAACGAATAAATACTGGCCGACTACCACATACAATGAAAGCTTGTGCAGCCATTCTTTCGTTTCCGGGTGAAGCGCACTGCTGGACTCAGCGGATGCAAGAAGCCGCAGCTCCTGATTTCCGAGCAATGCCTGTGCACCTTCGTTGATAAGCTGGTGAATCGTATCTAGCGTGCCCCATGTAGCGGGCCTATCGGCATCAATGTAGTCGCCCAGCAAAATAAGCCGATCATGGTGCGGGTTATAAGCTGCTTCTTGAAGCAAAAGCAGCAGTTCTTCTTCATAACCGTGTATATCTGCAATGGCTAAAAGACGCGAGTCTGTTTTTGTTGGATTATACAAATGGATCGACTACCTTTCTTCCTCATTCGGGTAAATGAAAACAGAGCGAATGGCTAGCTTTATCGTTACATGCTCGCCAGCCTCTAACGGGACTGCGAGCACTAGATATACCTTCTGGCCGCAGCTCGTTTGTGCAACTGCACGCCAGCGATTGCCTTCAAAGGTACAGTGAAGCACTTGAAGCTGAATCGTATTGTCTGTCCGCTCCTGCGATGAAGCTAATGAAAGCACGGCTGCGGCGTCTCTTCGCTCGATGACCTCAGCTTCCTCAGGACGGAACATAATGATCGCTTGCGAATGGTCACTTATTTTCTGCTGCTCTGGCGCGAGCAAACCGTGAATGATCGATGAGCCGATGCGAACAGCGCTGCCGCTGTCTCCGTTTATGACCTCGCCTCGCAAGCCGTTGATTGCTCCAAGCAAGGAAGCTGCCCAGCGGCTGGCCGGACGCGTGAAGCATTGCTGCGGCGTGCCCATCTGATCAATTTGCCCGTTGCGCAAAATAAGCAGCCGATCGGCCATAGCGAAAGCTTCCTCCGGGTCATGCGTAACATGGAAAACGCTCATCCCTAATTGGCGGAATAGATACGCCATCTCGGTGCGCATTTCTACGCGCAGCCGCATATCAAGGTTGGAGAGCGGCTCATCGAGCAGCATCAGCTTCGGCCTAGTAGCAATCGCCCTCGCAATAGCGACCCGCTGCTGCTGACCGCCAGAGAGCTGCGGCGGCAGCCTGCGCTCAAGCCCTTCAAGATGGAGCATCGCCAGCAGCTCCTGAACGCGCTGCTGAATATCCGCCCGAGCCATCTTGCTTCTATGCAGCCCATAAGCGATGTTATCGAACACATTCATATGCGGCCACAGCGCATAGTCCTGAAACACCATGTTAACCCCGCGTTTCTCAGGGGGCATCATGACAGACGGAGAGGCGATAATTTCATCGCCCAGCTTAAGCTGGCCGCCGTCCGGCTTCGATAGGCCGGCGACGAGCTGGAGCAGCGTCGACTTGCCGCAGCCTGAAGGACCAAGCACGCTAATAATCTCGCCTTCGCGCATGTCGAAAGAAATTCCTTTAAGCGCTTGAAACGATCCGTAGCTTTTCATTAAACCAGATGCTGCAAGCAGCGGTTTGGGAGCCGCTGGCTTAGGCTCATTTGCCTCGTCATACCTTTGCTGAATCGCAGTCGATGTCATGTGTTTGCCTCCTTGCGGCGGAGCATGAGCTCAACCGCCAAAATAATCATAATAACGATAAATGATCCAACGACGGTTGCCGCTGAAGCATAACCAAAATCCAAATCCTCGAATGCTTTGTTAATCGTAACGGGCAGCGTGAGGAAGTTTGGCGGGAACAGGATCGAATTCACCGCTAAGTCAAACACGCTGGAGCCAAATGCAGCAAGGCCCGCAGAGAGCAAAGCGCCTCGTATTAAAGGGACAAGTATGAAACGGACGCGGCTTGCGAGCGTACCGCCTTGCAGCTGCGCGGCAGTAAGCAGGCTAAGCGGCACTTTCGCCATTGCGCCGACCATCAATCTCGTAATGACGGGAATAGCGCCAGCGATTGCGGCAAGCACAAGAATCCAAGGCGTTCCGTACAGGAGCAAGCCGATCGAATCGAGCCATTTTTGATTCCAGACGAAAATATACCCAATGCCCAGCACGACGCCGGGAACAGCAAGCGTGACGACAGAGAACACCTCAATCGTCCGTTTAAATTTGAACTGTGAATAGGTTAAGACATAAGCGACGCACAGCCCGAATAATAGGCCAAGCAGAGCAGCGACTCCAGCGATCATTAAGGAATGAGACAAACCCTTCAACAGCGTGCTTGAGCTATGGAACAATTCCCTGTAATGCTCCAAGGTGAGATTCGTTAGCTTCATACCGCCTGACTGTGTTTTGAATATGGACATCAGTACGTTTGCGCCTATCGGAATGCCGATGACTACGGCAAGAAATAACAAGTTTAGTGTGGTAAGAAGCACAGCAAACTTTCCAGCCGGCTTCGGTACAGACCGCTGCGCCCGTGCTGATAAGAAATCAAAGCGTGAGCGGCGCATCGCATAAAATTGGACAAACATCGCAATGCCGATTAACAATACGAGATAAAAGGACAGAACGCCTGCCATATCGAACCGAATGGGCGATGTGTAAATTGCCGAGTAAATAGAGTAAGGCAGTGTCGGAAAACGATAAACAGCGGCAATCGATGCAGGAAGCCCGAAATCGCCGATTGTATCCATAAAGACAAGCGCTGCTCCAGCCCAAACAGCTGGCATAAGCAGAGGCGCTTGGATCGTACGCCATACCGTGAAAGCAGATGCTCCGGATAGGCGAGCTGCGTGAGACAGCTGATCAACCTTCCACTCCATCGCCGCATGAACACTCAAATAAGCGAACGGAAATTTGCTTAAAGTCATAATAAAAATAAGTCCAGCAGGCTGAAAAACAGCGCTCGTAACCCAGTGCCAGCCGAGCAGGTTAACAGCGATGCCGCCTCCGGCAGCAAACAGCACCCAGCCCTGCGCTAAAATAAACGAAGGCGTAATAATGAGCAGCCAAACGGAGGCATCCAGCAGCTTAGCTGTTGGAAATGACCAGTTGGCGCGTATCGTTGCCAGCACACCGCCGAGAATCGTAGCGAGCACTGTCGTTCCAAGTCCAAGCACAACGGAATTTTCGAGTGATTTTTGCCATAAGGGACGCTTGAATATTTCGAGCAGCAGCGCAAGATCCCCGAGTTGCCAATTGCCGAAGAAAACCCCAGGCAGCAGTACTTGAATAATGACTGCCGCCAAGGGATATAAGACGAGGATGAATAGGATGATACTGACAAACCATCCTAACCGATCCTTCATAAAGGTTTGCATCGTTTACTTAACGGACTGGTCGGCGAACCATTGCTTGATTGCCGCTTCATTTTCAGATGCCCAGGAAGCGTCGGCTGCAACGAGCTTCGCATCGGCTGCGCGATCTTGCTTGGCATTTACGCCGTTTACGGAAGGCTGGAAATAACTCTCGTCGCCTTGATCAATTAAAGCTTGCTGCGTTTTTGGATCAAGCAGAAATTCGATAAACGCTTTAGCTGCATTCGGATTTTTGGTATCCTTCTGAATCGCAGCTACCCGTACGGATGCAGGAGCGCCTTCTGCCGGCCAAATAATTTCGATAGGCTCGTTATCGTTTTTCATCGCATAGGCATTGCTCTCTTGCAGTGCTGCGATCGAGATTTCACCAGCGGCGAGCGCTTTGACAACGTTTGGATTTTTGGGATACACACGAAGCCCATTGTCCATCAGCGAGCTAAAGAACGTTTGTCCGCCATCGATTGTTTTTTCTTTAAAAAACCAAGAAACAAAAGGATAAGCAGGAGCTGCGATCGCTGGGTCAGCCATGCCGATCAAGTTTTTGTACTTCGCATTCGAGAAGTCTTCCCATGATTTTGGCGCATCCTCCGCCTTCACTTTGTCCTTGTTATACACGATAACTCCCGCAGCATGTGCGCCAGTAGGAACATACCATTGCTTCTCAGGCACAAAAGCTTTGGCAAAGTCAGTTAGATTAGCGACGTTATTCGGCGACCAGCCTTCAAGCAGTTGACCGCTTGCCCCTAGACCATAAATGGAAGGCATCGCATCCAGCCAAATGACATCCCAGTGCGGATTGCCTTTCTCTGCTTCAACGCGGGACATAATTTCTGCTCCGTTGCCCGCAACGACCTCCAGCTTGTAGCCGGTAGCTTCCTCAAATAATGGAGCGATAATGCTGTCAAAATCGTTCAAGTATACAGTAAGCGTTCCTTTATCCTCCGTGGCAGCTGTTTCTGTCGCTTGCGCGTCTTCGGTAGGAGCCGTCGTTTGTGTATTTCCGGCATTTGCTGCCCCTTTATTCGTATTTCCGGCATTTCCGTTGCCGCATGCAGCAGTTAGTGCCATCAATCCAGCTAGCAAAACGGTTCCAAGCCAGCGTTTCCCATTCGTTTTCATCGTTTTGATTTCCCTCCACTATCTGTTTTGCTTACCTCCTAACTTTAGCAACGGTTTGTCAGATGATTGTTAACGTAATGTCGAGATATTATGAAATATAATCGATAGATATTGATATACATATAGATTTAATCTATATTAATAGGCAAAAAGCGAGGGAGTGAGCACGGGATGAATGTACAGCAGCTGCATGTGTTTATGGAGGTATGCAGCGGTCGAACGCTCGCGGAAGCTGCAGATAAGCTGGGACTTAAGCAGCCGACAATCAGCTTTCATCTCAAAAGGCTTGAGGAGGAGCTTGGCGTGGAGCTGTTCCGCAAGCACTCGCGGAGCCTTCAGCCAAGTGAAGCTGCTGTGGATCTGCTTCCCTATGCGAGGCGAATCGTTTTCCTTATGGAAGAAGCTAGGCTTGCCATGCTGGAGCGCCGTGAACAAGGGGAAGGCCGTTTGAGGCTGGGGGCGAGCTACACGCCAGCAACCTATGTGATGCCGCCGCACTTTGCCGCCTACCGCAAGCTGTATCCAAAAGTAAGCCTCATGCTGACCGTGAAGCAAGCAGCTTCTGTGCTTGCGATGCTGCGCAGCTATGAGATCGATATAGGCATCGTCTCTCTTGGCGAATCGCTGGAAGAAGGCCTTATTATACAGCCGTTAGTCGCTGATGAGCTGAAGCTGCTGCTTGCGCCGGAGCATCCGTTAGCTAACCATTCGCAAGTAGAGGTCGAAGAGCTTAGACATGAAACATTTCTGCTGCATGAGGTTGGCTCAACCTCGCGTACCTTGTCCGATGAGTGGGCAGCCGGGGCTGGCTTGCAGTGGGAAAGTGTTATGGAGCTGGGTGCGATCGAAACGATCAAGGAAGCTCTAAAATGCAATATGGGTGTTGGCATCCTGCCGCGCCGAAGCGTCATCCGAGAAATCGAAGCCGGCGAACTCGTTATGCGCGATCTGCCTCAGTATGTAAACCAGCGGCATATTTGTTTGGCGTACCGCAACGAGGATCAGCTGTCTCCACATGTCAGATCGTTTATTGAATTTGTACGGCATACCTTTGCTGCACATGATAAGCTGTAAATAACGAATATACGGAGGTGGCTTGGATGAGCAATATGACAGGAAAGGTCGTAGCAGTAACTGGCGCCAATTCCGGCATGGGGCTTGCGACAACGGTCGAGCTTGCGAAGCAAGGGGCGCATGTCGTGATGATATGCCGCAGCAAGGAGCGTGGCGAGCTTGCACTTGAACAAGCGCGCAGCCAAAGCGGCAGCAGCGATATTGTCCTCATGACCTGCGATTTGGGCTCGTTTGCCAGCATTCGCACCTTCACTGCTGCATTTAAGCAGAAATATAGCCAGCTTGATGTGTTGATCAACAATGCAGGGGTTGTCGCCTTGAAACGAAGCATAACCTCGGATGGATTTGAATCGCAAATCGGCATCAACCATTTGGGTCATTTTTTGCTGACTAACGAGCTGCTTGACCTTCTTCAACGTGCTCCGCAAGGGAGAATTATCAATGTATCTTCAGGTGCCCATAAGGCCGGAAGAATACATTTTGACGATCCGAACCTAACGAGGGGCTACAATGTCGCAAAAGGTTATGCGCAATCGAAGCTCGCGAATATTTTATTCACGAATGAGCTGGCAAAGCGTCTCGCAGGTACGAGGGTGACGGTTAACAGTCTTCATCCCGGGGCGGTAGCGACCAATATTGGCGTAGATCGCAAGAGCGGCTTCGGTAAGACGGTGCATAAGCTGCTCAAGCCTTTTTTCAGAACGCCGCTTGAAGGGGCAAAGACGGCAATTTATTTAGCATCCAGCGATGAAGCGGCAAATCTGACCGGCCAATATTTTATCGACAGCAAAAGCGTTCAAACGGCAAGCAAAGCGAGCAATCCCGAGCTTGCGGCTAATCTTTGGGCATGGAGCGAGCAGCAGGTCAAACTTACATAATACGTGTCTAATTAACAGCACTAATCCATCAGCGCATGGGATAAACTGAAAATCCATCAACACACTAAGTATTAAAACAAACTTATTATAATATGGAGTCTGCAGAATGCTCAGCATGGCACTTCCAGCTAATTAAGTCAGCTTCGCGCAGCATAAAATTAACTGGAGCTTTTCCAGCTAAATATAAAATAGCAGGAAAAGCTCCTGCTATTTGTAATGGAAGCAGCCYAATTTAGCAATTAACAGGATTTACTCCTGCTAATTCAACAMATAATYCCTAAAAAGYCGCTTTGCAGCAAAATTACMTGGAGCTTTTCCTGCTAATTAACTCAAATRAGCGCRCAGCTTAAAATTAACTGGAGCTTTTCCAGCTAAATATAAAATAGCAGGAAAAGCTCCTGCTATTTCAACAMATAATYCCTAAAAAGYCGCTTTGCAGCAAAATTACATGGAGCTTTTCCTGCTAATTAACTCAAATGAGCGCACAGCTTAAAATTAACTGGAGCTTTTCCAGCTAAATATAAAATAGCAGGAAAAGCTCCTGCTATTCACTATTTGTGGTGGAAGCATCCCCATGAGGACATGTTCAGCATTCGAAAAAGTTTATAAAAGAGGCATCCAACTCCCTAGCGGACGCCGCCGAAATGACCCCTTTAACTGCCATTACTTCGCTCAAATGTTCATAGCTGTAACAGGAGAAACCATTCTTTCCTATTTAACATAAATTCGGATGAATAATGTTTGTAAGCTGCTAAAGAAATCCCGAGCTTCAGCTCTATGACACCGGCCGTCAAATGGCATATGTGGAATCAAAATATATTTCAAAATCCCTTTTATATTAAGAACCAATAAATAAAATGAGCAATCGCCTTGCCCCAAAAGGTGACAAGACGATTGCTCAATGTCCAGCTATTTATGGCATTCGAAAGGTTTCGGACAAGCTCTGCAATATTCCGCCGAAGACATTTCATAATAGAAGCAGCAGGTCTTGCGAATATCAGGCAGCTCGCTCATCGTGCCTATATTCGTTTTGCTCATAAACTTCTTAAACGGATTGCGGCGTTCTCCAAATAAGCTTGCTGGTGCAGTCTGCGTTATAAACGTGAAATCCTCATGAAGTCGTTGTAAGATAACCGGATTCGTTTCTTCCTCTAGCCCGTCCTCATAAAGCGGAGCAATTCGAACCATCGCATTCTCCCATAAGATCACTATAGGTATTCCGCCAACCATAGATAAAGCACGAAATAATGGAGAAATATGCTCTGCAAAAAGTTCTCTTATTACCTGATCCCGCCACTCTTTCCGCTCCCCAGCTACCGGTTCCGTAACGCTTGGTTCTTCAAAGCTTAAATTAGGATACTTGGATTTCGTCACATTGAACTCGCTGTCGCTAGGTGAAACCAAGCGGCAATTGTCCAACGTCATGGTCAGATTCTTGTTGTATACCGTCATCGCATACAGAACAGGAGCAACGACTAGATAAGCATATCGCTTCGCGAGCATCGACGCAGTTACTCTTCTTGATGGCGAAGCTATTTCGCTCCCTAGCCGATCCAGATAGGTTTCGCATAGCTCCTTATTCAATAAATTTCTTGAATAAATGGAGCGATCAGCGGAGTCAGTATTATTTTCATAAGAGAAGTTATATCTGCTTTTTAAATTACCCCACTCCGAATTTGAAAGCTTTGCTGACATGTTATGCCTTACCAAGGAAAATTTCTGCTACCCGGTCAACAATCATATTAATGGCAATCGGGCCATAATAGGCAATCCATATGTTTGAATCCACATCATAGACTTGATTGTTTTTCACAGCTTCAACATTTTTCCACGTTTCCGTCTTCTGGATTTCGTCCACTGCCGCCTTGAACATATCATCTTTTACGAGGAAATAATGATTAGCGCCAACTTCCGGGAAAGCCTCTAATGCAATTTCATAAGCGGTATCCTTTTCCTTCAAAACTGATTCTGGGGCATTCAAGCCTAAATCATTGTATAAAATAGCTCCTGTACGGTGGATTGGTGTATGTATCCGTATCCCCTCATCACGTGGGCGCGCTAATGCAACAGTTTGATCTCCGAGCTTAGCCTTTAGCTCTACCTTCAGCTTCTCTGTTTTCACGTTGTAGGCCTCCAAGACAGCCTTCGCTTCTTCAGACTTCCCTACAATTTTTCCAAAAGTATCTAAAGTGACGCGCCAATCCTCATTAAATTCGAGCATGATCGTTGGAGCAATTTTGGACAAGCTCTCATACACTTCTTCTTGGAATTCTGTACAAATAATTAAATCGGGTTCCATGGCCATAATAGCCTCAAGGTTGGGCTCATCCCTTGTACCGAGCAATTTAACATCCTTCAGCTTATCCATTAAATAAGCCGGGAAGTCTGTTTTGTCTGCCGCGGCTTTTACGCTGCCCGCTGGCTGCTCTTCTAAAGTTACCAATTGATCCACAAATTTTGTATCAAGCACCGCAATTTTAAGTGGGCGCTGCTCCAGCGTTGTTTCGCCCTTCATATGTTTAATAACAACAGGATACGCCTGTTGCGCTGTTTGCGATACGTTTGTGTTTGTAGAAGCTGCACTAGATTCAGCTCCAGCTGGACTAGCCCCTCCCGTATTGTTTCCCATGCTATTTCCCGTCGAACATGCACTCAACAATAACATTAAACTGAGCATCAAGCTAACCGCTAAAATCGACCTCTTACTCCTATTCATCCGTATAACTCCTCCGTCTAATTGTTGATAATGATTATCACAATCACCATCATACGAKAGAGAAGTATCCGCGACAATGGAATTTTGCGACATAGAGGATGAACTTATCCGACGGTGCTTTCTGAAGTTAAGAGGAGAAACGCCAATATGCTTCTTAAAGGCTCGGCTAAAATAATAACTATCACCATAACCTACTGATTCTGCAATGGCTTTAAGCGGCATATTCGTATTCAATAACATCGTTTGCGCATGATCCATTCGAACCTGAATGAGATACTCTAGTGGCCCAATCCGAAGCTGCGCTTTAAATAATCGCTGCAGCTTTCTCTCATTGCAATGAAGAGTGCTCGCCAATTCTTGAAGACTGATTGTCTCAGCGTAACGTTCCTCCATGAAGCGAATCGTTTGGCTGACGTAATCCGGCTGAGCTTTGGCTGCACCCTCAGCGGCATGGAGCTGCTTCATAAGATCGTATACCAATTGGTGAAACAACGCTCTCACATGAAATCTTTCCAATTGAATATCAAGCATCCAGTGCGAATACATTTGCTCGATTCTCGTCAGAAGACCTAGCGGAAAGGCAGGGGCAAAACCATATTGCATTTGAAAGGGATTATTGTCTCTATATACTTTTAACAGTTCTTTACGAGCTGGTAAAACGAGGACTGCTTTGTAAAAAATAAAATAATAATCGAGTTTTTCATTCACTTGCACAATATCAATCGTAGCGCCTTTTCCGGCATGGCACACATAAAAACGATTCACCATATGCTCCATTCCGTCTATGAGAATTTTTGCATCACCAGCAGCAGCGAAAAAGAAGGCACTAGCTGGCAATCGGAAGCCTTGCACACTCTCACCCGATCGCAAAATAGACCGACGAACATCAAGCACCCGTATAGCAGCATGATTCCATAATGGTATATGTTCCTGTAATGTCATCATGTTCACCTTCCATGTCTATTTACAATTTCCACCTCTCTTATTATATTAATAATCATTCTCATTATCAAAACATTCTTGCTCAGCAGCTAGAAATCGCCCTTACAATAATTGTAATTATGTTATAATAGGTTTTCAAAACAGGAAGGGGAGATTCGTAATGGAAACGATCGAAATTGTTGCTGTGAGTGCATTAGTTCTATCCGTCCTGCTTGGATTAAAAGTATTTAGCTTGCAGAGACAGGTTGACGAAATAAAATTAGAGCTTCAACGGGCTAACAACCATTCGGATTTTTCGAGATCACCCAAGCCAAACCTGAATTCCCCTCCTTCCTCACCCGGTATGACTCGCAACAACGCCCCTATAAATATCGATGATAGATTACGCATGCTAGTTGCTTCAGGAAAGAGAGTTCAAGCAATTAAAGAGTTTAGAAAAAAAAGTGGCGTCAGCCTCAAAGAGGCCAAGGACTACGTAGACGACTTAGAGCGGCATCAATATTGATCTGAATATGTTCTTCATCATTTATCCATTTCAAAGCAAAGAGGCTGTCTCTTTTAAGGCAATTTGCCTTTAGTGACAGCCTCTTATCTGTTTACTGGCTTACCGTTTTTTTATCGCTCATATCCGGGATAGTCGTAATCAGAGTCTTGCAGCTTGTTTAAAATATTCATTTGGCGAATATGATCTCTAGTTTCTGCCGTGCCTAACACATATACGGTTTCGTAAACCTTGATGATATCCTCATTAAACTTGTCGGTTGCTTTGTCATTATCAGCTGATTTATAAGGGATTGGTGCGCGAAATTGTGTTTTCTCATCGTCCCGCTGAATTTGGTCGAGCAGCTGCTGAAGCTCACTGATCTCCGCCTGCGTTGCGGTTACCGTTAACTGATCATTGATGGAAGGTTCAGGCTCGACCCGCTTTCCAGAAATCGATACATAATAGGTTTGCTTCTCCGTCATGCCTCTCACTCTCCTCCTATTTGATAATAACTTATAAAACAAATCGGATAGAGATGAAACAAGGCTGCATCTACAATTTGCCCACGAATGCAACAATAACAAGGCTTCTATACAAAAAAGCACCCACAAGCCATGCACCTTCTTCAAAGTGTTTTGCGTGTGGGTACCCGTTGTGTCTATCTCTACGGCAAGCGATACCATGCAAAAGGTTCACCCGTACGGAATGGGCGGCTAATCTTCTGCAATTCCTCTTCTGTATCTGCGGTCAGCTGCAAGGATACACTCTTCAAGTTTTCTTTGAGCTGCTCCACCTTTGTCGCTCCCACAATGACTGTAGATACGACAGGCTGATGCATGAGCCACGCGAGTGATAATACGCTTGGCGTACAGTCCAATTGTTCCGCAAGCTTCGCTACATTTTCACCTAATGCAATGGTTTTAGTATCGATAAATCGCTGGAAACTCGGGTCGGTCTGAGCGCGAGAGCCCTCTGGCGCTTGCTGTGCTGCGCTGTATTTTCCTGACAAAATGCCGCCAGCCAGCGGAAAATACGGAATGATGCCCACGCCTTGGTCTAGACACATCGGAACCAGCTCGTTTTCCGGCGTTCGATCCGCTAAGGAGTAGCTTACTTGTGTCGATACGAAGCGGTTAATCCCAAGCCGATCACTGATTCCGAGCGCCTTCATCAGCTCCCACGCAAAGTAATTGGAAGCTCCGATGTAGCGCACCTTGCCAGAGCGTACCATATCCTCTAATGCTCGAAGTGTTTCCTCAAGCGGTGTTTCAGGATCAAACGTATGAATTTGATATAGATCGATATAGTCGGTTTTTAGACGTTTTAAGCTCTGTTCCAGTTCCGTCTGCAAATGAAATCTGGATGAGCCGCGCTCATTTACGCCTGCTCCCCGAACTAGCCCTGCTTTTGTAGCTAAAACAACATGTTGACGCTGTCCCTCAAGCACCTGCCCAATGATTTTTTCGGATTCGGTGGCTGCATAGATGTTAGCTGTATCGATAAAGTTGATTCCATTGTCTATCGCGCTATGAATGATTTGTTTTGAAGCCTCATAATCTGYGCGTTTGCCAAAAGCGTTGGTACCTAAACCGAGCGCGGATACTTTGAGGCCGCTATTTCCAAGTCGTCGGTAATGCATGGTTGTCCAGCTCCTTTTCCCATAATCAAGCTTAGCTTCTCTTCCTACATTATACCGTTGATTGCATTCAATTTCAGTAAGAGCTGCCTAGACCACATCAAAAGTAGAGCTAGCATTATCCTTGTTTCATGCTAGGCTTTTATTTCAGAAGCCCAATGCCCACATTTTGAATTGTGACCTGCTGTACATATTCTGCTATGATAAGAATTAACTTACACATCGGAACAAGCGTTCCGCTAGCGGAAAGGAACCATACCATGAGCGTACAGTTGTCCGAGCGAGTTATTAAGCTGCTATGCGGCGATACCTTCTATGAACGCGGCGAAGCCTACTATAAAGATGGAAAAGTTACGCTTGCGGACCAAGGTCCTGAGGCAAGCAGCTTTAAAGCTATCGTAATGGGCAACCATCGCTATGAGGTTACGATCGATATTGACCTGGATGGAGACGTCGAAGCGGAGTGCTCCTGTCTCGCTTTCAGCACCTACGATAAGTATTGCCAGCATGTAGCTGCGGCGCTGCTGCAAATTCATCATTTTCAAAATGAGTATGATAAGCCTGCCCGTATCTACCCCTCACTCCTTCATCCAGAGGATAGGCCTTACTACGATGATGACGAAGCAGATACAACCCATCTCCGTAATCGATATGCGGCGCATGCGGGGTTAGAAGCAGCCGATACTCGGCTGGCTAACGGCATGTTAGGCTTGTTCAGCCACCGTCCGATCCGCACAAGCGGAAGCCGGTCGCTTTTGGACATGCGCACCACTCTTGAAGTAGAGATTTCTGTTAAGCTTTTCCCCTACGGCTTCCGAAAGCATATGTTCGGCATTGAGCTTAAGGTTGGCCCAAAACGGTTATATATCGTACAGCAAATACGAGAATTTCTGGAAAAGGTCGATCGGCGGGAGCCTTACGTTTTCTCGAAACATTTCACCTATGATCCAGCCGTTCACAGCTTTCAGCAGGAGAATGATGCGGTGCTTGCGAGGCTTATTCAAATCTACCGAAATGAAAAGATATTCAGGGAATCGCTGTCCCGCTCAATTCTAAGAGAGGCTCCGGCAAGCGGAGACCGTATGCTGCTTGTGCCTCCCTCCTCATGGGATAAGACGCTTCCTTTGCTAACTGCTGCACCGACCGTACAGCTGCTCTATAACAATCAAACGTTTCATGGCATTGAACGGAGTGACGAAGCGCTCCCGCTCCATTTTGCGTTTGATCAAGCGACGAGCGACGGCTATCAATTGGATATTCAGGGACTTGATCAGATCATCATTATGGAAGATTATGAGCTGGTCATTACAAACGGCAAGCTGATTGAGCTGAAACCGGAATCTTGCACACGGCTTATGGAGATGAAGCAGCTGCTCGACACTTCGCGCAAGCCAAAGATTCATATTGCCCCTGCGCAAATGGAGCCGTTTATGGAAAGGGTCATCCCGGGACTAATGAAGCTGGGCAGTGTCGGCATTGCGGAATCAATATCTGACCGCGTGCTGCAAACGCAGCTTAAAGCGAAGCTTTACTTGGACCGGGTAAGAGATCGGCTGGTCGCAGGGCTTGAGTTTCAATATGGCGACATTATTATTAATCCTTTAGAAGGAAGCGAGAAATCACGCGGTACTGATCGCATTCTCATGCGGGACGGAGAACAAGAGCGGCTCATTCTCGAGCTGATGGAGCTGGTTCCCTTCGCCAAAACAGAGGGCGGCTATTTCATGGAGGACGAGGATTCGGAATTCGAATTTCTGCACCATATCATCCCGCGGCTTGAGAAGCTGCTGACCGTGTACGCTACCTCTGCTGTTAAAGTACGAATTGTGACTAAGCATGCAGCGCCAAAAGTAACGATTAATGTAGATGAGCGTACAGACTGGCTGGAATTCAAGTTCGATATGGACGGCATTCCTGAATCGGAAATTCGGAACCTGCTGAAGTCGCTTGAAGTGCAGCGCAAATACCACCGCTTGCCAAACGGCTCGTTATTGCCGCTTGATGGCGCCGAGTTTCAAGAAATCATCCATTTCTTAAATGAGGTCGGCCTGCGCCAGAGCGATATTCAAGGAACTGAATTTCGGATACCTACAGCCCGCGGCCTTCATCTCATTGGTTCACATGAGAACGGAAATGCGGTAAGACTTGGCAAATCGTTCCGCCGGCTGCTGGAAAACATGCGTAACCCCGACAATTTGGATTTCCCTGTACCGGACAATCTCGCGAACGTGCTGCGGGATTATCAACAGTATGGCTATCAATGGATGAAGACGCTCGCCCATTACCATTTCGGCGGCATTCTTGCCGATGATATGGGGCTCGGAAAAACAGTGCAGGCCATCGCATTTGTCGTTTCCGTACTTCCTGAGATTCGGAGGCGAGAGCAGCCAGCGTTAATCGTCGCTCCCGCTTCACTCGCCTACAACTGGCTGAATGAGCTGAAGAAATTCGCTCCAGAGGTTCGCGCCGTTATTGCCGATGGCACCAAGTCAGAGCGCAGCGGCGTGCTGACAGGCGATTCTTCGGCGGATGTGATCATAACTTCATATCCCTTGCTGCGCAAAGATATTAAAGATTATATGAAGCAAAGCTTCCACACACTTATTTTGGACGAGGCGCAATATTTCAAAAACCATACGACTCAAACCGCGCAAGCCGTTAAGGCTATTGATGCCGGGTATCGCTTCGCATTGACCGGCACGCCCGTGGAAAATACGCTGGAGGAGCTATGGTCTATTTTCGGAGCCGTTTTCCCAGCGTTATTTCCTAGCAAGCAAGCTTTCAACGAGCTATCGCGAGAAGCTGTCGCCAAGCGGGTTCGTCCGTTCTTGCTGCGCAGGCTGAAAAGTGATGTACTGAAGGAGCTGCCTGACAAAATCGAGTCAATACAAGCGTCGGAGCTGCTGCCTGAACAGAAACAGCTGTATGTTGGATTCCTTGCTAAGCTGCAGCAGGAAACAGTGAAGCATTTGAACGATGAAAGTTTCCAGCAAAATCGAATTCGAATTTTGGCTGGAATAACAAGGCTTCGCCAGCTCTGCTGCCATCCTGCCTTATTCGTAGAAGATTACCGAGGAAGCTCCGCCAAATTTGAGCAGCTCCTCGAAATTATCGAGGAATGCCAGAGTGCTGGCAAGCGGCTGCTCATCTTCTCACAATTTACAGAAATGCTCGGCCTAATCGCACGGGAGCTGGGTTACCGAGGCATTACTCATTTTTATTTGGACGGACAAACAAAAGCCTCCGAGCGCGTCGAGCTTTGTAATCGATTCAACGACGGTGAGCGCGACCTCTTCCTGCTCTCGTTAAAAGCCGGGGGCACTGGACTAAACCTAACGGGTGCCGACACTGTTATTCTCTACGACCTTTGGTGGAACCCCGCCGTCGAGCAGCAAGCAGCCGATCGTGCACATCGTATTGGACAGAAAAACGTCGTACAGGTCATCCGCCTCGTAACGCAAGGCACGGTCGAGGACAAAATGTATGAGCTTCAGCAAAAGAAAATGAACCTGATTGACGAGGTTATCCAGCCTGGTCAGGAGGCTCTATCCTCTCTATCGGAAAAGGATATTCGTGAAATTCTGATGATTGAGTGATGTGAATTCAATTCATATTAAAGATGCATGGCTCAGCTCCGTTAAGGAGCAGACTGCCGCTTCGAAATAAAAAAAGTAGGAATCACAAATAGATTCCTGCTTTTTTTGCATACAACATGTCTCGTCTAGAGGATCAATCTATTTTACTGCTTTAACAAACGATCAATCTTAGCGGCTGCTTCCGTTAATCCCTGTTTAACCGAAAGTTCCTCTTGAAAAATTTTGGTCATATATTTTATATAAATAGCGTCAATTCGACTATACCTTTTCACTGGCGGACGAAGAAATGTATGATCAAGCGCCTCCGTGTACGGATGAATAAAGGATTCACCCTGCGCCTTTATCTCTTTGGCCTCCAAGTTTGTCGGAATTATGCCTGTTTGCGACATTGCAATTTGCGATTGCGTATTGACCATCCATTTCATAAATGTCCAGGCCTGCAATGGATTTTTCGAGCCCTTCATAATAACTAAATCTTCTCCTCCCAATATGGAGGCAGGACCAAAAACCGGCGGAAACGGAACTGCTATTGTTGCGTTAATCGCCCTCTCCAGCTCTTCGCCTTGAAAAACGCTGTAAAACCAAGGTCCATCATCTGTGACCAATATTTTCCCTGACTTTACCCCCTCCCAATTATCTCCGCCGCCGTTAATAACCGTACGATCAATCAACTGCTCCTTATATAGCAATAAAAGCTGCTCAACCGCCTTGATTGTCGCTTCTCCATTCAAATAGCCGGATGCCTTCGAATATGAATCATCTGTCATACGTCCGCCCAGCGCATAAATATAAGGCAAGCTCTTCCACGACTCAAGCCCCCCTATACCAATCATGAATCGATGTTTTTTAGCAAGATCAATCACTTCCTGAAAAGTTGCAGGCGGCTTTGACAAGCCCGCCTGTTCCAACAATGTACGATTGAATATAGCAATTTTCGTGTTCATATTAACGGGAAGAGAATAATAGGAACCCTTATAATAACCTGCTGAGCCTGTATTGCTCTGCAGCAATTGCGTTATTTTGCCAAAATCATCGTATTCGCTCAGGGGTAGCAGCAATCCGCTTTGGGAAAACTCAGGCACCCATACAATATCCATACGCACTACATCAGGCGCTCTATTGGAAGATGCCTTGGAGATGAGCGTATATTTCATTTCCATGTTGTTGCTTTGCCGAACAGGAACGACGTGAATAGCGGGGTACGCCTCCTCAAACGCAGGAATAAGTATATCCTCCAAAATTCGAGTCTCTTGATCACTGTACGTATGCCAGAACTCGATTTCCGTATTCTCGGTATTTGTTAACTTCTCGACCTTGCTGTCATTTGTAAGAATAGACTGCTGGCTGCAGCCTGAGCAGATTGCAAGTAAACACACTATTATTATCAGCCTATTTATAAGCATGGCAATCTCCTCCATCAACTATTGTTGATGCTTATCTCGATACTCTACAGGTGTCATCTGAGTCATTTTTTTAAACAGCTTGCTAAAATATTTCACATCGTTAAAACCGGATTTTTCAGCTACCTCATAAATCTTGTACTCGTTTTTAACCAGCATCCGTTTTGCTTCGTGCAGCCTCAAATCGATTAAATAATCGATGAAATTTTGACCTGCCTGTTTTTTGAACAAATTCGAAAAATAGCTTTTGCTTACATGTATGTTATCTGCTACTTGTTGCAGTGTTAAGTCTTCTCGGTAATGGAGCTTAATGTAGGCGATGGCTTTAGTGATTAACTGTCCGCTATGGCCTTTATCAACCAACCTCAGCTGATTGGGATGTTCCATTTCCTCAAACAATTGACGGATAGTCGATTCGAGCTGAACAACCGTCTCACAGCGCCAAATATGTTCTCGGAAATCTGATAGCGTTTTTGAGCCTCCGTTCACAAAAGCATAGGCAGAGAGCAGTTCATATGCTTCTTTTCTTACGTGCTCCGGTGTTTGAGCACCCTTCGTCCAGCTTGAAACGAAGCGATCGATGACTGTTTTTGTATGGTCCTCGGTGCGAAATTGCTCAACCATAACCTGCATGTTCATTCCCTCATAATTAGACCCCGCTTCGCTCTCATCCGGTATTTGTTCATAGGCAAAGAGTTTGCCCGTACCTTCAAAAAATCTTCGTTCCCCTGCAGCTCGGCTTTTTCTGAGTCCTGTTTCCACCCGCTCTGTTTCCTGCTCCACACAGTAACCAATAGAAATTGAGGTCGATAGTTCAGCAGCAACCCGGTTCTTGAAGCGCTCAAGCTCACCTTCTGCATTCCCCACAAGAGGTAAGATCATAAAGAGACCTTCTCCCGTCAAAATCGGCGCACTGCCATACTGGAATTGCTCATAAAATAAAGCCTGCATATCCTCRTACATGATGCTAATATGCAAATCCCCGTATCGTTCCCGCCACTCGTTTAGACCATCCGATACAACAAAAGCACAAACGTAGCGATCATTTGGCTGATCAAAAAGATCAACTAATTTAGATTCAGACTCGCTGGTTGCGAGCAAGCGTATGATTTCCTGCTCAGAACGTCTTCTCGCAAGGAAAACCAATTGCTCATCAAACTGTTGATTTTGCACGACTTGTCTGCGGTTTTGCTGCAGCATTTCTTTACATCGCACGAGTACAGCAATGAGTTCCCCCGCTTCCAGTGACGGCTTAAGCAAGTAATCGACAGCACCCTGCTTCATCCCCTCACGCACATATTCGAATTCATTGTAGCTGCTAATTAGGATAACCTTGGTTAGCGGATTAACCTCCAGCGCCTTTCGCGTTAGCTCCAGTCCATCCATAACTGGCATCTTAATATCCGTTATCAAAATATCAATAGGCTGAGATCGAAGCCGTTCAAATGCTTCAAGGCCATTTGCACAATCTCCTACTAAGGTCAGCCCTTGCTCATCCCAACTTATGAAGTTTTTAAGCCCGTTTCGAATAATCGGCTCGTCGTCCACAATCAAAACATAATCGTTCACGTCATTTCCTCCTCGAAGTTGTAGGCAGCAATATCTGAACTCGGAAGCTTTAGCTTTATAAACGGATGACGATATGAATATGAGTACTGAGTCCAATATCACTCGTAACAGATATGCCCGAGCCTGCGCCATAATAAAGCCTTAAGGAATCATAAACATGCTTCATTCCTATGCCTGCTTTCGTCATACCTTCCTTTGCATTCAATTGTTTCAACTTCTCTTCTGATATTCCTGAGCCATCATCATGGATCACAATCCGCAGCTCTCCCTGCTGCTCTGTCACCTTAATCGTAATATCTCCTCCGCGATTAAGCGGCACGAAGCCGTGGAAGATCGCATTCTCAACGAGCGGCTGAAGCAGCATCCTTGGAATTTTCACTTGATCCGCCCCAGGCTGTACCTCTATAGCCAAAGCATATTTTTGCTCATACCGCATTTCTAAAATAACGATATATTTCTGAATGATCTCCAGCTCTTCCGCAAGTGTAATCATTTGCCCGTTCTTGCCCATATTCGCTTGAAGCAGTCTAGTTAGAGCCGCTAGCCCTTGTTCGGCTCGCTCCATCTCTCCTGCTCGAATCAGCCATCTGAGCGTACTAAGCGTATTGTAGAGAAAATGCGGATGAATCCGGTAAGTGACCGCACGCACCTCGGCCTCAAGCTTCTCGTTTTGCTCCTGCTCCACTCGTAGCATCAGCTGTTCAATTTCATCCAGCATTTTATTAAAATGCCTACTCATGAGCCCAATCTCGTCTGTAGACGTTAACGCTGTTCGAACAGATAGATCTCCCTGCTGAACTCTCCTCATCTCTAGCGTTAATTGCTTGATTGGATTCGTAACCTTCTTCGCGATGAGAAGACCAACGAGCACCGCAAGCAAAGCGAAGCATGCTGAGGTTATTAAAATACGTGTATGCAGCTTATCCAGCGCCCCCGTTATTTCAAGCGTAGGAACTGTGCCAACCAGCAGCCAACCATTGCTTAGCAGCTGCTTTACGCCATAATAATGGACGCCCTTATTAGCGTACTCGAATTCAACTGCATCATTATGTACGATCAACTCATGCAGTTTAGCATCCTCCACCATCTGACCAATTCGTGAAAGATCCGCATCGATCATAATTTCACCTTGTGCGTTAACGACCATATAACGTCCGGTTTCCCCCAGCTTCACTTGCTTAATCGTATTAATGATGGCCTTGCCATTTAAATTAACGACCAGCAGACCGATTTGCTGAAGCGATTCAAAGTCTTTTAACGCACGGCTGATCGGGAGAACAAGATCAGTATTTTCCCCACCACCGCTAAAAGGATCCTTTCGCATCGGCTGCCATACGAACCCGCCATCCTGCTTTTTCGACTCCGCTACCCACTCTTGATGATTCAAGTCAACCTTTCGCAGTTTGGGTGTAGAAAATGTGCCGCTCCCCCAGCCGATGCCCCCACTTTTAATGATATAAACAATTCTTACGAATGAGCTTGAATACACGACGTTATTAAGCAGCGTATTTAATGATTGCGTCATCTCGATCTGCTCGCTAAGCGGACTCGAGGTATATTGCATCGCTGATTTTTGCACCTTCAAATCACTGTATATTAAATCGGATGTATCGCTTCCCGCGTTGAAAATAGAAGACAAGGCATCTGCGGTTTGCTTGGTAACCTGAACGGTAGATGCTCTAACATTTCGTTTTACAAGCGCGGAAGATTCCAAATAGAAAGAGAAACCCGATAAAGTGGTCGGAATCAAAATAATGAGTAAAAACGCTAAAATCATTTTTGAAGCAAATCGGTTCGTTATTTTCTCGAAGCGCGCCATAAGCTGCCCACCTTGTTAAAGAAGATACTCCTAGTTTACCTAAATCAACACGATTAAAATAGAAGGTTTTATAGAAGAGGAGCGCAGCCATGCTGGCTTCGCTCCATTCATTCTCATGCATTACGTTCATATCAGCAAACGCTTTCATTGCAGTGTACAAAACCAAGCGCACGAAAACTATCTTTCGTATCGCTTGGTTCTGCATGCTATCGCAACCTTACTTGTAATTAATGGTTAGTAGATCCCAGTATTTCAGGACTGGAAGCTTAAGTGTAACCTTGCCTTCTTGCTGCTTGAAGCTCAGCTTAATAGGTGATCCTTGATAATAGTCTGGTGAGGCGAATAGGATACTTGCAACTTCACGCTCTGTCTCAATGGAAATGTCTATTTCTTTACGCTCAATAGGCACAGCTTGCTCGCCCTTGCTGTCATTCCACTCCATGGTTTTAGCATCAGTGAAGTTAATGAAGTGAACGATGTCGCTTCCGCTTTTCTGCTTCGCAAAGGACCATATTTTTCCTTGCTCTGGAGCAGCGGAAACACTTGTGTCCCCTGTACTTGATACGATTAGTTCAGATTCCTCTACTCCATCTCGCAAAATGTTCTGATAAGCGACAAGGAAATCGTAATAGCGAATAAGCTGCTCTTCCAGTTCAGCTGGAATGGAGAGATTTCGATTAGGGAAATACTCTTTGGCCAGCATATTTTCCCCAAGCTCCAGATGGGATCCGCCGGATGCGAAGATGACTGCATCTGTAAGCAGAACGCCTGGCGTATTAAATTCCCCGCTCGCGTTTGCCAAATCATAGTTCATATAAGCGGCAAGCACCGTGTTTAGCTTATTTTTGCTAAACTGGTTGTTTTGATCGATAATCCCCTTCAGGTTGCCATACTTCGGATGCCCGTCCCATACTTCGGTATATAGGAATGAGAGAGGAGCCTGAGGAGCCATAAAGGCTTGCCCATACTGTCCGACAGCGTTCATCACATAGTCGACATCCAGCTTCTCCTTAGCTGCTTTCAGAAATGATACATAGCCCGGCGCCAGCTTTACACTTTCTCCTTTGGCATTCCAAAGCGCTCCGCGATCGCCTAATTGATCAACATGCCAGCCGTCGAATTTCAATTGGTTAAATACTTCAATTTCTTTATCGATCAGATAGTTTTGCCACTCCACGTTGTTTGGGTCATAGAGCATAATGTCACTGGCCCAGCTGTCTGGCAATGGATGCTTATCCTGATTCGCTTGCGAAGGATCTTTGTACAGCGCCCACGCTTTTTTGACACCGTCCTCCTCTGCCCCCTCATATGCCCCGAACAATAAATTGTAGTTCATCGCCTTCATGTTTTTGCTGTGCGCAAGGTCAATATAGCCTTTAATTGTATCCAAGGCGACAGGCCTGTTTGCAATATCCGGCCATTCCGGCGCTGGTTGATTGCCTTCCAGCTTCAGAGGCTGATGATGTTTATACTGCCAATCATAAAATTGAATGCCGTTAATATGGAACCGATTCAGACGTTCGATTACTGTTGCCATCTCTTCCCCATTCATGCTGTGGAAGTCCGCTAAATAACCGTAACGAGGAAACTTGCTCCAGTCTGTGGACACGTCAACTGCGATGTTCTGATGATCCTTCACTTCTTCCTTCGTTGCAAAGAAAACCTCAGCCATATAACCTCGGCCATCCTCCTTTGGAGGCGTCCAATCCCATTCCAATGAATTGCCGTCCACCTTGACTTCTTGCTCAGCGATCTTCTCCCCTAGATGGCGATACTGGACAATCACCTTCGCTTTTGACTCCGTTTTAGCCAAATCCAACGTAAAATGAACGTTGTCGCCGGGACGATAAGCCGATTTGTCGGTCGACAAGCGACTTATTATACCTTGGCTATTCACAAGCTCCGCCTTTATTTCCTTCTGCTCGCTGCAGCCGGAAGCAAGGATCATAAAAGAGGTAATGACAACAATGACTGATGAACTTATTCTATTTCGATTTCTTTTACGTTTCATTTGATAGCTCCTGTTTTTAGATTTAACCCTTCACTCCGCCTTCGTTAAATCCACCCTGTACGAATCTTTTTTGGAAAATAATATAAAGGATTATCGTCGGAATGAGCGCTATAATGGAAGCAGCAAATACCCATGAATAGTTTGTCGCATATTTATCGTTGAACATCAGCAGTGCAATTGGCAGCGTCCGAAGCGCCTCATCCTTAATAATGACTAGAGCCGTGAAATACTCCTCCCATGTGCCTTGAAAGGAAAGAACTGCAAGCGTCGCAATCGCCGGCATCGACTGAGGCAGGTAAATATTCCAGAAAATGCGCCAGCTGCCACCGCCATCGATCAACACGGACTCCTCGTACTCCTTCGGAATGCTTTGAAAGAATCCGCGCAAGAAGAACGTGCTGCCAACAACACCGCCGCCGATATAAATTAACCATAGCCCCCAGTAGGTGTTAACCAAACCAAATGATTTGATAATTAGAAACTGTGGAATAATGTTGATCACTCCGGGAATCATCATGGTCAGAAGAAACATTCGGAATAGAAACTCTTTGCCCGGAAACGTAAATCTCGCAAACCCGTAGGCGGTTAAACAGCCGAGAAACAAACTTCCTGTCATAGACACGATGGTAACGAGCGAGCTGTTCAGGAAATACCTTGCAAAATTATTTTTGCTCCATACTAGCTGGTAGTTATATAGGTTTGGGATGACGGAGAATACTTCCTTAGGCCGCGGCAGCGAGTATGCCCCTTTAATGAAGCTCGTCATAATCATATATACGAAGGGAAATAGAAAAGCCAACGCTCCAAGCACGATAATGCTGTAAACTAGTAGCTGAATATGCCATTTAGTTTTCATTTCTTCTCCCTCCTACAAAAAACGCTGATTGCCGAATTTTTTCATCTGAGAATAGGTGAGTAAAAACACTGCAATCCCCATCATGACGGCTACCGCAGATGCATAACCAAAGTTAAAGTTCTTAAATGCTTGCATGTACATAAGGCTTGGCAGCGTCTGTGTCTGATCCATCGGACCACCGCGCGTAATAAAGTACACTTGTGGAAAGAAGTTGAATGCTCCGTTAATTAGGTTAATAAGAACGAATGCGGTGACAGGACCTAACATCGGAACCGTAATGCTCCAGAACTGCTTCGTTCCGTTAGCGCCATCAATTTGCGCCGCTTCATAATACTCCTTCGAAATGCCCTGCAAGGCCGCCAAATAAATGACTACGCCCCAACCAACCGTTTTCCAAATATGAAACAACCAGATGACAATCATAGCCGTCCAATAATTTGATAAAAAATTAATCGGTTCATGGAATATGCCAAGCTGCTTATAAAAGATATAGTTGATCAAGCCATATTCACCGCCAGCGAACAAGAAGCGGAACAAGAAGGCGACCACGATCCAAGACGTGATGATGGGCAAATAATAAATCGTACGGAACACAATCTTATGCCTAACGAAGTGGATATTAATTAAGACCGCAAACACGATGGCAAGAAACCAGTTAATAGGTACCGTTACCGCGACGTTCAGAAACGTATTTCGGATTGCCATTAACACTTTATTGTTTGGATCCGTAAATGCGGATACGTAGTTTGCAAAGCCAATGAATGGATTTTCTGCATTAGGCATAATGCTGTATTCCTGGAAGCTTATAATTATATTTTTAATCATCGGATAAATAACGAATACGGCCGTTCCTAAAACACCAAGAAAGATATAAGGCATAACCTTTATCCACTGCTGAATGCCCTTTTTCAACTTTACGCCTGCCGGAATTCGCTGTTCTTGTTTCGGCTGCCCCGTCACTGGTATAGACATATTGATGCTCCTTCCCTATCCTTCATCTCACTAGAGCCTTCATCTACCTTTGCAGTAGATGAAGGCTCTAGCATTTCACTTATTTCTTCAAAATAGCTTCAATGTTTTTCGCTGCCTCATCGAGCGCTTCTTTTGGTTTAAGCTCTCCACGGACCGCTTTCTCAAAAGCAAGATTAACGATTCCTTCCATTTCGCCGTATTGTGGAATCGGTGTGCGCGGCAGTGCAGTTTCAAGCTGCTTCACGTATTCTGTAACGAATGGCTGCTCAAGAAATGCCGGATCGTTTGCTGCCGTTTTGTTTGTAGGGATAAGACCAAGCTTGCTCATGATCTTTTGCGGCTCGTCGCCAAGCATCCATTTTGCAAATGTCCACGCCTCTTGCGGATGCTTCGAGTTTGCAAAGATAACAAGATCCTCGCCGCCTACAACAGATCGGCTGCCGCCTGCACCAGTAGGAATCAAGCCGCGAACCGTTTGCTCCAGCGGTTTGAATTTCGATTCTGCTTCGTTCATCAGAATGCTGTAAAACCAAGGGCCGTCATCAATCATCATATAATCATTGTTTTTCATACCGTCCCATGCGCCTGGCTCGCCGCCAAGAATCGTAGGCGTTACGAGTCCGTCTTTATTCCACTGTACAATCGTTTCGAGCGCTTTTACGCTCTCCGGGCTGTTCAAGTAGCCTTCAACCTTTGTATAGTCCTCGTTCGTCAATGAACCGCCAAGGCTCCAGAAGTAAGGCGATGCTGCCCATACGTTCGCTCCGCCGATGCCAATACCGCCCGGTTTGCCTTTTGCGACCGCAAGCTTGGCTGCTGCAACGAACTCATCCATTGTCGCAGGAGCTTCTTTTATGCCGATTTCATCCAAAACCGATTTGTTGTAGATAGCAATTTTTGTATTCGTGTTTACTGGAACGCCATAGTAGCCGCCGTTATAGGCATTCGTTTCCATAGGCGCTTCGAACGTATTTGCTTTTAATGCATCGAAACCCTCGTTCTTGCTTATATCTTGCAGCGCTCCCATCTTGGCAAATTCAGGAACCCAAATAATATCCATTCGCATGAGGTCAGGTGCTGCATCGCCCGCTACTCCGGCAATAACCTGCTCTTTCAAGCCCTCGTATGGCATTCTTGTCAGCTTGAGCTCGATACCTGGGTTTTCTTTCTCAAAGAGCGGCTTAATATTTTCCGTGAGCACCTTCTCTTCTTGATCGCTATAGGTATGCCAGTATTCAATAGTAACTTTTTTGCCACCCGCTGCCGGAGCGTTACCGCTTTCATTTTTCGGAGCATTTCCTCCGCTATTGGCAGGTGCGTTATTTCCGTTTCCACACGCCGTAATCGTAAAAGCCATTACCGCCGCTAGTACCCCGTACGAAATTGTTTTGTACCATTTCATAGGATTGACCCTCCTCATATTTATGCTTCTCCTTCATTATGCTTAGATCATTCTTCGTTAGAAACCGTTTTCATTGCGGAAAAGGTGTCGTATTTCACTCCGTTTTAAATGCCTCTTTTTTGGAAAAATAAAAAAGGTGTCTTATCTTTCTGTCTAAACAGAAAGATAAGACACCTTCACCATTTACTTTCCAATTGGCTCGAGCGGAGCAACACGTCCTAGCGATGTGCTTGCGCCTTGAACAGGAGCCCCCCATCGTACGCCATTCGCAATGACTCTCAGCACATCTGGATGATGGTAGATCGGGAATGTTTCATGTCCAGGCCGGAAATAAAACAACTTGCCTTTTCCTCTTCGGTAGCAGCAGCCGCTTCGAAATACCTCTCCCCCCTCGAACCAGGAAATAAATACGAGCTCATCTGGCGCGGGTATGTCAAAGCGCTCCCCGTACATTTCTTCCTTCGGAATTTCAATATAATCATTTAAGCCGTCCGCAATCGGATGGCCGTGCTCGATAACCCAAACCCGCTCTTTCTCGCCATAATCGCGCCATTTGAGATCTCCTGTTTTAGTGCCTAACAAACGCTCAAATATTTTGGAGCCATGGCCAGAATGAAGAACGATTAACCCCATGCCCTCCATGACGCGTGCGCGCACCTTCTCGACAATATCATCCCGCACCTCAGCATGAGCGAGATGTCCCCACCAGATGAGCACATCCGTATGATACAGCACATCATCGCTTAGCCCATGTTCAGGCTCGTCGAGAACCGCTGTCTTTACTTCAAAGCCATCCACTGTTTTCAAGTAGCCGCCAATTGCGTTATGAATCCCTTCGGGATAGATGCTTGCAACCTGTTCATTTTGCTTCTCATGCCGATATTCATTCCAGACAGTTACCTTTATATTAGCCATTATTAGAAGCCTCCTGTGTTATCGTAATCCAGCGCTCTTCCTGGGTGGATAGGAGAATAGAATCCAGAGTCAGCTGATTGATATAACCATCCTCGATTGTTGCGTCGAGACCATCTTGCTTGCCGTTCAGCAAATTAAAGAAGGACTGCATTTGATTTGCTGCGAACGAATTTGGAATATCGATTTTACGGAATTGCTTATCCTCTCCAAGCTTGATTTCAAGGCTATCCTCTTCTTCAAGGTTGTAGATGAGCGCTCCTTGCGTACCGTAAATCTCGATCCGTTGGTAATTGCCGCGGCCAAAAGCGAAACGGGATATGTTCATCGTAGAGGAGCCGCCATCTTCGAAACGGGCAAGCACATGACAGAAATCATCAACATCCACCTCGCCTTTGCCCTCTCCATTTAGGTTGTCCCGCTCTTTTACAATCGTTCCTGCATCTGCGATAACCTTCACGGTTTCTCCGATAAGGAAGCGCTTAAGATCGAGAATATGAGAACCTAAATCACCGAGCGCACCCGATCCTGACAGATCCTTGCGGAATCGCCAGAGCAGTGGAATTTCCTCATTAATACCCCAGCTTTGCAAATACTGGCTGTATACGTGATTGATCTTGCCAAGCGTGCCTTGCTCAAGCAGCTGCTTCGCATATCGAACCGCGGATTTATAACGATACGTGAAACACACCATATGAGGGATGGGATGATTCGCTAATTCCTGTCTAAGAATCGCTGCTTCCCTCGCATCAAGGGCAATTGGCTTCTCAAGCGCAAATGGCTTGCGATGAATAATGGCGTCATACGCGATCTGAAAATGATTGCTGTTTGGTGTGCCTATGGTCACAGCGTCCAGCTCTGATTGCTTTAACATATCCAAATGATTTACATACTGCCGCTCAAGCGGAATACCCAGTTCATTGCCTTTGGCCAAAAGCGCTTCCTCATTACAATCACATATCGACCATATTTCAGCATGTTCACTTGCCAAGATGCCTTCAATATGAAAGTTAGCAATGCCGCCAAGCCCAATAACGCCTATTTTCAGCTTCTTCATATGCTTCATCCCGTCCTTATATTGGCTTCAATTACAAACCCAGTATAGTTTGTGTTAGAATGAACGGGAATGTCCGATCTAGACTCTTTTTGTACAAAAGCGACTTTTACGGAGTGAAGGAGGTCATAACTATTGCTGTCCATGAACATGGATTTAGTGCCTCGCATAAAAATTATGGGGTTTATTGCTTACAAAAGCCCGTGGATTCATTTCAAACGAAATATAAATGAGTATGTGCTCTATTTCATCAGAAGTGGAGAACTCCATATTAAAGAGGAGAAAAATCATTATGTTCTGCGTAAAGGTGACTTGCTTATTCTTGAGCCCAATTTGAATCATGAAGGAACTGCAAAGCATGTTTGCGATTACTATTACATTCACTTTGAGCATTCAGATATTAAAGCTGTGTATAGGGATGATATGCTGGCTTTAGCCAATTACTTTATTGTTGAGCATGACCAGTCTCCGTTTATTGAGCATAAGCCTACCGTTAATGGAATCCATCCAAATCACTGCTACTTCCCCAAATACCATACGATTTCTGATAAAACCAGATTTAATCTCATCCTGCATGCATTAAATGAAATGCAGAAGCTCTATATGCGCAGGTATTACAATAGAAGCCTAACTGCTTTTCAATTTATGCAATGGCTCGTTGAGCTCTCACGTGAATATTTTATGGATGAGCTGAAGCGCAACGACCGAATTCATTCGAAGTCGGTTGTTAAGGTTAACGCGCTGCTCGATTATATCCATCAAAACTATCAGAGCAAAATAACCGGCAAAGACATTGAGCTTGCATTTGAAGGCAACTATGATTATTTAAACCGTGCCTTTAAGCTCGTTACCGGCCAATCGATCATTCGGTACATCAACGCGGTTCGAGTAAACCAAGCGAAACAATTGATTGAAACGACGCCGCTCAGCATAGGAGAAATCGGTTATCTAGTCGGGATCAACGATCCCTATCATTTCAGCAAAGTATTCAAAAAATATGTCGGCCTCTCTCCTACTCAATATTTTAAGCAAGTATGGAAGAGCGACTAAAAACCCTCCAAACGACCATCGTTAGGAGGGTTTTTTTGGGCTTTAATCCATAGAAGCTATCTATCATTATGGGGCAAATATCTTCAATTGATACTAGCAGATTTTGATAGAGATAGGGATATTGACCAGTACGAACACTCTATCATGTACGTATACTTACACTACATAGATACAAAATAAATAAGAGAAAGGAGGATCTCTAGCTTTGCTAGAATGCTAGTTTTCCAAGTAGCCTAAGGTTCTATCTAGAAAAGGAGTGCTGCACAATAAAGCAAAAAAAGGGTTCAAAACTGAAAAGAGGTTAAAGCATGCATGACTTAATGATCATTATGACCATTTCCGCGTTCCTTCTAACAATCAGCTTCATCTTCTGGCGACCGCAGGTCAATGAAGCGATACCCGCAACAATCGGAGCTGCAGTCGTTCTTCTTAGCGGAAGCGTCTCGCTTTCCGATCTCGGTCAAATAACCGAAACGATAAGCGGGGCTGCGGTCACCATTATTGCTACTATCGTTATGGCCATTGTTTTAGAAAGCTTCGGTTTTTTCTACTGGGCAGCCGAGCTGCTCACCAAAAAAGCACGCGGCTCCGGCATTCGTTTGTTTTGGCTAACAAACTTATTTTGCTTTCTCATGACGCTTTTTGTAAACAACGACGGAAGCATCTTAATTACAACGCCCATATTACTGCTCTTGCTGCAAAATATGGGACTAAAAAAACATCAAAAAATACCTTATCTCTTATCTGGCGCATTAATCGCAACGGCATCTAGTGCCCCTATCGGCGTAAGCAATATCGTCAATTTAATTGCGTTAAAAATCGTTCATATGGATCTCTACATGCATACCGCCATGATGTTCGTACCCGCTTCGCTTGGACTTGTCCTCTTGTCGCTCCTGCTGTTTGCCGTCTTCTATCGCACACTTCCAAAAACACTTCCTCCCGCTTCCAGGTGGAATCTTATGCCCGGCAGCCATCCGTTAAAGGAAACCTTGCCTAAAGAGAACCGCAACCGCTTCATGCGCAATATTCTTATTTTTGTATTCTGTGTTCGTATCAGCCTCTTTGTCGCTTCCTACATCCACTTCCCCGTCGCTGCAATGGCTGTTATCGGATCTGCTCTTCTGCTAGGCTGGCGTTGGTACCACTTAAAAATTTCACCGGCGGACATGCTCAAAAAAACACCTTGGTATATACTCATATTCGCTTTCAGCATGTATGTGATCATTTATGGCCTTAACAACATCGGTTTAACGGATTGGCTTATTCATCTTATGCAGCCTCTCATATCTGGAAGCCTGGTTCACGCCAGCGTCCTCATGGGCGGACTTTTAAGCGTACTCTCCAATTTATTCAACAACCATCCCGCACTTATGGTCGGTACGATTACACTAATGAATATGGGCCTTGATCCTCTGACGTTAAAAATTGCTTATCTCGCTAGTGTCATCGGCAGTGACATCGGTTCGCTCCTATTGCCAATTGGCACACTGGCAACGCTTATGTGGATGCATATCGTACGTAAAGGCGGAGTTCCAATTAGCTGGGTCCAATATTTGAAGGTAACTTCAATCGTCATTCCGATTACCGTTATATTCACGTTGATTCTATTATCGTATTGGGTATACTGGGTGTTCTAATTCGCAAAAAAAAGAGACCTTCCGCAAGGAAGGTCTCTACTATAAATAACAGGATAAATCTGGTTAATAGCTATATTTTATACTCGAAATAATCCATAACCGTTCAAAGGCACGACAGGCGACCTATCTATCTTGAGTCCCTGTGATTGTCCATGGAAAGCAACATCAACCAGCCACTGTGTAAAGCTGGCAACATCCATTGCTTCCAGCTCCTGCAAGGTGAAGAAACCGGCAGCGTCAACCTCCACAAAATCCGGGGTAGGCTCTCCGCTCACATATTCCATCTCAAATGCTACGTACAGATTATGTATATTTCTCGGCTGATCACGCAGTGCTACGACGTTTTTAACGATTGCTTGCACGCCGCACTCTTCCATAACCTCTCGCTCAATCGTGTCTTGAATGGCCTCCAGCTGCTCAATATAACCGCCCGGATTCGTCCATTTACCTTTTCCAGGCTCTTGCGCTCGGCGAACGAGCAAAATCTTCTCATCCTTTACGACCAGTGCTCCGACACCAATGCTATAATTTCCCCAATGAACGAAGCTGCAGCTCGTACAAGCCCGCCTCATCGTACCGTCAACGTCACGGGTTTCGAGCTCATGACCGCATGACATACAAAATTTCGCTTCCATTTGCTTCACCTCTGCATCAAGCTTTTTTCCTCATTCGATTATACGAATTATTTCAGCTTATGCATAGGTTGTACCCATTAAGTACGAACCTTTCATTTGATAAGGAACAGGACGTACAGGTATAATGCCAATATGAGCTACAGCATAGGAGGACAAAGATCATGCGTTTTGTAAGCAATAATGGCATCACCGACCCAACGCTTAATTTGGCATTAGAGGAATATATATTGCGTTCATTGCCTGACAACGATGACTACTTGCTTTTCTACATAAATGAGCCATCCATCATCATTGGCAAGAACCAAAATACCGTCGAGGAAGTTAATGCAGATTACGTCGAGAGCAGTGGGCTTCACGTCGTCCGCAGACTCTCTGGAGGGGGAGCCGTCTACCACGATCTCGGCAACTTGAATTTCAGCTTTATTATGAAGGATGATGGTAAGTCCTTTCACAATTTCAAGAAGTTCACCGAGCCCGTTGTACGTGCGCTTCAAGAGCTGGGTGTAGACGCCGAAATGACCGGCCGAAATGATCTACAGGTTGGCGAGCGAAAAATATCCGGCAATGCGCAATTTTCGACGAAGGGCAAAATGTTCAGCCATGGAACGCTGCTGTTTAATTCTGAAATCGAAAATGTTGTATCTGCGCTAAAGGCAAATGCTGAGAAATATGTATCGAAGTCAACGAAGTCGATCCGCAGCCGCGTGGCGAATATTACAGAGTTTTTGAAGGAGCCTATGACGATAGAGCAGTTTAGGCAAAGACTGCTTCAATCCATCTTTGAGCAATCTGCTGAAATTCCGTTCTACGAGTTATCTGAACAGGACTGGCAAAATATACACAAGCTGGCGGAAGAGCGCTACCGCAGCTGGGAATGGAACTATGGCCGTTCTCCATCCTTTAATGTACAGCAGAAGAAACGAATCGAAGGAGTTGGCACCTTTGATGTTCGCCTTCAGGTTGAAGAAGGATTGATTGTGAACGCTGCTATTTACGGAGACTTTTTTGGCCGTGGCGACAGCAATGAAGTTGCTCAGAAACTGATCGGCATTCGTTATGAAGCTTCCGCTCTAAAGCAGCTTACAGCTGATATTAATCTGCCCTTCTATTTCGGTCCGGTAACGAAAGAACAATGGCTTGAGTTAATTTTGTAAGCAGCATGCAAACAGCCCCTTGCGATATGCGAGGGGCTGTTTACGTAATCATTGAAGGAGAGATTATGTTCACCCTTCATCCCCGCTCTCTTTATCCATTGAAACGTCGATATAACCGATTTACTGCTGCTGACATCTTCTCATTTTCCTTCCCCTTGCGCTCCAGGTTTTCCTGATCTGCCCTCTCAAGCGAAAGCAGGATTAATCCATAACCAACGGCTGAAAGCGATGCTGAAAGCTTGGCCAGTTCTTCAGACTTAATCTCTTTTTTATCTGCCATCAACTTTTCTCCTTTATATTGAAATTTTTAGAATACTTTTATGTGATAAGCTGAATCATCATGGTCAAAGGTTTAAAGCAGCTCTTCCTTTTCCTCTTTTGCTTTTATGACGGCAAACAATCCAAATAAATCGCCAATGACTAATATAACTGCAGCCCATATAGCAAGATCATCAGACGATAATTCGGTTATCTCCGGTTTTGTTGTCGTTTTTGGCATTCGGATTAAGCTCCTTGATTTCATGTGATGATAACAGCCTATGCCAAGGAGCTGATTTGGGTTTGGGCGTATGCCGCTGTGTCCAGAAATAAAAAGGACGACAGCAAGAAACCCCAAGCGGTTCGCTCGGGGCTTTCAACCAGTTATACCATTCTGAACTTAGAGACATGGCTTTGCAAATCACCTGCTGCAGCATGAAGCGTTGTTGCAGATGCTGTTATTTCCTCCATGTACGCAAGCTGCTCTTCGGTTGCTGCAGATACGCTTTGCGTCAATGCTGATGATTCATTAGCCTGCTTCGCGCTGGCTGAAGTGGAAGCAGCAATGTTTTGCGAGCCTGTAGATATTTGTATGGATGACGCAGCAATCTCTTGAATTTGGCTCGCTACCTCACTCACTGAACTGCGGATAAGCTGAAATTGACTGCTTGTCTCGATCAATGAACGCTTTCCCTTTTTCACTTCATTTTTCCCTTTATCCATCATAGAAACAGCCTGCATTGTATTGCTGCGTACAGTGCCGAGCAGCTTAGACGCTTTTTTTGACGCTTCTTCCGATTGTTTCGCTAAGTTTCTAACCTCTTCCGCTACTACAGCAAACCCTAAGCCATGTTCCCCTGCCCTTGCTGCTTCAATGGTTGCATTTAATGCAAGCAGCCGAGTCTGGCCCGAAATGGATGCAATTAATGCTACGATGTTCTCGATGTGCTGCACGCTTTCCTTCACATTTTCCATGGAATTCGCAGTTTCATCGACGATTTGATCAATGCTGCTCATGTCTTGGGTGGCAAGCTCCATGTAGGAATGTCCTCCATCTACGATAAGAATGGCTTGCTCTGACGTTTCCGAAATCACAGTTACCGCGGATGCTATACTTCTAATTGCTTCGACAATGTCCTCCATCGCTGTTGAAATTGCTTCTGAACCTTGCAGCTGCTCCTCTGCTGATGCAGCAACCAGCTGCGTCGATTCAACGATGTAATACGTAGCTGCTGAGGTTTGTTTGGCTCCTTCACGCATCTCCTCAGAGCTTGCTGCCAGCTGCTTCGCAGCCTGATTGACCTGCTCTATCATCTCCTGCAAACCGCTCCTCATACTATCAAACGAGTCTGCTAATGAACCGATTTCATCTTTATTTCGAATGTGAAGAGGCGTGCTGCGCAAATCACCGCTGGCTACGGCCACAGCTAATCCAGACAAACGTCTAATGGGCATGGAAATATTTCTAGAAAGCAGTGTACCAAGCAGCAGCGTCACCGCAATAAGGAGGATACTTCCGATAATCATAGAAATATTTGACTGATTAACTTCCCTATCGTTTGCCAGTACCTTTTCCGACATAACGTTCTCTTGTTTTTGAGCGAGTTTAATCGCATTAGTGCGAATTAGCTTGGCCAAAGGGAAAACGCGTGTGTTGGCATAAGAAGTGGCTTTTAACTGCTCCACATCGTTAAACGCTGCTATCCGTTCCATGTATTGATTGTTCCATCCCAGAAGGGCGTCAAGCGCTTTAATATCTTCCTCATTTTGTATCAAAGCTTGTGCTGCCTTTGCTTGACTAACAATATCCGCACTTACCGCATCCATTTCTTTTAACATGTCTTTATTTTTATTCAATAAGTAATCGCTAAAGCTGCTATTGAGCTGAACGGCATTTCTTTGAATAGACTCCATATTCATAAGGACGGCTACATTATTGTTAATAAGCTCATTATAGGATCTATTAAGGTTATTGAGATTATAAAAAATAAAGCATAATAGAAGCATAATAAAAACAATTGCAGCAAAAAAACTGCCGTAAATCTTATTGGCTATCGTTAATTTACGTTTGCTCCCAATATTCAATTTCATCTATGCCGTCCTCCTTGCGTTTTCTGTGAGGCAATATGTACTTCATAAAAAAGCTTTAAATAAAAGGGCTGCCGCTGGCAGCCCTTTATCTATTGCTTTAATTTAATTTTTCTTAAGGAGCTTGCTAATGATAACGGCTGCTTGCGCTCTGTTAGCTATGCCTTTTGGAGCATAGGAGCCGTCCGTCATGCCGTTGATCACGCCTTGTTCTGTCAGAAGGGCAATCGCTTCTTTCGCATACGATGCCATTTTAGCTTGGTCGCTAAATTTACTTAAGGCACCCTCTACGTCACTTGCTGCTGCATCCTTATTGATGAGCTTCAAGGCGTTCGCAGCCATAATAGCCATTTCCTCACGTGTAATCGGTCGGTTAGGATCGAATTTGCCCTCTCCTACACCTTGAGCCAGTCCTGCTTTCACCGCTGCAGCTACTGAAGCGTAGTACCAATCCGACGTTTTCACATCACTGAAGTCTGCCGTGGCAGTCGCATCCGCTAATTGATAAGCGCGAACAAGCATCGTCAAAAACTCAGCTCGCGTTACTTGTTTAAGCGGTGCAAATGATGTGCTGCTAATACCTGTAATAATGCCTTTTCCAGCCAACTCCTTAATTGCGTCTCCAGCCCATGCCTCGACAGCTCCTAAATCTTTAAACTCAGGAACGTCAACTGGCGTTGGCGTAGGTTTAGGAGTCGGTGTTGGCGTTGGTGTTACAACTGGACCTGGTCCGCCGGTGCCTGGGTCCGGTGTTACAACAGGTCCCGTCTCCTCAGCAAATGCCGCTGTAAATATTGCATTAGCCACCACTCTGAATTGCTTTTGCGGATGTGCTCTGTTCAGCAAATCATTCGCAAATAACGTGACATTAATTTTGCCTTTTTTGTAGGTGAAGCCAATCGTTTTACCTTTTACTTTATCATTTCCAGGCCACCAGCCTGCTTTAAAGAAGTCAGCATCTGTACTTGCCGTTGCCAACACCTTCGCATTTGCAGGAGTAGAAGTGATCCATGAACCCGATGCCGTGTAGAAGTATTCTTTTGCATCGTACGCAGCCGTAATCAAATGCGTTTGATCCAGCTCTGTTTTGAACAAGCCTTCATGAGAGCTTCCTGTCGTTGCGAAATCGAATCCTGGCAGCAGCGTCGAACCCTTCATTGTGTTCATTGCTGATCTTCCGAATCCAATATAAGGCTTGCCCTCACCAATCAGGTTCGTGCTTGCTTGTCCGCTTGTGTTAATAAGTACATCGCTTGCCGCCATATCCGTTGTCACAGGGAAGCCCAAATCTTTTAGAACAAAAGCAGGGACTCCTGTTGCGGATACCGTCGTTAATTTCAGCAGCGGCCCTTCTTTGCTGTTCTTACTGTCAAAGGCAATAACATCTAACAAATATTTTTTGGAAATAGACTGGAGATCCGCTTTGGAAACGAGGAAATCTCCTAATTCATAACCTGCAGCACCTTTGCTCAGCATCGTTACTGCTTTCTTAGCTGCAAGCAATTCATTTACTGCTTTAATGGCCGCATTGCTTGTATTTCTAATGACATACTGTTCTGCGTCGCCTGGAATGGTCGTCTCTGGGATTACGACTCCAGTAACGCTCGTCGTTTTACCGGAGAAGGCTCCATCCTGACGAACCACATAACGATCAAAACCTCTCATATCAGCAAAGCTTTGAACGATTTCCGCATACATTTCAGAGAAATCCGATACATCAAAGCCGTCATACAAGACGAGGTTAGCATAACCCCTCTTCGCTTGCTTCATGTTGACAACATAAGAGCCAATTGGATAAACGACCTCGCCAATCGTCACAGGTGTCGTGGTTTGTTCGACTTTCACGCCATTGCTCAGCAAGTACTGAACCATTTCATACGTTGCTAGGCGGTTTTTTTGCAATTCGCTTGCTACAGGAAGAACATAATAGTCTGGGAAGAAATTAGTTTCTGCACCGCGCGGTCTGCCAATGACTTGATCAGCAGCATTCGTCAAATATTTATCAACGGTACGGCTGTCTGTATTCTCGACTCCACGTTTATAAACTTCAAGCTGGTTCAAAAACAATTTTTCTTTGTTTTCTACTACATACTTGGTTGCTGCAACGCTCGCATAGAAGAGTGCAGTCGTTGAATCCTCGTTAAGCTCTGGTATTTCCAGCGTGTGACCTAATGCACCATGGTGCATCGCATAAACAGCTGTATACGCAGGAGATGCATCGTCCCAGCCTGATTTATTAGGTCCATTGTTGTTTTGATGAGATTCATACGGAATTTCGTAGCTTGTATATTTGGTATTAGCAATACCTGCTTTACCCATCGCATTCGCTTGCTCGAGCATGCTTCCAATCAATAGATCGTACTCGAAATTCGGATCATGCGGCGGCGTACACGGCTCGATCAGGAAGCTGCCTACGAAACCGTGCATATCCAAGAAGGAAAGCGGCGACCATTTGGCAATTTCTTTCGTTACGATTTTTGTTTCGGGCTGTGTTTGATAGGAATTATCGCGGTTCAAGTCAAACGAGTTGGCATTTGCCCGCGTATTCAATGAACGTCCATCTGGATTTTCCGTGAAATTCATTAGGAAAATAGCATTTTCAAGCGCATCATTTACGTTTAACGTAACGGGCAGCGGATTAGCGGCATCCTCGTTCGTATTAAACGTGATGTTATCCTTCATCCCCATTTCCCGGAAGAAGTTAAGAATAACGTCAACGCCAGGCGCTTCATCCGGATGGATATTGTTAAGCCATACTGGAACTTTATAGTCGGTGAACGTGCCATTTTTGATTTTATCCTGCAAGCCCTTCGGATCATTCATCATAGCAGGCATCGTTTCATTTAAGTATTTGTCTACAGACGCTTTGTCCTTTGCCAAAATCGTAAAATAAATGTTTCTGCCCTGCACGGATTGGCCAAGAACCTGCGTTTCGACATAGCGATTATTTTTCGCATTAATTTCTGCTGTAATCGCATCAATCTCTGGTTTAATTTCATCATACGAATGATAGCTGTCATAAACATTAAGCTTAATAGGTGCTGTCGCAATGGTGCGGCCTTTCTGATCTAGAACAGCAAAATCACGAGTACCAAGCATTGCCGGGTATCTGGAACGGTGAGCACCAGACAAGTTTGTTGTGTTGTAAATAAGGTCGAACGTAACTTGCGCTTTAACCGTCGTTCCATCCAGCACTGGCGTCCCTTCCAAATAGATGAATGGGTCTCCCGAATATGAGTTCGTGCCCCACTTTTTCCATTCGGTCAGAGGTTTCTCGCCATAGCTCCATTTCAGATCTGCAAGCGCTACGCCTGCCGGTAATTCGAATGAAACGTCAATCGTTCTTTTTTCTGTTATGGATGCTTTATCTTTGCTTAGTTGAAGCTCTTGTACTTCAAGAAGAATGCTTGTGAGCACTTTAGTAAATGTCGTTAAATGCTCTTGGATTCTTCCCGGATAAGCAGACTCGATATAATCAAGAGTATCTTTTGCTGTGTGCCATATCTCTCCATCCAGTGTAGTTTGCGTATAACCATCCTTGTCGCCAAGGCTCCAGTTCGTCGCTTCCAAGTAGGCGTAAGGAATACCTGCTTTCGAGAATGGCGCATGATCACTCCAGTCTCCTGTTGTACCAACTGGATACTTAGGATTTTCACCTGGATTAGTTATAAGGGAAAGACCAAGACGGTCAGCAATGCTAAGGCCTAGGTCACGAACGAAACCTTTCGAACCACTGCTTCCATAAATATACATATTGTCGCCGACAGCCACACTGTCGAGGTTAATCATCGCAACTGTGTTTTTCTTATCTTGAGCCGTCATTTGAGACACATAATATTGAGAACCTCTAAGTCCTTGCTCTTCCGCGCCAAACGCAATGAATTTAATCGTATACGGCGTAGCTAGCTCGGACACTGCTTTCGCTGATTCCAGCATAACCGCTACACCTGATGCATTATCATCAGCGCCTTTGCCTGCATTGACAGAGTCATAATGCGCGCCTACGATTATAACCTTAGGCGAGGTTCCTACTTTAGTCGCTACGATGTTATTTGAATTAACCGTTGTCCCACCGCGAGTATAGCTGAACGGCTGTACCGCAGTATTAAGGCCTAGTTTTTCGAATTCAGCCTTTACATAATTTCCGGCTTCAACCTCTTTCGCCGTACCCGCAACACGAGCACCGATTGTGGTCGCCATATAATTAAGATAATCATAAGCACTTTTACCAACCGAATCTTCCGGCTCAGCAAGTGCAGAGACGATCAGCGGCTCCGTATCCGAAGTTTCTTCCAGCCCCGTTGTTTCTGGAGCGACTGCAGTCTCCTCGGCAGGAACCGAACCTGTATCGGCACCTTCCCGCGCATATGCAGCACCAGGAGCAATGATAGAGAAAATGAGCATTAAGGAAAGCATGAGTGCGAGAAGCTTTTGAGAGATAATCTTCTTAGACATGTTCTTCCTCCTTTTTTGTCTAGCAATTAATCCAATAAACAGAGTGCAGCCAAACTATAGATTGACAATGCTATACTCATCACTCCCATTCCGCTTTTGCGTTAATCAATTTTGACTTAATCTAGGGTGCGCCTTATGTATATGTGGGTAAAGCGTCAAAATTTGTATACAATATACTTCTTTACGTGAGATAGTGTAACATCAACATTTCATATAGACAATGATATTTTCAGATATTCGATTAAAATTCGATAAAAATCAATCTATTATGTTATTTTATATGACATTAAATTTTAAGGATGCCGACTATTATTCATTCATAGTTTAATAGACGTAAGTTTAGCTTGCGTGAACAATAGCATATAATCATGTCCGCCAGCCTTTGAATCTGTACCTGACATATTAAATCCCCCAAAGGGATGAACGCCTACTAACGCTCCCGTACATTTACGGTTAATATATAGATTGCCGCAATGCATTTCCTGCAGCGCTGCTTGAATACGATCCTCTTCTTCTGAGAAAAAAGCTCCTGTCAGACCAAACTCCGTATCATTGTAAATATGAATAGCCTCCTGCCAATCCTTCGCCTTAGCAATCGCTAGTACAGGCCCGAATATCTCTTCTTGCATTAACGAATCTTTTGGAGCAACATCAGCAAATACCGTTGGCTCTATGAAATAGCCGCTCTCTATTCCTTTTCCTCCGCCTACTATTAATCTACCTTCACTCTTGCCTCTCTCAATGGCATTCAAAATCTTGTCAAAAGAAGCTTTATCAATAACAGGCCCGATTGCCGCATTCTCTTCCGGGGAACCCATAACAAGCTTGCTCGTTCTTTCTTTCACTTTTTCAATAAGCTCATCATACACATCCGCTACAACAATGGCTYTTGAGCCTGCCGAGCATTTCTGTCCTTGAAACCCAAAAGCAGACGCCACAATAGCATCAGCAGCAGCATCGATATTGGCCGTTTCATCTACGACAATACCGTCTTTCCCGCCCATTTCCGCTACAACTCGCTTCATCCATATTTGTCCCGGCGCTTGCTCAGCAGCCAGCCTATTAATACGCAGCCCTATTTCCTTCGAGCCTGTGAAACTAATGAATCTGGTCTTTGGATGGCTAGTCAAGTAGTCACCGATTTCTGCACCGCTTCCCGGCAAATACTGAATAACATCAGCAGGCATCCCCGCCTCCACCATCAGCTCATAGAACTTGTAAGCAATAATCGGAGTTGTAGATGCAGGTTTCATAATAATCGTGTTGCCTGCAACAATAGAGGCACTAGCCATCCCAGCGCATATTGCCAGCGGGAAATTCCAAGGCGGAATAACAATCCCGACGCCCAGCGGAATATAAGTCAGCCGATTGTCTTCACCTGCTAGCTTAACCAGCGGCTTTAGCTCATTGGTTTCCGCTAATTTCAACATTTCACGTGCATAATAATCCATAAAATCAATCGCTTCTGCGGTATCTGCATCGGCTTCTGCCCAGTTTTTACCTGACTCAATTACGAGCCACGCCGAAAAATAATGCTTCCGCTCCCGCATGAGCGCTGCGGCTTTCATCAAGCAGCTCGCCCGTGTCCATACCGATGTATGTTTCCACGTTTCAAAAGCAGCAAGCGCTGATTTCATCGCCTGTTCTGCTAATTCTTGGCTCGCTTTTGCCACTTCACCTACTACTTCATCCGACTTTGCCGGGTTGCGCGATACGATATAATCAGAGGTATGAACGGCATGACCTCCAATATGCAGCGGGTATTGCTTGCCTAATTCCGTTCTCACATGAGCAATTGCTTCCAGAAAGGCAGCGCGGTTCTCAGCATTGCCAAAATCAGTCATCGGTTCAGTAACAAATGGCGTTACATTCCATTCTCTCATTGTCATTCCCCTCTACTTCCACATATTTTTCAGTACAAACCAAACGTTATCAGGTCGTTCTGCCAGTCTTCGCATGAAATAACCAAACCAATCTTCACCGTAAGGGACATATATTCTTACTCTATAACCATCACGAACGAGTTCATCCTGCAGCTCCTCGCAAATGCCATAAAGCATTTGGAACTCGAATTGCTCCACTGGAATTCCCTGCTCTTTGATGAACCTTTTTGCGGTATCAATGATGGCGCGATCATGGGTCGCTATCCCCGTGTAGCTGCCGCTCTGCAAATGCATCTTTATTAATCTCTCAAATGATTGATCGACATCCGTTTTCTGCGGATAGGCAACCTCTTCAGCTTCTTTATAAGCGCCCTTCACCAATCTTAGGTTGGCACGATTAAGTCCTAGCTCATAAACATCCTGCTCCGAGCGAAACAAATAAGCTTGAATAACGATACCTACATGGTCATATGACTCTCGCAGCCTCTTATATAGATCAAGAGCAGGCTGGCAGTGAGAGTAATCTTCCATATCGATTCGAACAAAAATGTTCATTTTCGCAGCGGCATCCAATATCGTTCTCATATGCTCCTCGCACAGCTTGCTGTCTAGATCCAGTCCTAAGCTTGTAAGCTTTAATGATAAGTTCGCATTTGCATTAGAAGCAGCAATTGCCTTTAGCGTGCGCAAGCACATATTTGCGGAATGAGCTGCCTCTTCCTTACCTCGAATAAATTCACCTAAATGATCTAAAGTTGCCATTTTTCCTTGTTTATTAAGCTTCTTGACCGCTTCAATGGCGCTGCTTATCTCAACCCCAGCTACAAATCGGCTAGCTCCCAGCTTGAGGCCATATTTACGCGCCAAGCTCCCAATCCGAATGCTTTTGCCGAGAGTCAGAAAAAAGCTCCTCATCATTTTTTCCATAGCGAACCCTCGTCCCCTAACCGCCTAGATTCTATATGATTCGTTTGCCAAGCAGAGAGGTCGCCATCTCAACCGCAAGCCGAGAAGTACGCATGCCTACATCCAGCAGAGGATTTACTTCCACAATATCCATAGAGGTTACGCGGCCTGTTTCAGCTAGCAGCTCCAGCGCTAGATGCGCTTCGCGATAGCTTATTCCGCCTGGAACCGGCGTCCCTACACCAATAGCTTCCGCCGGGTCCATACAATCCATATCAAAGCTTACATGCACACCATCCGTACCGCTGCTCACAATCTCAATCGCCTTCTCCATGACTGCCTTCATGCCCATTCGGTCAATGTCATGCATCGTGAAGCAAGCGATACCTTCTGAGCGAATAAGCTCCTTCTCGTAATGATCCAAATCACGCGCTCCGATAATCACTACATTTTCTTTCTTAATGAGCTGTCCAGCTCCCGGTATATCGGAAAGCTTAAACTTCCCTAGACCCATCGCTACCGCAAGCGGCATACCGTGCATATTTCCGGAAGGAGTTGTCTCCTCCGTATTCAAGTCGCCATGCGCATCAAACCAGATAATACCCAAATTATTGTAATGACCAGTCAAACCAGCTAGCGAGCCAATCGCAACACTATGGTCCCCTCCTAATACGAGAGGAAAGGAGTCCGCAAGCACTGCGCGATAGACCTGTTCACCTACTAGCCCGCTCATCTCTTTCACTTCGGGAAAATATTTCATCTTGGGCTGCTTCGGATCAAGCACGCCATGCCTCGGGCAGCTGACCTCGTAGTTGCCAACTAAATCAAATCCCATACTTCTGATTTGACGCGCTAGCCCTGATTGAATAATGCTTTCCGGTCCAAGCTCCGATCCTGCGCGGCTTCCGCCCATCCAGAACGGAACGCTTATGAGTCTCACTTTTTTGCTCGCCATAAAATCCGTCCTCCCCGTCTTGTTAAGATTCGCTTCCCCAATGCTTCCCAAAGTGAACATCCCCTTCCTTAACCTGTCTCCGTCCGCAAATTCATCCCTTATTCGGATTGAAGCACAAGCGCAATCCTTTCTATCGCCCAATCGATCTCTTCTTTCGTTATAATGAGCGGCGGCGCGAACCGAATGGTCGTGTCATGTGTTTCTTTGCACAATAGCCCTTTCGCCATCAGACGTTCACAGTATGGCCTAGCTGCTGTATCAAGCTCCAAACCGATAAACAAGCCCTTACCGCGAATTTCCACAATATGCGGTGAACTAATTTCAGCTAATTGTTCTCGAAAATATTTCCCCAGTTCATCCGAACGCTCTGCCAGCTTCTCCTCCTCAATGACATCAATTGCTGCTGCAGAGACGGCACAAGCCAGTGGGTTGCCGCCAAACGTAGATCCATGCGATCCAGGCTCAAACACGTTTAAAATCGTATCGTTTGCGGCGATTGCCGAAATGGGCATTACCCCGCCGCCCAGCGCTTTGCCCATAATATAAACATCTGGCGTTACATTTTCCCAATCACACGCAAAGCGTCTGCCTGTACGTCCAAAACCGGTTTGAATTTCATCCGCCACGAACAGCACATTATTTTGTTTGCACAATGCATAGGCTCCCGACAAATATCCTTCCGGCGGAATAATGATGCCCGCCTCCCCTTGAATCGGCTCAACGAGAAAGGCAGCTGTATTTGGTGTAATCGCCTGTTCAAGAGCAGCCAAATCACCGTAAGGAACTAACTTGAAGCCTGGCGTAAATGGTCCAAAATCCTTTTTGTATTCCTCCGTTGAAGAGAAGGAAGTGACCGTTATCGTCCGACCATGAAAATTGCCCATACAAACGATAATTTCCGCTTGGTCGTGCTCCACACCTTTCTCACGATATGCCCAGCGACGAACCGCCTTAATGGCGGTTTCCACTGCTTCTGCCCCCGTGTTCATTGCCAAAATTTTATTTTTACCCGTGTAATTAACGAGCTTTTCATAAAACTCACCCAGCTTATCATTGTGAAAAGCTCGCGAAGTGAGCGTTACTTTATCCGCTTGATCTTTAAGTGCATGAATAATCTTTGGATGCCTATGACCATGATTAAGAGCGCTGTACGCACTGAGCATATCCATATACCGATTGCCTTCAGGGTCGTTCACCCAGACACCTTCAGCCTCCGAAATAACGATAGGCAGCGGATGGTAATTGTGTGCGCCGTATCGATCCGACTGCTCCATGACAACCGCTGTAGATTTGGTAGATGTCATATCGATGAAATCACTCCCTACAAATTTGTATACAATATTCAATTACTGTTATAAAAAAACCTGGATTGATTATTAACCACCAGGAATTTACAAACTAAACGACCTTGCTGCTATAAAACCTTTGCCAAAAAATCTTGCGTTCGCGGGTGCTGAGGATTTTGGAATACCTTCAGCGGCACTCCCTCTTCAACAATGCAGCCGCCATCCATAAACAGCAGCCTATCGCCAACCTCGCGGGCAAAACCCATTTCATGCGTTACAATAACCATCGTCATTCCGTTTTGAGCAAGCTTCCGCATGACTTCAAGCACCTCGCCAACCATCTCAGGATCGAGTGCTGACGTTGGTTCATCAAACAGCATTACGCTAGGCTGCATGGCAAGCGCTCTCGCTATCGCAACACGCTGCTTTTGTCCGCCTGAGAGACGATCTGGATAGGCATCTTTCTTGTCTTCGAGCCCCACTAAGCGCAGCAGCTCCACAGCTTCTACATTTGCCTGCTCTTTGCTCAGCTTCTTTAGCTTACGCGGAGCAAGGGTTAAATTTTCCAAGACGGTCATATGCGGAAATAAATTAAAATGCTGAAACACCATGCCCATTTCTTGACGAATCCGATTTAACTCCGACTGTTTATTTATAATTTCACAATCATTCAGCTGAATATGACCAGCCGACGGCTCCTCCAATCGATTCAAACAACGAAGAAAGGTGCTTTTCCCTGATCCGCTTGGTCCGATAACAACAACAACCTCGCCTTTGCGAATTACCGTGTCTATCCCCTTCAATATTTCGTTTTTTCCATAAGATTTGCGCAGCCCTTTTACGACTATCATCAGCTTCTCAACTTCCTCTCTAGCACAGCAAGCAGCCTGGATAATGTAAATGTCATGATAAAATATAATGCACAAGCGACTAACAGCGGCTCCATCGGCGAGAAGGTGACGCTCTGAACCGTCCGAGCATTGTACATTAGCTCCGCAATACTAATGACGGATATAAGCGAGGAGTCTTTAATAATAATAATGAATTCATTGCCAATGGCCGGCAGCATATTGCGAAAGGCTTGCGGCAGCACGATGTACCGAAGCGCCATACCTCTGCTCAGCCCCAAGGATCGAGCCGCCTCCGTCTGTCCCTTGTCGATCGCTTCGATTCCCGCTCGAAATACCTCAGCCATATAGGCAGAACTATTAATTGTAAGCGCCACCACTCCGGAAATGAAAGGCGGCAGATTTATACCAAATCCAGTCAGTCCATAATGGATAATAAAGATTTGTACGAGCATTGGGGTTCCTCGAATGATCTCAATATAGGTAGAGGCCAAAAACTTAACCGGCCAGAAGCGCGAGATTCGTATTAATGCAACGGCAACCCCAAGCACTGTGCCGAGCGCCACGCCGAAGAAAGACAGCTCCAGCGTGACCAAGGCTCCTCTCAAAAAAAATTGCCAATACTCTGTCAGGAAACCGAAGTTTAAATCCATATTCAACTACTCCGTCCGCTCTTTATTCTCCAACCAGCTCATTGGCCTCAACGACATAACGATCAATTTCGCCACTTTCCTTCAAACGAGCAATCGTTCCATCAATTTTATTAAGCAAATCTTGATTGCCCTTCTTAACAGCAATAGACACGCCAGCTTCTTCTACCGGCTGCTCAATCTTCACTTCAGAAACTGCAATATCCGTTTGGACCACTGCGTATTGATCCGCTACCGGTTTTTCTAGAATAATGGCATCAACACGACCGCTCTTCAGCTCCAAAATCAGTTCAGGAATTTTAGCTAAAGCCGTTAACTTCGCATCGGCGATTTCCTGTGCAATGCCTTCTTGAATCGAGCCTTTTTGAATACCGATTTTTTTACCTTTTAAATCATCCAATGACTTGAATTGCTCAGCTTGATCCTTTTTCACCAAAACGCCTTGGCTAGTCAGGTAATAAATTTCAGAGAAATCAACGTTCTTTTTACGTTCTTCCGTAGGTGTCAGACCTGAAATAACCATATCCACTTTTCCTGTATCAAGTGCGAGCAGCAAGCCATCAAAGTCCATATCTTGAATTTTGAGCTCAGCATTCATATCTTTCGCAATCTCTCTAGCAATTTCGATATCAAAACCAACGATCGTATCTTTACCGTCTATCATCTTATGGAACTCAAAGGGTGCATAATCGGCACTTGTACCAAGGGTAAGCGTTGTTTTCTCTACTGCTGGAGGATCTGTTGCCGCGTTATTGTTCGTTGCAGCTGGCGTATTTTCCTTATTGTTTTGACCACATGCCGAAAGGACGACCATAACCGAAATAAGCAGCAATGATAATTTCTTTTTCATTTCCATCTCTCCCAATTCATTATCTGATTTAGTCTAAAATCCCCCGAATTGAATACGGAGTTAAATCTGTATACAATATACATATATGATGGTAGTAATTATAACATCGGTTTCCACTATCTACAATGTTTTTTTATGAATCTATTAAAAATTGTTATTTCGATGTGAGTTATTATGACACCTTTCGACATATTCATACGCTTGTCTAATATCTGGATCAGATGATAAAATAGTGAAATCATCTACTGTACGAATGCATGTTCATTCAACTAAGCCATTTCTCTAACCCATATAAAAGTTATACAGCAAACAACTTCACCTCATTAAAGTAAGTTAGAACAGGGGAACCTACATGCAATCACCTAAATACCAATCGTTAAAAGACCATGTTTACGAGTATATCGCTCAAAAAATCCAAGATGGCACATTACTTCCGAATCAAAAAGTTAATGAAGCTGAAATTTGCAAAAAACTAGATATAAGCCGTACGCCTACCAGAGAAGCATTATTTCAACTATCCTCCGACAATCTCCTAGATTATTTACCTAGACGCGGCTTCACTGTCAAAGCCTTCGATTCCAAGAAAAAACTCGATTTTTCCCGAATTATTGGAGTGTTGGATGCACTCGCTGCTACCTTATGTATTGATTTACTTCAGCAGCCTGACTTCACCGAAATGGAAAGGCTTGTCGACAAAATTGATCTTGATATTAGCAAGCTGTATTTTTCCGATTATCATATGGACCAATATAACTTCCATGATATTTATATAAAAAAATGCGATAATCCTGTATTAATTGAAACGTTGAATTCATTAAAAAACAGCTTTATTCGTCAATCCTATGCAAGTGAAGACAAACCAAAGCTCGCAAACGTGCTAAAGCAAGTAAATGCGGAGCATCGAAAAATTCTTAACTTGTTCAAAGAGAAGGATAAAGAAGCCTTGGAAGCTACACTTAAGCATCACTGGCGCATTATTGATACCGAGATGCTCTAATGACATACCAAAAAAAGGCTGCCAGCTTGAAGCTGGCAGCCTTCGTTTATGTACTTTCGAACCTATCACCTAGCGATTAATAGTTTATTAAACTCTAGCAATGGGAGCGGCTTATGATAGTAATAACCCTGCGCTTTGTCACAGCCAAGCTGCTTTAGCTGTTCATATTGATCCAATGTTTCTACGCCCTCAGCAACCACCTGCTTCTGCAGGTCATGCCCCATCGACACAATCGTCTTCACGATGGATAAGCCACCTTGATAGGCATCCATATCAGTAATAAAGGAGCGGTCAATTTTGATAATAGCAATCGGCAGCTGCCTTAGCACACTTAATGAGGAATAACCTGTACCAAAATCATCAATGGCGATATGTATACCTAAAGCAACAAGCTCATCGAGCATCTTTCTAGCTACATTTAAATTATTAACGACCATGCTCTCCGTAATCTCCAAGCATAACCGATCAGGCTCAAGGCCACTGCTGCGCAAAATCTCCTGAACCTTGTTTACGAAATCTGGCTGCATGAATTGTCTCGACGAAACGTTCACCGATAGCATAAAATCATTCCAGCCTTGCTCCTGCCACAGTTTACCCTGCTGACAAGCTTCCGCAATAACCCATTGTCCGATTTCATTAATTAATCCCGTTTGCTCCGCCAGCGTGATAAATTCTCCTGGGTGCACCATGCCAAGCTCTACCGATTGCCAGCGAATAAGCGCCTCCGCCCCTATCAGCTGTCCGCTTGCCAAATTAATCTGCGGCTGATAATGGAGAACAAATTCCTTGCGTTTCAGTGCTTTGCGAAGATGCTTCTCCAGCTTGACGTCCCGCTGTACTAGAGCAATCATCTCATTCGTATACAAACGATACTGATTGCCTCCGCTATGTTTCGCATTGTACATGGCAATGTCTGCCCTCTTGATAAGCCCATCAGAGCTGTCATCATCAAATGGATGGACACTAATTCCAATGCTGCCGCCTAAGTAGAAATCTTGCCCTTGAAGCGTAATCGGCAGCTGAAAGGCTAGATGAATGTTTTCTGCAAGCGATACGATCTCATCATATTCTTCCGCTTCTTTAATTAAAATAATAAATTCATCTCCGCCCAGGCGGGCAAGCAAATGCCGATGGTCCACATTTTGACGCAGGCGCTGAGCAACGTCAATTAAAGCCTGATCACCAAACTGATGTCCAAGCGTATCGTTTATCAGCTTAAAGCGATCCAAATCGATAAGCATGACTCCGAGCAGCGCTTTTGATGATTTCACAGCTTTCAACGAAGTTTCCAGTTCTCGATTAAAATGATAGCGGTTAGGCAGCTTAGTCAATGTATCGTGATGTGCCAAAAAATGTATGAGACGCGACTCTTCCTGCTGCTGCGTAATATCCCGAATGACCATTAACAAAAACCAATCCTTACCCTCAGCCATCATTTCCGTATCAGCCAAAATCGCACGTTTCTGGCCTTTTCGATTCACTATGGTCAGCTCACGGTTTCTCCATGCATCCTTCGGAAAGGAAGCAGCAAAGGCTTCCTCCATGTCTTTGCGTTCGTTCATAACGATGAATTCAGATAAAGAGCGATTTTCCAGCTCCTCTTCCTTCTCAAATCCAAGTATACGAAGCGCACCTGGATTTACTTCCTTCATGATCATATTTTTGTCGATCATAATGATGGCGGTTGGGGAAAAATGATAAAGCAGCTCATATTTTTTGGATGTAGAAGGCAGGAAATCATTTTTCATATAGACACGAAGTGAAATACTCCATATTATAGTTGTCAAAAAAATGACTGAATCTGAAATATAAACATAGGGCGAGAAAGCAGTATATACAATTAAGACCCCGATCGTTGCCAACTGGTAAAATAAATTGGCTTTTAGCAGTATCATAAATCGTTTGCGATCAACGTTATTATTCGCTTTATAATGGGCTATTAAACAAATAGCTATATTAAGCAATGAATACATGACCAAAAAACCATAAATAACAGTCATAGCTGGAGCAACTTCGATTTGCTTCCAAAAACCTTCTATACGAACCCCTTCAAGCAAATATTCTCTTCCTCTTATGGCTAGAAGCAGAAAATACATTATAAAGGGTATAAAAGCTATGCCTATGGTGCTCCATCGAGAAAGCCGATGATAACTGTTTGTTGCCGTGAGATGAAGCAAAACGCTCATGCTTACCGCGGCTATAGAAGCTGGGTAAACCATATAAGCAGAAATATTCAGCGCATACTCGGCAGATAACAGCTGCTCGAGGTATTGAAAAAAAATCATACTCGCCAGCAAACAAATGGYAAGAAAGGCAAGACGATTCTCAATATGCTTAGCGTTTCGTCTTATAATAACTAAAGCGGTGTCAATCATATACATGACGGGAAAGATAAAGAAGAGAAGAAGCATTATGGATTGATAGTCACTCATATGATGAAGCCACCTCGCTGAACATTATTCAAAAATACAATTCACATTTTTATCCAAGCAATAGTACCATTATAAAACTTAAATATCGGCAGGACAACGAGAAAAAGACGGTTAAACAGAGAGCTTCCCTGTCTAACCGTCTTTCGTTTCATAAGAGCATCATGGCTCACGCACAGATTGCTCTTTGTTATTTCTATTTTCTGCCCTTAGCCGCGCTTCCACCTTTAAATGCGGTACTGCCTTTAGTCATGTTAGCGCTTTTAGCATTAGGCGTATTTTTATCGTCCGTTTTACCTTTTTCACCTTCAGCGCCTTTAGCACCTTGGTTTCTGCCAAACACCTTTTTCGCTAACTTCTTCTTTTCCCCTGCTTGCCAGCGATTCCAGCCTTTTTTGTCCGTTCCTCTGCCGGTTCCGCCTTTACCCTTTGTACTACTCATATTATCACTCCATCATGTCTTCTATGCCGAGTTAAACCTCATAAAATGCAGCTAAAGCATCTATCAGAATCTTGTTCCTCGTTATCATTACTTATCAGTATACCATTAATCCTGCACTTGGATTCTTATGATGGCTTTTAAATTTTAAATTTCGTTATGCTCTTCGTTTGTTATTCTTAATAAACATGAACCTTATCGCTCATGATTTTCCGAAGAATATTTTTATGGCGCTCAGCTCTAAGGACCAAAGCCTTTAACGCAGCTAACGCTTCACCAGCTTGTTCGAGGTAATACTCGTCGCCAAAAAGCGTGTATAATCTCATATAATCATTATATTCATCCAGCCATTCATTGAAGTAAGAAGAGATCATTCCCATCACTCCCTTAATTCGATTATAGAGCAAGAACATTAAGATTTTATGAAAAAAATAGGAGGAAAAGCATAAAATCATTCTAGCTGTTTCTGTTCTTATCGTTTATAGTATATTTTAAAGTTTTCTGAATATTCCCAAAAATGTTTACGCACCATTAACAAATGCTGCCCCAATCTATTTATCCTTCTCTATACTATTAAATAGGAAATAACAGAAAAGTTAAATAGAAACTTCAGTTATAATTGTTTCTTATTTTATGGAAGAAAAAAACAGCTGCTTATTGACCAGAGAATGGAATCCTTTGTATTATGAATTTGCTGACAAATAGAAAGCGCTCACAGCTATCCCGCTTCAAGACATGTTTTATCTTATGAAGACTAGTATTTGAACTCATTGGAGGTCTAAAAAATGACATTAATCGATCAAAACGCAATTGTTCTATTTCAAGGCGACAGCATCACGGATGCTGGCCGCAACCGAAATGACTGGGCAAATCTAGGATCGGGTTATGCAAATCTTGTAACGTCTTTGTTTACGAGTAAATATCCTGAGAAACAAGCTACGTTTCTGAACCGCGGGATATCGGGTGACCGTGTCATTGATTTGGAGCGGAGATGGGAAGTGGATTGCCTTGATTTGAAACCAAGCCTGTTGTCTGTTTATGTGGGCATTAATGATACTTGGCGCCGCTATGACAATAACGATCCACTTAGCACGGAGGAATACTATACCACTTACCGCCGCTTGCTGAGCAGAGCAAAGGAGCAGTTGAACGCTAAGCTTGTTCTAGTCGAACCTTTCGTGCTTCCAGTAAATGATAGCCAGAAGCAATGGCGTGAAGATCTTGATCCAAAAATTCAAGCTGTCCGCGAGCTCGCTGGAGAATTTAAAGCCATTTATGTTCCGCTTGATGGTTTGTTCGCACAGGCTGCAACGCAGACAGGACCGGCTTATTGGGCTCCCGACGGTGTTCACCCGTCTCCTGCTGGTGCCGCACTCATTGCTGAAGCATGGCTTCAAGCGGTAAAAGCATAAGCGATTTAGAAAGCTTCTGCTTAGAGGCATCGATACTGATAAAAAAAGGAGTAGGCGCATACGCAGCCTACTCCTTTTTTTACAATTATTCATCAGCAGGATAACGAAGACCCCACTGCTTCCTGATCGTATCCAGCGTCTCCATAATTGCTAGCGTCTCATCCAGCGGAATGATTGAACTTTCGAGCCTTCCCTCACGGAGCGCATTCATCGCTTCCTCAGCTTCAAATGAATAACCCTCTGCTTCACGGTCGTCCTTGATCGACTCTGCAGCACCCTGTTTCGGGTGCAAATATGCTGATTTACCGAACAAGAAGTTTGGCACATGAATATGCCCCTTCGTTCCATAAATATAAGCATCATTAACCATTTCCAGCTGTACCGCTCCATTCAGCGATGCAGTACGTCCACCTTCATATTCAAACAACAATGAAAACTGCTCGTCTACTCCCGTCTCGCCAAGACGAGCACTGCTCAGAATTTTGGATGGCGCCCCGCCGAAAATTAATGATGCGAAGGAAACGGGATAAATACCAGCATCCAGCAGCGCACCTCCGCCAAGCGCAGGATCAAGCAAACGGCTTTCCGGCGCCCAGCCGATATCAAAGCCAAAGTCAGCTTTAAGCATTCGCACTTCTCCGATTTTACCATCCGCAATCCATTCCATAACCTTAAGGATTGGCGGTAAAAACCGTGTCCACATCGCTTCCATAAGAAATACTCGTTTCTCTCTGGCTAATGTTATGATTTCTCTCGCTTCCGCTGCATTCATTGTGAATGGCTTCTCGCAAATGACAGCTTTGCCAGCACGCAATAGGGCGAGCACATTTTCTTTATGGATGGGATGCAGCGTGCCCACATAAACAATATCGATCTCGGAATCTTGCGTCAGCTCTTCAATGCTGCCATAAGCGCGTGGGATATTATACTCTTTGGCAAAACGCTCCGCCTTCTCTAGGCTTCTCCCACCAACAGCGACTAGCTCTGCGCCCTCTGCAAATGCTAAATCTTTAACAAACTTTGAGGAAATCCAGCCCGGACCCAAGATGCCCCATTTCATTGTTTGTACCGACATATCCTTATTCACTCCTCTGAATAAAAAATGTACATTTGTTGATAGCTCCCTATTATCGGTCGCTTCCACCGCACCATTTCAAAGCCTGTTTTATCGTTGCTTGATACTCTTCCATCTGCAGCACGGATAAGAGATGCCCTGGTGTAAGCACGCAAACTCTACCTTTACCTTGCTCCCTTATCCAGCCTGCTGGCTGCGTGCCGTGCTCTGACTCCGAAGTCATCAACACTTGAATGCGATCGTCGATAACCTCCATAAAATAATGCTCGTCATGTACTGTAAAGTCCTGTGCATGCGCCTTGTCCCATGGCGTTTCGTCCTTATGAACGATCGTAACGGAACAAGCGGCCGGATGATGCTGGAATACCCCGCCTACAAGCTCAAAGAAAACAGACTCATCACGATAGCCCACCGTTCCTGCATGCAGTACCAGCAATCCTTTTCCTTGCTCGACATAGCTCTGGAATTGCAGCTGAATCTCCTCAGTGAGCCAAGGCGTTGTATCTGTTGCCGACACTTGGTTCGACTTGGCAAGCACAACCACATCCTGCTGATCCATCCACGCGCGCGACCATTCTGATGCATGCTGGGTATAATCGAGCTGAAAACCTTGCTTGCCGAGCGGCTCCAAGCCTTCCTTGATCAGCTTGCCCGGGTGCCAATAATCGTCRCAAATAATGCCGATTTTCATCTCTATCATCCTCTCGCTTCTATATTAACATTGCTCCTATAGAAATTGTTTTAAATTGTTAAAACTAATAGCCAAGCTCTCAAACGGATCACGTCTGCATACATCCTGCTCGACTACATACCACTCTACTCCAATCTCTCTGCATGCTTCAATAATCGCTTTGAAATTCAAGTTTCCTTCGCCAATTTCAGCGAACACTTGCTTATAGTCAACGATTTCCAAATCTTTGAGATGAACAACACCCATTCGGCCTTTAACCTGATGAATCGCATCCACCGGATTTACTCCGCCAACATGTACCCAATAGGTGTCGAGCTCGAATCCAACTGCAGCCGGGTCACTTTCTTGCTGCAAAATATCCATTCCTGTTCTGCCTGCAAACTTCTGGTACTCAAACTGATGATTATGATAAATAAACTGCAAGTCATGCTCCTGCAGCTTTCTTCCAATTTCTGTCGCTTGCTTCGCAAAGGTGGAATAGCCCTCCCCGCTAGTGCGGTATTCATCCGGAATAGAGCCTAACCCAACATACTTACAGTTCCACAGCTTATGCATTTGCACGGTATTGTCAAAGTCATTGACCATAGAATCAAGACTTACATGCGTTGCACAAATACGAAGCCCTTCGGCATCTGCTAATTGCTTCACTCTTTCTGGAGCAATAGGGCCTATTCCCGATACTTGAACCGCTTCATAACCGATTTCTCTTACCTTACGCAGCGTCTGCTCCAAATCCGCTTCATTCTGGCAATAGTCACGCAACGTGTACAACTGTACTGCAATATTTGATGAGTTCATTTCTTCGCCGCCTTTATCATAGATTTGGGTTAGCTTACATGGTTATAGATTCATTGTAGCATTATTAATGAAAGCGCTACTTTACTGAGGTTAACCAAGCATACCCCGCCAATTGATTATAATTGACCTAAAGGACGCTTTTCTTTTAAAGGTGTTGAAAAAAGCGCAACAGGAGCTCCGCACTTTCGTGCTTGGAAACCCCTATTGCGCTTCGCAAACTATCTATTCGTTAACCTTCGATCAGCTTCTTGTAAGCATCCATTTGGCGCTGCAATTCTGCAAGCACCTTGTCGTAGCCAGCTGTTTTCAGCTTGCTGCGGAATTGCTCTACGGCTTGAGCCGGGTCTCCTGCTTTACCATACGTAATCGCAGGTCCCATCTCGCCCGAAACCTGTGTAATCGCCGTTAATTCAGCTTCTACCGGCGTTTTATCAAATACAAATTGGCCGTAAGGGTAAGGTTTCTTGATTTTGTCATATTCCGCATACAACGTTTCTTCGAGCTGATCCCAAGTAGTTACGCTCGGAATTTCGAATTTGTCGACACGTCCACCCCAGAAATCCGAATAAAAGGAATCCTTTGCTTCGTTGTAGGCTGCTGGCTGTTGGCGTTTGCCGTCTTTCACTTCGTATTGAACGCCTTCCAAACCGTAGTTGATCAAATGATAAATTTGCTCGTCGTTGCGAATTAAATCATAAGCCATTAGAGCGCGCTCAGGGTTTTTGCTGTGCGCTCCAAGCGATGTTCCTCCGTGCGTGATGGAGAGCTCCGTCAAGTTATTGCCGCCTGTACGAGCAAATGGGAACATTTGCAGCTCAGAACCTGGTTGATCCTTATCCATATTAACGCGCAGCCCGCCAAACGTTTGTGTATGATGCTGATCCAGTCCCGACAATCCAGCGCGCAGCGCGGAGCGGTTGTCGTTTTTGTTGTTCAGCACATCCTCGCGCCAGTAACCTTTGTCTGCCCATTCCTTCATTAACGTTGCGAAATTAAGGAATGTGTCTTCGAATACAGGGCTCACTACCGTATATTTCTCTTCAAATGATTTGGTCGTGTACACTGGCAAATAGCCCGTTGAAATTGGAAGCTCTAATTGATCCGTGTAGGACGCTGCATACCCGCCAAATGTGCTTGTTGCTGCAACAGCATCCCAAGGAATAACGCCTTCTTTGTTATMTTTAATATATTGCAGGTATTTGCCAATGCCTTCCCAATCTTTAATTGGATCCGTTATGCCCGCTTCCTTCGCCCAATCTCCACGATAGAAGAAGCCATGGTTAACCCACTGTGTGTAATCATTTTCTGGAATCAAAACGATATTTCCTTTATATTTGCTCTCCGACCAGTCCTCTTCAGGAATTGAATTCCAGGTTTGCGGTGCATATTGCGGCAATAAATCATTCAAATTCATAAACGCACCACGCTGTGCATTGCCCCATGTATCAAGCCAGTCCGTACCAATCGTAATCAAATCCACCGCTTCGCCGGATGCCAGCAGCAGATTGTATTTCGTCTGCCAATCTGCCCACTCGACCCATTTCCACTCCAGCTCGGCGTTGATTTTTTCCTTCATCAGCTTATTAACCTCAGCCAGCACCTTCTCGAACTGGCCGTTTTTCGGCTTATCGCCAAGTACGACATAGCTGATTTTTACGAATTTGGACGTATCAGCTGCTTTATTGCCATCATCCGTGTTCGTGCTCCCCTTATTGCCGTTTTCTGTGTTCGTACTCCCTTTATTGCCGCTTTCCTTTTTATCTCCGTTGCTGCCGGAACAGGCCGCAAGGCTGATGATCATCATTACAGCGATTAGCAGAGCGGAAATCTTCTTGACGTTCGACATCTCACTTCTCCCCTTTGTTTTCATGATTCGGGCTTCGCCCTTTATGTGAAGAGACCCTTGCAGGCCTGCGGCACATCAGCCTTTTACAGCACCTACTGTAATTCCCTTAATGAAATACCGTTGCACGAATGGGTAGAACAAAATGACAGGGCCGGTCGCAACCACCGCGGTAGCCATCTTCATCGATTCCAGCGGCATATCACGAAGCTGCACATTGGATGCAGCGGACGAATTGCGGATAAAGTCAGCGCTGGTTACGACATTGTACAAAAACAGCTGAAGCGGCCTGTACTTCATATCCGCCGAGAGGAACAGCATCGAGTTGTACCACTCATTCCAGTAGCCAAGGGCGATAAACAGCCCAATGGTTGCTAACGCCGGCGTAGTCATTGGCAAAATTAGCTTTAGAAAAATGGTAAAGTCGCCTGCTCCATCGATCTTCGCTGATTCGGTAATGGCATGCGGGATTGAACGAACAAAGCTTTTCATCATGATGATGAGAAATGGACTGAGCAGTCCCGGAAGAAGAATAGCAAGATAATTGTCCTTCAGCGTCAAATATTGCGTCATCAGCAAGTAAAAGGGCACAAGGCCGCCGGAGAACAGCGTCGTGAAATAAATGAAAAACGAAATGCCATTTCGATAGCCGAAGTCCGGGCGCTGAAGCGCATAACCCGTCATCGCCACGAGAAAGAGACCAAAGACCGTTCCAACAATGGTGATTCCCATCGTGACAAGGTAGGAACCAATAATGAGATCGGGGTTTTCGAACACGATTTTGTAAGCAAAGGTGCTGAAATCGCGCGGCCACAAGTTGAAGCCGTACTTCTTAATCGTGCCTTCTGCTGTCAGTGAGGTGCCAAGCACGAGCAAGAAGGGCAATAAACAGCATATCGAAAAACATGTAATGAAAAGATAACCAAAACCTTTGACGATGATGCCACTTATGTCTGTCCGAATGCTGCGTGATTCATCCCTATTTTCCATATGTGACACCTCCTAAAATAACGAGTTTTCAGGCGAAGCCTTCTTCACAAGCCAGTTGGCTGTTAAGACGACTACAAAACCGAACAAGGATTGATATAAGCTTACTGCGCTACCAAGCGAGAAGTTGAAGTTTGTCATCAGGGCACGGAATACGTAAGTCTCGATAATATCCGTTGTTGGATATAAGGCTGTGTTGTTTGCGCCTACTAAGTTGAAAAACAAACCGAAGTTGCCTTTAAGAATGCCGCCGAGCGAGAACAGCATCAAGATGATGAAGGTTGGCTTTAGCCAAGGAAGCACGATGTAAATGATGCGTTGGAAGGCGTTGGCGCCGTCAATTTCGGATGCTTCGATAATTTCGTTGTCCAGCCCCATGATGGCTGCAAAATAAATGATCGAACCGTATCCAGTGGACTGCCATAGGTAGGTGAGTACGATGATAAACGGCCATATTTTCGGATCGGAATAGGTTTTGACAGGCTCCATGCCTAACGATTCCAGCAAGCTGTTCAATAAGCCGTAGTCATAGCTCAAGATGTTGTAGGCGATAAGCCCGATTAGAACGGCAGATATAAAGTGAGGTAAAAACATAAGCGTTTGCGTTATCTTCTTGAACCATTTGCGCCGAATCTCATTCAGTAGAATAGCTACAAAAATTTGCATGACATTTCCCAGCACGATGAATACCAAATTGTAAGCTACCGTATTAAATGAGAGCCGCCATAGATCACCATTCATGACGAGAAAGCGAAAGTTGTCAAATGCAACAAACGGGCTTTTGAAGATGCCATCGGAGTAGTTGTAGTTAATAAAAGCTAGATACAAGCCGGGCATCGGCAAGTAAGCAAATATAAGAAAGAAAGCGATGGCCGGCAAACACATGATTAATAACGTTTTGTTGTTCCAAAATCGTCTAAGCTTGCCGCTGCTCATTCGCTTCTGCTTCCTTTGGGGAGCCCGCTCGACTATGGTCGTTTCCATCCTTCTTCCCCCTTGTCGTCATTGCTAGACGGATATGAATTGAATTGCTTCCAAACGCCCTTGCTTCTCTTGATCAACCGCTTCCAGCAGTATCGTTAAGCTTCCTTCTCCGCCCTCATACCAAGCTCCCGGCAAGTAAAAGGAATCCGGGCTTCCGCCTGACATGACAGGCCTGCTCGTTTGGCTTGGCAGCCATAGTCGTCCAACGATTCTTCCTTCCAGAAACACTGTCATTTTAAGGCTAGTGCCGGAAACCTTCGCTCTCCAGCCTTTGCCTGCTTCTGAATTCACGGTAGTCGCATACAGCCATGCGGTTTCTCCTGGCTCCAATGAGATGGGGAATTCGGTTGTTCCGCTTTGCGACCGCAAGTTTTCCGCATGCTCCCGAAGCGCTTCCTCCTCTGCCGCATAAACTGCAAAGTTGTCGGCCTCTTGGCCTTCATACAAGTAAACCTGCCCGGATGGTAAACCAAGCACTCTCTCAACGAATACAGTAAGCTCTACGGATTGCCCTGCCGTCACATGCTCAGAGATATTAAAGTATGGATCAAACGGATGCACCTCGCCTATTTCCTTTCCGTTTACAAAGAGCCGAGCAAGCGATTGAATACCTTGGAAATGCAGCGTCCACGAGTCTGCCGCTTCCGATGCACGGAATGTTTTTCGGTAATATTCGAAAGCCGGATGATCAGGAGACATCCAGCCGCCAAAGTTAACGATCGGCCACATGCTGCTATCAGGCGACTCGATCAGCTCCTTGCGCAAAATCCGATCCGCAGCCCGGTAAACACTCCAGTTACGGCTAAGGTCTCTAACCTCTGTAATGGCTGACAGTCCTTTAATCCCCTTCATCGCATGCAATCGAAGCCCGGGAAGCCTAGCATCGTCAAAGTTCGAATGTCCCCATATCTCCACTCTGGCAAGCAGCTTTCCTTCTTGTAGGCCATTGCTTAAATGAAGATAAGAACTGCCTCCCCCAGCCACTGCCGTTCCCGCGTATTCTCCTCCCGCATACAGCGACACAACATCACTGCCTGAGCGAATAAGAATACCTTTTACCGCTTTGTCTTCAGGCAGTCGAACCGTCGCTTCATACCAAGCATACCCGCGGTAAATTTCATGCTGTTCTAAGTAATCTGCTTTTTTTGAAGCGGATGGGTCTCTCTTATCCTTTTTATTCATAGGTGATGCCGCATCAAAATGATTTAGGCGCCACTCAGCAGCTGCTATTTCAGTGCGATCCGAGTAATGAAGCGGCTTGCCATGATTAATGGTGTCATCAGCATCGTTCAACCCTTCTGAATAAAGCGCTTTCATTCTGTCGGTAATAAATAGCTTCAACGTATGCCCATCCGAAGTAATAATGGAACAGACGCTATCTTCTTTACCTTCAAAGGCGATCCTGACCTTGCCTCCCTCTATCGTTTCCACAGTTGCATTCAGAGCTTTCATATCCACCGGCGCTGCATCTAGCAGCAATACAATTTCACCATAACCTTCTGTATGAAAAGCGAGACTTGCACCTGTATCATTTGTTTCTGCCATATATAGCTCCGCTGTCGAGCTCTCTAGTATTCCTTCTACTCCCCAATGCTGTAGAGGTACTTGAGAAGGCAGCGCCAGCGACCTGCCCGATTTGAGCTTAAAGCTGCTCGCAGCTTTTGTATTCGTATCATTCTCCATTACGATGGCTAGTTCTTTATCTTGATCATCTAAATTCGTAACAAATAGGAGTTTTCCGCCGCCCTTTAACTGCAGGGCATAGGGGCCAACAACTCTATCGCTTTGTCCAATCAGCTTCCAATCCGTGCTTAAGCCTTGGCTTGCAGCCTCAGCGAGCGAAGTGCCGTAAGCTGCAATCATCCGTCCAAGCAGCCTGCCCTCATACGCTTCCTCGCGAATATGCCCTTCAGGAGAAATCATGCCGCCAAAATCATAGTCCGACGTCATAAACGCTAGCGGCTTGCCCCAATTGTTCGTCGCATTCGTGAAGCCAAAATCCGTTCCCGATACCTGCAAATACGGACCGAGCAGCTTGGCGCCGCAGGAGAGCAATCTACGTAGGAGGTAATGTGCCCGGTTCGTCTCCGTTACGAGCAGAGGATAACCTAGTTTAGCTAAGGTTCCACTGTAGTGAAGCACCTTGTCTTCAAATTCAGCCTCTCGATTATCTGGATAGAAATTACAGGTCGGCACCACATCCTCTGCGAGTCCCGATGCTTGCAGCAAGCCGCCCTGACCGGCACAAGCGAACAGCGGCACGGTTATTCCGTGTTTAAGCACCATATCGCGCAGTGCACTAATATATCCTTTGGGGTCATGACAATCATAGAAATCGAGCTCATTATCCAGTTGAACACCGATTACCGTTCCGCCCTCACCTGCTTGGTTCTGCTTTAGCAAAGGCAGGATGTGATCAAACCATTTGGAAACATAGCCGAGGAATTCAGCATCGTTATCGCGAAGCTTCAGTCCCTTCGTAAGCAGATAAGCCGGAAGTGCTCCACCATCCCACTCCGAGCAAATGTAGGGGCCAGGTCTTGCGACGACGTATAGTCCTACTTCGGCAGCCGTTGTCAGGAATGAGGCAATGTCACRCTCTCCGCTAAAATCCCATTCTCCTTCAACTGTTTCATGATAGTTCCATGGAAAATACACATCGATGCTGTTATAACCAAATGCCTTCAGCTGCTCCATCCTCTCCTTCCAAAGCGCGCTTGGAATACGGAAGTAAAACAGCGAGGCACATAGCAAAATATGAGGGGTTTCCTGAATCTTCACGGCATCCGCATCAAATCGCACGGCTGCTTTCGCTCCAATGTCCATGACCATGTCAAAACCTCCAACGAATTAGACTAAAAGCCCGAAATGTGTAACCCGTTTCATGTAACCCGTTACATTTTTAGATAAAAATAAATACACGTCATGACCGGGATAAACAGAACGCAATTCTGTACGGTTCGCTGATGTGTATTTATGTGTTAGCTTCTGGAAAGAAGCGATCTCGCTGTAAATGTAACGGGTTACATTATTGTAGGTGACACCTTGTTATCTTTTCACATTTTGATTGTATTCAACATTGTAAGCGTTGTCAATAATTATTTGAAAACGCAATTTTAAGCATTATTTTGCTTTGAAGGTGGAGCTGTAGACTCTCTTACAACGAGCTCCGGCCTTAATTTGGTGCTCTTATTCACTTTGTTTTTCGTAATCATTAGGTGGAGCAGCTCCGCTGCGTTCCGGCCTACCTCATAACATTTTAGAGAAATCGTCGTTAATTCTGGAATGCTGTTCGAGGCATAAGGAATATCGTCAAACCCAATCAGCGATAGGTCCTGCGGCACGCGAAGCCCTGCTTTGTGAGCAACTTTCATAACGCCGATAGCCACTAAATCGTTCGCGCAAAATATAGCGGTTGGTCGCTCGGGCAGCTCCAGCAGTTGATGCATTAGCTTCTTACCCGCTTCAACGGAAAAACCGCCATCGCGTATCCACTCCTTGCGAGTTTGGACTCCGTTTTTCTCCATCGTTTTCACAAAACCGCGAGTACGCTGAATCGTATTGGACATGTTTTTGTACCCGCCAACAAATGCAATATCCGTATGTCCTAAGTCAATCAAATGCTGTGTCGCAAGCTCTGCGCCCTCCTGCTCATCGGCATATACACGAGTCATCCCTTCACCGGGGAGATTGCCGTTAATGAGCAGCAGCGGCACGCGTTTACTAGCTTCAACCACTTCGCTCACAAGATCTTTGCTTGGCTTAGCAAGGTTAATTCGTCCGCCTATCATCACAATGCCGTCTACTTGCTTCTCCATCAGAATACTCAAATATTGCGACTCCCGCACATATTGCTCTGCTGAATCTCCGTTCGTTGATACCGTATCGCATAGAAAAAAAGTGTAGCCTTTGCTGCGCGCTTCTTGATCCAAGCCTGACAAAACCTCTGGAAAAAAAGGGTTCGTAATATCCGGCAAAATAACGCCTATCATTCCCGTTTCCTTCTTAAACAGGCTTCTTGCAATGGCATTCGGCTGAAACTGATGTTTCGCAATTAACTCCATAACTCGCTCTCTGGTTGACTTTTTTACCGGAGCCGTATTATTAATGACGCGCGACACAGTGGCTACTGAGACGTTCGCTTCCCTAGCAATATCATATACAGTAACCGGCTTGATAGCAGCTCACTCCTCAGTCCAAAGTTCTATTCTTCAGTAGAATAACAGACTTTTGTTTAAATAGAAACGAACATTTCCTATTATTTACAACGAAAGCCAAGAGGAACTAGAGCGCTTTCCCCTAGACTCCGCCTGGCTTGTGCTGCCTATTTATTCACTTTTCTCCGAGTTAAGCTCGATAGGCTGTCTTCGTTTTCACCATCTCATGTCTCCGCTTTATCCATACGCTCACGCCGGCTGCTGCCATAATCATTCCTGTGGCGACAAAGATCCAGTGGATGCCTACGGCCAGGCCTAACAAACCTCCGATGAGCGGACCAAGCATCGCACCGAACTGATTCGCGCTTGTTGTTAGCCCAAATGATCTGCCTCTAAACTGCTCATCTGTGCTTTGGACAACCAGCGTATTGACGATAGGCGCTATGCCAGCCATAAATAAACCGAATATGAATTGCACGATAGCGAAAAGCCATAATTGTTGTACAAAAAACTGCATGCTAATGATCGATCCCGCGCAGAACAGGCATACGACGAGAATCCGGTAGAAGCCCTTCTTCTCACCAAGCCTTCCCCAAACTGGCGATGCCAAAATGCCTGCTATTCCGATAAGCGAGAGCACAAAACCAGCTGACAGCTCCGCTCCTTGCAGCCCCCCTTGCAGCTTGGCAATATGAAGGGTAATGAGCGGCTGTATCATATTAATCGATAGCTGAACGATAACGAGCAGCAGCAGCATACTCATGAGTGCACGATTGCGAAAAGCCATCCGATAAGTGATTGGCTTTTCTTTTTTCGTTCCGGCCGCTGCCCCTTCAGATGTGTCCGCTTTTCCTTCCCTCACCCATACAATAACCGCCACTGTCGCAGCTAAAATAATAAACGCAGCGACAACAAAGGATCTGCGAAGTCCAAATGCTTCAGCCAACAGCCCGCCGAATAATGGTCCGAGAATACCGCCAGTCATCGTACCCGCTTGCATCATGCCAAGGCTCCAGCCAAGCTTCTCCTTCGGTGCAACTGATGCTACGATCGACATGGATGCTGGAACAAATCCACCCACAAAGCCATGCAGCATTCTCACGCCGACGAGCTGCCATGGCGTTTGCACAAAAGCGATCAGCGCATAAATAATAGCTAAGCTGAGTCCTGCTCGTATGACCATTTTCCGCTTCCCATACTTGTCTGCAAGCATCCCCCATAAGGGAGCCATCACTGCTCCGACGAGGAAAGCTGAGGAATGCACAATTCCAGCCCATAGATTGACGGAGCTTTCCGGCACCCCCAAATCGAACAGAAATAGCGGCAGGAACGGTACGGACATCGTATAGCTTGAGCTGCAAAAAAGAACGCCGAACCATAAAATCCACATGGTACGCTTCCATGGTTCCATACTCGGCAACCTCCAGTCTGCCTTGCTTTGCAATTTCCGTGTCATTTACACTATTAACCACTATACGCCTCCTTTACCATTTGTTCAAAAACCACTATAAGGTGCAAAAACAAGAAAACCCGAGACAAACCACGTCAAATGATGGTTAACGAGGTTATTTGCGCTTAGAGGGGCAGTCTGGAAAATGGCATCTTAATACCTAGACTGCAGCCTCTCTATAATCAGCTGCCGCCATTTCATCCCCAAATAACAGAAGGGGCTGTCCCAAAAGTTAGAATCTATGTGTGCTTACTGCTCCATTTCCACCTCGATCAAACGCTGCCGCAACTCTGTAAGCACATATTTGTTCTTACAGACAACAAACCTAGCCTTTTCTCTCGCTGTAAGAACCTATGCGTGCTTACAGCTCCATTTCCACCTCGAATAAACGCTGCCGCAAGTCTGTAAGCACATATTTGTTCTTACAGACAACAAACCTATCCTTTTCTCTCGCTTTAAGAACCTATGCGTGCTTACTGCTCCATTCCCACCTCGAACAAACGCTACCGCAACTCTGTAAGCGCATATTTGTTCTTACAGACAACAAACCTAGCCTTTTCTCTCGCTGTAAGAACCTATGCGTGCTTACAGCTCCATTTCCACCTCGAACAAACGCTGCCGCAACTCTGTAAGCGCATATTTGTTCTTATAGACAACAAACCTAGCCTTTTCTCTCGCTGTAAGAACCTATGCGTGCTTACTGCTCCATTTCCACCTCGAACAAACGCTGCCGCAACTCTGTAAGCTCATATATGTGCTTACAGACAACAAACCTAGCCTTTTCTCTCGCTGTAAGAACCTATGCGTGCTAACTGCTCCATTTCCACCTTGAACAAACGTTGCCGCAACTCTGTAAGCGCATATTTGTTCTTACAGACAACAAACCTAGCCTTTTCTCTCGCCTTAAGAACCTATACGTGCTTAAAGCTCCATTACCACCTCGAACAAACGCTKYCGCAACTCTGTAAGCRCATATTTGTTCTTACAGACAACAAACCTAKCSTTTTCTCTCGCTGTAAGAACCTATGYGTGCTTACTGCTCCATTTCCACCTCGAACAAACGCTGCCGCAAGTCTGTAAGCRCATATTCGTTCTTACAGACAACAAACCAAGCGTTTTCTCTCGCTTTAAGAACCTATGCGTCCTTACTGCTCCATTTCCACCTCGAACAAACGCTGCCGTAACTCTGTAAGCCCATATTTGTTCTTACAGACAACAAACCTAGCCTTTTCTCTCGCTGTAAGAACCTATGCGTGCTTACTGCTCCATTTCCACCTCAAGCAGACACAGAAATTTGCTCGCCTACCATTTATTTAAGCAAACATAAATAGACCAAAACAGAAAAATGGCGGCACTGGAATAAGTTCCTGTGACGCCATTTTTTTAATATTTTTATGGTTTTTAATTAAATCCAATTATCTCTTCAGCGAGTTTAACTCTTTTTGGACACCCTATCTCTGCTACTTAACTGACGCCGCTAAAATATCGCCATAAGCCCAGTGCTTGCTAGTAACATCCTTCCACGGGGATGATGTTATGCCAACTAGTTTGACTCTGCCCAGCATTTTGTTGATCATGCTGACTGCTTCAGCACGCGTCAGCGCGTTATTTGGCTTAAAGCTTCCATCCGCATAGCCATTAGTGATTCCAGCAGCTTGCACATTTAGAATAGATGCCTTCGCCCAATGAGTCGAAATATCGGTAAAACCTGCTCCAGCCTTTGGTGCAGCACCGATAAGCGTGGATATAAGCTTCGCCATTTCAGCTCGTGTCATTGCTTTTTCAGCACCAAACGTTCCATCTTCATATCCTTGCATTAAGCCCATTTTTGTTACTTTAGAAATCGCATCCTTCGCCCAATTGCCTGCGAGAACATCATGATAAGGAATGTCCGCCGCAATCGCTTCCTGCTTCACGATTCTTAACAGAATAACCGCCATCTCAGCACGGGTAATCTTGTTTTCCGGCCTAAATGTACCATCCTCATAACCATTCATATAAGCGGCACCCAAGCTAGAATCGGCTAAGCCCTCCACATGGACGAGTGAAAAAAGACTAAATTTGTCGACTGTGAATTGAAGGCCCATCTCGCCATTGTCGTTAAACGGTACGATTATGCCCTTCATCAGCTGCTTCGTTCCGTCGCTGTGCTCGATATATACAGCCAGGTCCTTCCGGTCTGCTTCGCTCAGCTTCACATCCTTCAAAGGCAAAATGAGGGTTACATTGCCTTTTGGCATATTCGTTTCAATGCTCATCGGACGGCCTATTATAGATGCCTCTTTATTTCCTGCAACGATCCTTAACATCGCTTCTTTATTCGCTCGACCCGCAATTTCCTGCTTCTTTGCTTCCTCCGTAATCGGTGTAAACCGAATGAACAGATCCTCCAGTGCTGACTGAAGCAAGCCGCTAGCCACCATTATCTTAACGTTTTCTGTCAATATGCCTAAATCAATTTTTGCATCTGCGAACACTTTATTTGCTTCCTTCGGCAGAGTGACAGAAGTTAGCATTACTTCATCCTTCGTATCAGGAATCGTAATATTAACCAATTTGTGTCCTGCTGCTGTGACGCTGTCTACAGCTTTTTGCGCCTGATCAATAGTAATCGGCACATCATCCGTTTTCTTGCCATCCGCTTGTGTCGTACGCGTGATTACAACCTTAGCGGCATTTTCAACATCAATCGTGATGAGCTCCTTAGCTGGAGCATTCGTGATTACGGGTGTCGATGTTGGTGTTATCGATGGTGTTGCCGACGGCGTCGGCGCTATTGTTTCTTCCGGTGTTGCCGTTGGTGTTGCCGTTGCTGTTGCTGTTGGCGCTGTTGTTGGCGTTGCCGTTGGCAACGTCGCCGCATTCACCTCAAACTTCACACCATCCACCAACATATACTCTCCGGATTTTTTAACCGCCTTAATCGTATGAGCGCCATTTGCTAGCCCAGATATGCTGTATACCGCTTGCTGGGTCAGTCTGCTCGCATGATGCGCGCTTACCGTTTCTTTAAATACATTGTCAACGTAGATGTCTATGTCACCTTGAGAAGCTGACTTCGGCGCAATGAATGATATGCCGGTTCCAGTGAATGAATATTCAACATAATCGCCATTCGTCTCCGTCGCGTGCAGGTCATTTTGATAATCGCCTTTATAGGAAATGGCTAAGCTCACCGCTCCATCCGGCTGTGCGGCAAGATATTCTTTTTTAACTGTAATCACACTACCTGATATCGTGTAATCACTGCCCGCCACAAGCATTGCAGCGCCATTCGCAATACCAAGCAGATTGCTGCCATTAATGCTAATCGTTGTCGTTACATCGGCTTGCGCCGTCTTGTCAAAGCTTGCAGCATCCGGACTAATCATATCTGCAACTCTAAACTGTAATTGGTCTAACAGCATATAATACCCGGATTTCTTAACGACCTTAATTTTATGTGTTCCTTCAGACAATCCCTCAATACTATATACCGTCTGCCTAATTTGCCGGCAAGTATTGTACGTGCTGATCGTTTGCTTAAACACGTCATCCACATAAACATCGATATCCCCTTGCGAGGAATCTTTCTCCGTTACGATCTCAATGCCTGTTCCCTCAAACCCATATTCAAAATAATCGTTGTTCGCCTCCGTGTAATGGACATCATCCTTGTAATCGCCTAATCCACGGTTTCTTCCATGCTGCCATGCACCCTTATAAGAGATTCCGCTATCATCATTATTAATAGATACATAGCGGCCTCTAGACGTATCGCTTACTGCGATAGCCAGTATTTGCGCAGCTCCACCGCTAAAAGACAACGTCAGATTGGTCATTCCATTTGGCTTGGCCGCAAGGAATTCCTTCTTAATCGTAAGCTGGTCGCCCGACAACTGATAATCGACGCCTGCCTGCAAAGCCGCCGCACCATCAGCAATACCGCTCAAGCTGTTCCCGTTAAAAGTGAGCTTCGTCCAAATATCTGCTTGTGCATTCGCTCTCTTGTCGAAGCTTAATGCGCTCGGGACCAATGTGCTGTTCTGACCTGTCGTATCACTTACGGCAATGGATAAGTTCTGTGCCATTCCATGATCAAAGCTAAAGCTTAGATTTATCGTGCCAAGCGGCAGTGATGCCAGATACGCTTTATTAATCGTGACTGTATCGTCCAAAACGATATAATCGCTGCCTGCCGCCAACGTCGTTGTGCCATTCGAAATACCGACAAGCATATTTCCATTCAGCGTTAACGTTGTGGCGATATCTGCTTGCATATCTGCCTTCTTATTGAAGCTGGCTGTGACTGGGTTAATTGTGCTGTTAGCAGCAGATGAATCACTTACAGCAATCACCAGCGTCTGCGTCGCTCCGCCATCAAAGGTAAAGATCAAGCTCGCAGTCCCAAGAGGCTGTGCCGCCAAATATTCCTTTTTAAGCGTCACCACATTGCCATCAACCGTATAGTCGGTGCCCGCTATCAAGGCTCCTGAACCATCTGTAATACTGCTTAGGCTGTTTCCATCAACTGTTGTCGAAAGAGTAAAATCAGCCTGCTCCCCATCAGCCTTATCAAACATTCCACTGCTCGCGCTAATTAAATCCGGCACACTAATTCTCAGCTTATCGAGCAGCAGGAAGTAACCAGACTTCTTCACCGCTTTAAGCGTGTGGGTTCCGTTAGTGAGTCCTGTTATGTTGAATACTTGCTGCTGTGCCAGCCTTCCGATGTTGTAGGTGCTGATCGTTCGCTGGAATACGTTGTCCACATAGATGTCTATTTCACCTTGTGAAGGGTCCAGCTCGGTAATGAATTCAATGCCCGTTCCCGTAAACGTATACTCAAAATAATCATTGTTGTTTGCCTCCGCATAATGCACATCATCCATATAATCGCCAAGTCCGCGGTTATAGCTGCGGTTCCAGCCGCCTGTATAGACAATAGACGGATGATCATCATTGATGGATATTGACCCGCCTACAGAAGTATCCCTTACGACTAAGGAGACATGCTGCTCCGCTCCTGCACTGAATGAAAAGGATAACGCTGTCGTTCCAGTAGGAAGCCCCGCTAAATACTCCTTCTTAATTGTCAGCTGGCTTCCTGATACGGTGTAGTCCGTGCCAATTGCCAAAGGGGTTCCTTCATGCTCAGCGCCCGTTAATTCATTGCCGTTTAACGAGGTCGTCAGCGTAATATCAGCCTGAGTGGACAGCTTCTTATCAAAACTCACTGTTGCAGGAGTAACCCTGCTATCCCTTATTGTCGTGTCGTTTACGGTTATGGCAAAGGTCTGTGATGCCCCGCCGCTAAACGCAAACGTTAAATTCGTGATGCCTGCCTGTCTTGCTGCTAGGTACTCTTTTTTAATCGTAACGGTATCACCTGATACGCTGTAATCCGTACCAGACACCAGTACCGTTCCATTGTTTGTGATACTATTCAGTGTATTTCCGTTCAGCGTCATTACCGTCGCAGCATCAGCCTGCTCCGAAGACTTCTTATTGAAGCTTGCCGCAGATGGGCTAATGCTGCTGTTTTGCGCTGTGTTATCCCTTACATCAATAATGAGATTTTGCTTGTCTCCGACTAGCTCCTGCCCGCCGCCACGAACCCAATGGCCTGAATATTTCATTCCGGTATCGTCGTCATTAGCAGCTGCTGTTCCATCCTGTGCCACTACTTTGAACAACCTCGAAGCATGCGAAGCCAAATTTTCATCACTGTATCCAGTCGCAAATGAGCCCAAATCCTCATGGCTCCACAGATCACGGACAGTGGCTGAACCGGTGATGCCAATATCACTCCAATTCACGTTAACCGTCGCAGCAGAGCTGCCGAGATTAAAGAGTCCCACCGTATAGCTTCCATCACCATTATTCGCATACCACACCTGCTGCTCCGTCGCTGTCGATACAGGATGCCCCGGCCTGCCAGCCTGATTGACCGCGATTACTTCTTCATTCGTCAACAGCTCAATGCCGTAATCGTCCAAATTTGTCATGTCATTGCCGATGTATAATTGCGCCGATGAAATCGCCCAGAACGACATCGCCGACATCCGCTCGTCCATCGTGATGCCATCCATTGTTCCATTTCCGATATTCAACGAATCAAAATCATTCCAGCCGCCTGGACCTGCATGACGCCAGAACTGCTCTGCTTTCGGGAATAATCTAGCGATATTAGGCCAAGCCGTTAACCCCCCGTTGCCGCAGTAGCATTCGATATCCCAGTCCACACGCCATCCGTTTGCATACTGCTTCCAGTAATCGATGTATTTGATATCAAGCGCCCAGGAAAGCTCCAGCCAAATTTGGTGGGGAGCCAGCGCCTGCGACCAAGCCTTTACATCGTCACGCGCATCCAGCGAAAGGTCAGAAATGCCTGAGCCTGGCGTCACACTGTCAAATTTCAAAAAGTCGATGCCCCATTCTCCGTAAAGATCGGCAATTGAATTTATGTAGCTCTGCGCGCATGGCTGGCTGAAATCTATTTTGTAGCCAAGCCCCCAATAATCCGACTCCTGAATCGGCTGAGCCGCGATGTCCTTCATCGAGCAGCCGGGAGCGCCATAGATCGGCAGATCCTGATCATAAGCTTGCGGCGATAAGCCTGGAATGCCATACAAGCCGATCTTTTGCCCATTCGCATGGACGTAATCGATCACCTCTTGAAAGCCATTTGGATATAAAGTTGTACTTGGGATTGGCCGCCCATACTCGTCCATTCCGCCATTCCATGCCGCATCGATATTAATATACTCGTAGCCATAAGGCTGAAGCTTCTCATGCATTGCATCCGATTGTGCCTTAATATTGTCTGCGTTAATCCACTGTCCATTGCCCGTATAAACCTGCAAGCTGTAGCTGCTCCAGCCCATATATGGCTTCGCAGCTAATCCATTATTCGCCGCCTCCGCAACATCTGTTTTTGGTATCACGATTCCCAGCTGCGCTGTAATCATCACAACGATTAGCAGCCACAAACGTGATTTCTTCATTATTTGCGTCATTATTTAGCTCCTTTGTTTATGAAATAGGATCAGGCTTTTATCTCGCAATAAAGAACCTGATCCTTTGAAATCACTATTATTTAAATGATTGGTCGTACGCTTTTTGCAAAATTTCGAGATAACGATCTATTTTCAGATCCTTGAGTCCCTTCACGTAACCGTCCCAATCCTTCTCAAGCGATTTATTTCCGGTAATGAATTGAAGCGCATTTTGCTCAATAAACGACTTAATGTTTGTTTGCAAAATGCTTGCCTCATCGATTTCCGCTGAATCAATCCAAATCGCCCACAATGGGAAAAGCTCCTTCGGCTCGTGGCCTTGGTACAATAGCGTCGCTTGATACAATCTGCGCTCATAGTTGGCGGAATCATAAATATCCGTACCTTGAACCCAGCTGTCTCGGTATTCCCTTGGCATGTAGAAGTGAGCCGTTCCGCTCCAACCTGCATTACGAGGCGCTTCGCCTTCAACCGCAGGAATCGTTGCTACCTTCGGGGTAACGCCTTCTCCAAGCGCTACTTCGCCTTCCTTCGGCTTTCTCCAGTCGATGCCTTCCATGCCGGAAGCGCCATTCGTTTGTCCTTCTTCTGTAAACATGTAATCAACCAATTTAATAAGCGCAATTTTTTGTTCTTCAGATGCTTTATTCGTGATTACAAATTTTGCTCCCGGCGCAACGCCGCCGCCATCATGAGTCGCGAACGAGCCATGTGGTCCTGTAAGCGGAGGTACGGGGTTGTAATCAGCTGAGTTTTTGTTGCCCACATCGATGTTTACGAAGATAGCAGGATGCATACCGGCGCCAGCGCCCAAAATTTGAGCATCGCCATTTTCGCCAATCTTTTTGAAAGCTTCCGCGTTTTGTGCAAAGGCGCCCGGATCGATTAAGCCTTCATCGTATAACGATTTAATATACGTTAAGCCTTCTCTCCATTCCGGCTTAAGCGCAGCCGACTCTACTTTACCGTTGGTTAGATTCAAGTAATTGCGGTCATCGTCATAGACAAAACCATTCATGAGGAATGGAATGACGCGTACGCCAAAGTCCTCGATTGAACCGCTTAGCGGCACTTCATCAGCAATGCCATTGCCGTTTGGATCTTGTGTTTTGAACGCTTTTAATACAGCCTTAAACTCTTCAGGCGTTTTGGGCATTTCCAGCTGCAATTTATCCAGCCATTTCGTATTCAACCACATTTTGTTCGGATACGAGCAGTGGAAGCACTGGCTGTAAGCGACAAGTCCGTAAATATTGCCATCGGGTGCCGTGTTGAACGCTCTTAAGTCAGAGTTATTTTCCATGGCTGCTTTAATGTTTGGCGCATATTGCTCGATCAGATCGTTCAGAGGCACCAGCACCCCTTGTTTTCCATACTTCACAACATCAGCCTGCGTGAATTGATCAATGTAGCCAGGAAGCATATACGCATCCGGGTAATCTCCGCTCGCTAATGAAATCTGACGTTTTTCCTTCGCGCCATCCGGAGGTGTCGTTTCAAATTTAAGTTTTATGTTGAATTTCTCTTCTACAAATTTGGTGAATTTATTCGTAGCCATATCGATATTCGGTTCTTGTACCGCAAATATCGTAATTTCAACCGGTGCGGTTGCTCCCGTCTCTTCCGATTGTGCCTTTGGCGTATTTGTTGCCTTATTAGTGTTGGAAGTTCCTTTATTATTCGAGCACGCGGCAAGCACCAAGCTGATCATCAGCATGATTGCGAGCAAACTTACGAGTCTCTTTTTCAAATGTATCGCTCCCTTTTTCGATTTGTGCCATACTTTTGTATTGCAATTACACTACAAATGAACCACCTCCTCTCATGCAAACCAGCGCAGTTTCTGCCTCTTTCCCGTTAGCCTTTGACTGAGCCAACAAGCATCCCTTGTACGAAATAACGCTGTACGAAAGGATAAATAATAAGAACTGGCAGCGTAGCTACTACGATCAGCGRATATTTAAGCAGCTCTGACAGCTGCTGCCTTTCCACTTGCTTCAAGGCATCCGTTACGCTTGCGCTGTTGTTCATAATGATGATGCTCCTCAGAACGAGCTGAAGCGGAAACAACTTCGCTGATTTGAGATAGATTAAGGCATCGAAGTAGGCATTCCATTGACCTACGCCGTACATTAGGAAAAGCACCGCAAGAATGGGCTTGGATAACGGAATAACCACGCTTCGCATAAATCTGATGTCGCTGCAGCCATCGATCTCGCTTGCTTCAAACAATTCATCTGGAATGGACGACTGGAAGAAGGAGCGTGCAATAATCACCTGCCATACCCAAACCGCATTCGGAATGAGCAGCGCCCACCGCGAATCGATCATGCCAAACTCCTTCACCACCATGTACGTCGGAATCAAACCGCCGCTGAAGAGCATGGTGAACGTAATGAGCATCATAATGACGCTGCGGCCAAAAAAGGATTTGCGCGACATCGGATACGCAATCATGACCGTAAGGGCTACACTGATCAACGTTCCTGCTGCGGTATAGAATAGCGAGTTCCCGTACCCTCTCATAATTTCCGGCGTATCGAACAGAACCTTAAAGCCCTTAAAGGAAATATCAACGGGCCACAGCCAGACACGGCCGGAAGTAACGGCTGCCGGGCTGCTGATCGAGCTGCTGATAATATAAATAAGCGGATAAATAACCGCGATCAACACAACCGCCAATATGGCATAAATAATGAACAAAAAAATCTTATCGCCTGTTGAATCCTTAATCGTTTGTCTGATTGGTGCCTGCGATGCTATCTTCGTTGATGCCATAGGCGCACTCCCCTTTTACCAAATGCTTGATTTCATAAACCGTTTGGCCAAACCGTTAACCGTGAACAGCAGCAAGAGATTGATGAATGAATTAAACAAGCCTACCGCTGTAGCGAAGCTGTAATTGGCATTTAACAGCCCAATTTTGTACACGTATGTGGCAATTATTTCGGAATTAACGATATTGAGCTGATTTTGCAGTAAATAAATTTTCTCAAAGCCAATCGCCATTACACTGCCTACGTTTAAGATGAGAATGATCGTAATGGTCGGCAAAATGCCCGGCAAATCAACGTGGACGATTTTCTGAAATCGCGATGCGCCATCCACTTTGGCAGCCTCATAAAGCGTAGGATCGATGCCCGCAAGCGCCGCCAAATAAATGACCGCGGAATAACCAGCCGTCTGCCAAATATCCGACCAAACAAAGATCGATCGGAACATGCTGGCTTCACCAAGAAAGTTGACTGAATCCATGCCGAAGTAGTGGAGCGCCACATTCACAAAGCCTAGCCGCGGCGCCAGAAACATCATAATGATCGATACCATAACGACTGTAGAGATAAAATAAGGAGCGAAGGTGACCAGCTGTACAAGCCGTTTGAAACGGCCATTTCGCACTTCATTAAGCATCAACGCCAAAATAATTGGTATCGGAAACCCCGCGAGCAATAAATAACCGCTGACGTATATGGTGTTCTTGACCAGCGTCCAGAACATCGGATTTTCAAAGAAAAGCCTGAAGTTTTTGAGCCCGACCCATTCGCTGCCCCAAATGCCTTTAATGACGTTGTAATCCTTAAAAGCAAGCACCGCATTCAGCATCGGGTAATATTTAAAAATAAGAAAAAACAATACAGGCGGTATAATGATAAGGTACAGCTGCCAATGCTTCTTGAAGCTTCTGCTCGCTTCATCCGCAAGGCTGCGCTTGCTCTTTTGCTTCAACAGCTTGTTATTCAATACAATCTCTTTTTCCAGAACAATCCCCCCTAGGTAGCTAATGGCCGATGAAATGACAGCGCTTTCTATACGATGATCATAGTAGAAATCCACATTATCCAAACAGGTACATTTGCGTCTTTTAACGTACAATAACCCCTGTTTTCAGGGGGCAAATCGCCGCAGCGGCGTACAATTTTCAGGATTGCTGCTTAGAAACGCAAAAAAACCCGACTGCTCGGGCAGTCGGGTTCTTTCTTATGCATTTCTAGTGCATAGGTTTGTTTTGGTCATATGCTTTTTGCATGATTTCAATAAAACGATCGACCTGCATATTCTCCAGTCCGCTCACGTAGGTATCCCAATCCCTATCCAAATCCAAGTTGCCGGTAATAAATTGAAGCATGCTTTGATCGATGTAATTCATCAAGTTTGTGCTCAGCATCCCCACTTCATCAGCTTGTGCCGAATCAAGCCAAATGTTCCACACCGGAAACATTTCGTCTGGCTCATGTCCCTCATACAGCAGTGTCGCTTCAATAAGCCTTCGCTCATAGCCGTCGGGCGCGTATATGTCTTTGCTTGCGACCCAGCTGTCTCGATAATCTCTTGGCATGTAGAAATGCGCCATCCCGCTCCAGCCGGTGTTCTTTTGCTCAGTGCTTTCGATGGGGATCAATGTCGCAAATTTGGGCTCCAGCCCTTCACCAAGCGCCACCTCATCAGCTACCGGCTTTCGCCAGCCTACGCCTTCAAGACCTGACTGCGCTAGCGTTTGTCCTTCCGGCGTGTACATGTAGTCAACCATTCGAATTAAGGCAATTTGCGCTTCCTTGCTCGCCTTATTCGTAATGACAAATTTAGCACCCGGTGATATTCCTCCGCTGGCAAAGGTAGTATAGGAAGCATACGGCCCCGCAAGCGGCGGCAGCGGTGCATAATCCTTCGTTCGCTCACTCACGAAGATAGCAGGATGCATGGCTGCAGCTGCGCCGAGAATGTCAACATTTGCATTGTCTCCAGCTTTTTTTAGCGCCTCGGCATTTTGAATAAAGGCTCCTGGATCAATTAAGCCCTCGTCATAAAGTGACTTAATATAGGAAATCCCTTCCTTCCATTGCTGCTTATTGGCCGCTGTATCCACCTTCCCATTATTCATATACAAATAATTGCGGTCGTCATCATAAATGAAGCCATTCATCAAATAAGGAACAATATGAACGCCAAAATCTTCCGTCGAGCCGCTCAGCGGAACTTCATCCAATAAACCATTTCCGTTCGGGTCGTTTTGCTTGAACGCTCTCAGCATCTCTTTAAATTCGTCTGTCGTTTTTGGCATATCAAGCCCTAATCGCTGAAGCCACTTCGTGTTTACCCACATTTTGTTTGGATAGGAGCAGTGGAAGCATTCACTATAGGCAACAAGCCCATAAATATTGCCATCAGGAGCTGTATTCAAAGCTTTAAGCTTCGGATCTTTCTCCATCGCGGCTTTAATGTTCGGCGCATATTGCTCTATGAGCTCATTTAACGGCAGTAATACGCTTTGCTTGCCATACTTCAACAAGTCGGATTGTGTGAACTGGTCAATGTAGGCCGTTAAAATATAAGCATCAGGAAAATCGCCGCTTGCAAGTGAAATTTGCCGTTTCTCCTTCGCGCCGTCCATCGAAATAATGTCCCAATTAAATTTGACATTAAATTTATTTTCAAGCAGCCTCGTAAAATCATTTGTTTTTAAATCGATGCTGGTATCCTGCTGGGCGAAAACATTAATCTCGACCGGCTTGTCTATGGAAGCAAGCGAAGCTGCATCCGTATGAGCTGGCTCATTGCTTTGCGAGCACGCGGCAAGCAGTAAAACTACAAGAAGTATAAGCGCAGATAGGCCTGCGATTCTTTTCTTCATTCAAACCCTCTCCTTATCGGTAACTGCGCTGAACGCTTACACTTCGATCGATTGTCGATATGAGCTTGGCGCAACGCCCATGACTCGCTTAAAGGCTCTTCGGAACGAATGAGAGCTGTTGTACCCGACGCGAGCAGCGATTTCATCAACAGTATAAGCGTTCGTCCGTAATAAGGAGGAAGCCTGCTCTATACGAATCATCTCCAAATAGTCAGAGACATTTATATCCGTAACCTCTTTGAACAATTGTGAAATGTATTTCTCCGGCCGCTCCACCCGCTCTGCAATGCGGTATAAGGTCATCTCAGAGTCGCCATAAGCCTCAGCAATAAACTGCTTAATTTCCTCGACGGTTTGAATATGAACATGATTTTTTTTACTGTTGATGACGCTGCATAATGCTTCTACAATACCGATGATCTCCTCCTGAATAGCCGCCATTGGATTAGAAGCTTGAATGCCGATGATTTGATTTTTCAACGCATGCAGCAAATCGGATTCCATGAACGTTTTCTGGTCCAGCAGCTTAAGCAGCGTACCCTTCAGCTCGCCGATCAGCTGCTGCTTCATCTCGATAGAAAGCTGCTTATTTTCCATATTAATATTCATAACCGAATGTACCATCCGCTTTGCCTCATCCGAATCTCCCGCACGAATAGTGCTAATCAAACGCTGCTCAATGTCCATTGGATAATAATATGTCGCTGTTTCAAGCCTAGAGTCCGTAAACCATACGAAGCTCTTTTTGTTGTTAAACTCGGCATACTCGATCGTTTGCTTCGCCTGCTCATAGGAATGGCTAACGTCAAGAATAGTCGTGAACGCATCTCCTAATGCTGCAGTGACCGAAATCTTATACTCCCTATAGGCGATATCGGACAGCTTCTCAAGAATATGACTCATTCGCAGCTTAGCTGCTTCGACTCCATACTCCCCTTCCATGGTCGTAATAATCGTCACAATTCGATCCGAGCCAAGATCCGTCATATGCAGCTGGCTGTCCAGATCGATTAACGCCTTTTTCAAAATGAGTCTTGCTGCATACAGCTCGTTCAGTATTTCTACGTTGTCCATGCCGGAGTATCCATTAATCTGCAAAATACCGACATAACCCTCATTCGTATCAAACCTCGTATCCGCCTGTACAGCCGCTGCCGTAATTTCCTCAGTGGTGTGAAATTCCCCAGCAATTAACCGTTTCAAGAAACCATCTCTAACTAAAGGAAGCTGCCGTTTTAATTCCGTCTCCAGGTGGCGATTGCTCGTAATGATGCTCGATATATTGCCCTGCAAAAAATCATATTCGTTTCGGCCCGTAATGCCATCCTTGCCAAACTGCTCCTTCATTACCGTAAGCAGCCTATTCATTGGTGCGCTGTTTCGGTAGGACAGGAGCAGACCAGCCAGCAGGCCGAGAAGTAAAGCGATGCCGGTCACAAGCCAAGTAATATGTTTAATTTGATTTGCGTTTTCCATCAGCACCTGCTTTGGAATTCCCGCTCGATAGGTCCAACCATTTTTTTCGGAATGAATCGTAATGACGAGATCGTTATTATAAAATTGGCTAACTTTGTCTTGGATGAGGCGTGAATCCGAAGACAGCAGCTTAGCATTTTCCTCGCTAATTCCGCGTAGTCCAACTGTATTCCCTTGTGCATCGCTAATATGAGCCCAGCCGCCGTAACGATCCTCTACTCCCGCGAGCAGGCTAGATATGTTTTCTTCATCAATCATGACGACCACAGTAGCAGGTGATGAGCCGCTAAAGCTGTCCAAAGGGAGCGACTGCATATACGTAACGACGGAGGATTGTTTGGCATTGCTAGTAAAGGAGCGAAGAGGCATAATTTCACTTCGGTGAGTTTTGTCCAGTACTGTTTCCTTCCATTCCGCGAGCGTAAGATCGTTATAATGAAAGTTCTGATAATAATGTTCGGGACGGAAATAGGCGGAGCCCTGCGTAAAGATCACATCATAGTTATTTAAGTAGATAAAATAGTTTTGCAAGAAATCATTTGTCTGGCTAAACGGCGTTACTTGTCTCACCATGCTCCAAATGCCATAGACGTTGACGATGTCGCCTTTTTTCTGCTCATTCATTAATTTATTTAAATCAGGATTCAAAGCGAGCTGCCTTGTGAAGCCCTCAACCTCAACCATCCTTCTCTCCAAAATATCCTGGCTCCGCTGCAGCAATGTGACGCTATTCTCAATGGAAATGGATTGTGTCACCGAGATTGAAGTACGATAGGAAACGTAACCTGCTATGCTTGGAATGACCAAGATAATAAGATATGAAATGAGAAATTTCCGAAAAATGGTTGAGTACTTTGGCACGGTCAACCCACCTCCCTTGATTGTTAGCGCTTTCATAACATAGGCAGTACAGAAGCCTAGAAGCAACGAAAGAGCTTCGCTCATTTATAATAACTTACTGACGCGAAAAGACAACTACTATTAAAAACAAGTAGTTGTCTTATTCACTGACTAGGCTCATTCCGTTTAAGCTTCTTGCTGTACTAGAGCTTTCAAGTCTTTATCGAATCGATATACGCGGCCGGGCATCAAAGAGACTTGCACTTCCTGCTCACCGAATCTTACGACCGTTTCCCCTGCAGAGAAAGCTTGAATCGTTACTTCAGTCAGCACGCCATTTTCCCACGAGACGTCAACCTCTACATTTCCTTTGGCACGCAGTCCTTTGTATGACCCTTTGTTCCAGACAGCCGGAAGCGCTGGAAGTAAGTGAATTTCGCCCGGCTGGCTTTGAAGGAGTAGATCCGCTACCGCCGCGGTTCCGCCATAATTGCCGTCGATGACAAAAATATTCGTCTCCGCTCCGGCTACACCCGCCTTGGAATAGGTCAGCATATTATCGAAGCACAGCTCTCCAATTAAATGAGTGATATGCTTTAGCGCACGATCTCCTTCGTACAATCTGGAGAAGCCGGTGGCGAACAGTACAGCTGTAAATTCAATATCCTCCAGCTCATCGGTCTGCATCCGGCCAATCAACGTTTGCTTAGCGGCAGCACTCAGCTCCGGCGTCTTCCGCGGCGTAATTTGATTGCTCGGGTATAAGCCAAATAGATGAGCAAGGTGGCGATGCTCCGGCTGCGCCTCCTCATAATCCTCGAGCCATTCCTGCAGCTGTCCTTTTTTTCCGATCATGAGAGGCGGCATCAGCAATAACGCTTGCTCCAGCTTCTCTTGGAACTCAGAATCCATTTGCAGCAGCTTCGCCGACTCTAGGCAAAAGGTGAACAAATCCCATATCAGCTGCTGGTCCATCGTCGAGCCCATCGACAGCTGCTGAGCTTCATCCTTGCTGCCGCTCGGATAAAAGCTGTTCTCAGGCGAATTGGACGGTCCGGTTACGAGCCAGCCATAAGTAGGGTGCACAGTCATATAATCGAGGAAAAAGACCGCCGATTCCTTCATAACGGGATACGCCTGCTTCATTAGGAAATCGCGGTCAAGCCCATACTCATAATGCTCCTTCAAATGCATCGCAATCCATAATCCGCCTGTTACATTCAGTCCCCAGCCCGTCTCCCAGCCCGGAGCCGAGAAGCCCCAAGCATTCGAGAACACATGCGCCACCCAGCCCTCGCTTCCGTAGAAATCCTGAGCCGCTTGCCTGCCTGCGACAGATAAACGTTCAATATAATTCATCAAAGGTACATGGCATTCCGCCAAATTGCTTATTTCCGTCGGGTAATAGTTCATTTCCGTGTTGATATCCAAGTGGTAGTCGCAGCTCCAAGCCATGCGATTCGCTTCGCCATCGTTCCACACGCCTTGCAAATGCAGCGGCAGCGGCGAATCCTCGCGCGAGCCTGCAATCGTTAGATAACGGCCGTATTGGAAAAATAAAGCGACTAAATCCGGATCATCATACTGCCCGTTCCGAAGCTGCTTCATCCGCTCGTCTGTTGGTAGCTTCGCACTCGCCGTATCGCCTAAATCAAGGGTCACACGAGCGTACAAATCGCGATAATCTACAATATGATCCGCTCTTAGGCGCTCATAACCTTTGGCAATAGCATCGTTAATTTGCGCATGGCATTCCGAAGCCCAATTCTCATCTGTCCTGCCATAATCCGTATTCACCGCAAAATATATAAACGCCTCATCCGCTTGCGATACCTTGATTTCATTACCAGTGGTTTCGATAATGCCGCCCACGGCAACGACCTTAACCATACCCTCGCAAAACACACCACATTTTCCGTTGCTGTGCACATCTTCCGTCGCTTGGCCGCGGAATCCAATTGCATCGTCATCCGCAGCTGTCGTTGCAAAATCTCCGGTTCTTCCTTGAATGCTCAGCGAGAAGGATATTGCCCCTTTTAACTCACTCTTTATGCGTGATACAACAATACCATCGGCATGCGTTGCGAACGTTTCACGTGTTATTTTGCCGCCTGAGCTTGTATAGGAAGTTTGCACAATTGCCTTTTCCAAGCTTAACTCACGTACAAGATCTTCCCCTTGCTGCTCGAAGCGCAAATTGATATCGCACACAGATAGGTTTGTGCCAAAGTTTTGCTTATTCGGCTGCAGCCCTTGCTTAGCAAGCCGGTCTCCCTCGCTATAATTGCCCTTGAAAAACTGCTCTCTCATCTGCTCCAGATTGGCTTTCGGGTTTCCATTTCCTTGAATGCGCTCCACTTGACCCGACCAGTAAGTAATTTCTGTCATGTTCCATGTTTCGCTTTCTATTCCACCGTGAATGACCGCGCCTATTCTTCCATTCCCTATCGGCAGTCCTTGCTTCCAATCCGTTGCTGGCCCTGAATACCAAAGCTTTGAATGATTCATGCAGTCCCCATCCTTTAGTTATAAGATTCGTGTAACAATTGAATTGTCAATTTCCCTGCTATCTATCGAATACGGAATTCATTAAAATATTTAGGAATGATTTCAGTGGAAGCGCCCGGCAGCTCCGGCAGCACATATTGTCCATTCTTGACGGTTGCCGGTTCAACAAAGATCGTTCTGATCCAAGGGATATACTCAAGCATCATTGCCCCCGGCGTAGCCGCCACCAAATGCTGGTGAATTTGTCCCATATCGCCGACATGCGGGCAGATTGGTATGTCGTACGAAGCGGCCAGCCCCGCGACCTGCAGCCACTCCGTAATACCCGCTACCCGCGTAACATCAACCTGACAATATTCGATAGCGCCTTGATGAATATAATCACGGAACGCATATTTCGAGTACACATGCTCACCGAGTGCAATCGGAACATTTAGTGCATCCGCCAGCTTCTTGTGACCTAGAATATCATCAGGATTAAGCGGCTCCTCCAGCCAAAATAAATCAAATTCCTCCAGCTTCTTGCCCCAGGTCATCGCCGTATTAATATTCCATTGCTGATTAACGTCGATCATAAAGATCACCTGATCGCCAATCGCTTTGCGCACCGCCTTCACTCGGTCATAATCTTCATGTGGATCGGACTTGCCAACCTTAATCTTCACCCCTGTAAACCCCTGCTCGACAATGTCCGTGACATCCTTCAGCAAACGCTCCTTCGACCAGTTCAACCAGCCGCCGTTCGTGTTATAGGCTTTAATGCCTTTTGATTTATGTCCGCCAAGGTACTGCCATAACGGCTTGTTGGACGCCTTCGACATAATGTCCCATAACGCAATATCCACAGCAGCAAGCGCCATATGCGTAATGCCTGCCCGTCCGATCCAGTGCATTTTGCCATACCGCAGCGTCTCCCAAATCTCCTTTACCATAAAAGGGTCCTTGCCGATCAGCTCCGGAGCGTAATAACGTTCAATCGTGTCGACGATCATATCATCGCCATGGGCGCAGGTTCCTGTGTAGCCGTATCCGACGTAACCTTCATCTGTAAAGATCCGAACGCCTGACAGTCCCCAATGCGTCGCCACATTAATCGCATCCGTTATTGGCGGGTCGATGGGCACATGAAGTACGAATGTTTCCACTTTTGTGATTTTCATCGTTTGTACTCCCTTCCTTTTGTTTAATAGCCTAGCGAAGCCCCACCCTCAACCGGAAGAGCTACACCCGTTATGAAAGACGCCTGCTGGGAAGCCAAATACAGTACCGACTGCGCGATCTCCTCCGAGGTTGCCGATCGGCCAAGCGGATGCATCGTATTCAGCGCATCCAGCGCTGCTGCTTGATCAGGCTGCTGTCTCAGCCAATCTTCCAATAAAGGCGTCATCACACCGGCCGGACACACACAGTTGACTCTTACACCATCCGCTGCAAAATCGAGCGCCAATGACTTCGTCAGCGCAATAACCGCTCCTTTGGAAGCAGCATAAATCGGATTATTCCGCTGCCCGATAAGACCGTTCAGCGAAGCCATATTCACAATCGCGCCTTTGGTCTGCCGCAATAGCGGAATCGCATGCTTGATCATCAGATACACGCCCTTCAAATTTACCGCAAGAACATGGTCAAATGACTGCTCATCGATTTCCTCAAGCGGCTTTGGCAGAATAACCGCTGCATTGTTATACAGAACATCGAGCTTGCCGAATGTCTGAACCGTTTCTTTCATAAGCGCTTCAACCGCACTCTCACGCGATACATCCGTCTGAATTGCCCGCGCACTTCTATATGGAAGCCCTTTCAAAAATCCTTGTTGTTTATTGATTTCATCAGCCACGCGCTGCCCTTCATGCTCATTCCAATCTGCTATGACGACTTGTGCGCCTTCTGCCGCGAACAACCGTGCGCTTTCCTCGCCGATACCAGAACCGCCGCCGGTTATAAGCACAACCTTATCTTTAAATCTCAAAGGCATTCCTCCATGTACATGCAAAAGTTAAGCTAGCTAAAGAAAAGATTTATGTTGTTAATTGATCCACATCAGCTATTGCTGTTCATTCCCTAATATTTTTGTTATTGTATCATCTATACAGGAACGTGTATTTGATCAGACATCCATTAAGTTGACAATTCATCCGCTAAATTTTATATGAATATACCAAAGAAAAGGGTGTTCGCTTGAAGAAGCTGAACGAGATCACGCCTCATGTCGGAGATTCCATGTATTACCTTTATGATGGCAGCTCCAATGAGAAGCTGCGCATTTGCAGTGTTTATGCTTTTCATTTATTTACAGATGGTCCCGGGGAAATGGAGATTGACGGCAAGAAATACCCCATCAACAATCGAACGCTGATCTTTCTTAGGCCAGAGCAGCCTCACGCCTTCCATATTTCATCCGACCATCCGCTGTCCTCCTACAATTTGTATTGTGATCTCTGGAATCAGAGTGATCCCGTCTCTGCCAATCGAACGTTCATCTACGACCCGGAGCCGTTCGAGCTGAATACCGTCGCCCCTTCCATGGCATGTGATGAACTCGACAGCCTGCCATGCGTATTTTCCTTGCAGCCTTATCCAGAGCTGTACGATTCCTTCTTAATGCTCGCTAAGCTGTATAATGATTCGCAATTTTACCGAACAGAGATGATGAACAGCTTGCTCTATGCTTGGATTCTGAACTGGTACAATACGATTCATACGCACCAGCCTACCGACTATCGCATCGTCCGCTTGCTCACGCATCTAAATGCTCATCCTGAGAAACGCGAGTCCGTCGAGACATGGTGGGAATTTTGCGGGCTGAAGCGAACCTACTTTCATGCTTTGTTTTTACGAGAAACCGGACTCACGCCAAAAGCCTACCATCACAAGCTGCTCATGAGACGCGCTTCCCATCTCTTGCTCGAAAGCGAGTTGAGCGTTACCGCCATTGCCGAGAAGCTTGGTTATGCCTCTATCCATCCTTTTACACGCCATTTCAGTGCCTTCTATGGCACCAGCCCAAAGCATTACCGCATGCAGCCTCAGTCAGAGAAATGACCACTACCAATATGCAGCAACGAAAAAAGCTGGAAGCACGTATATGTGCTTCCAGCCATAAAACAGGATATGTTGTTCGTCCGTAAGCACACATACGAGCTTATTGCGCCAATTCGACGTGTGCGCAACAATGAAAAATGGCTGTAAGCACACATTTGCGCTTACAGCCTCAAAATAGCCTATGTAGCTCGTCCGTAAGCACACATACGTGCTTATTACACCAATTCGACGTGTGCGCAACAACGAAAAATGGCTGTAAGCACTCATTTGCGCTTACAGCCTCAAAATAGCCTATGTAGCTCGTCCGTAAGCACACATACGTGCTTATTACACCAATTCGACGTACCCGCAACAACGAAAAATGGCTGTAAGCACACATTTGCGCTTACAGCCTCAAAATAGCCTATGTAGCTCGTCCGTAAGCACACATACGTGCTTATTACGCCAATTCGACGTGTGCGCAACAACGAAAAATGGCTGTCACGCCTCTTATTTGAAGGCAGTCAACAACGACTTCGCTTCCTCATGTTCTGGCTCCATCGCCAAAACTTGATGCGCATATTGTAATGCTTCTGGCTCTTCGCCCTCTTCATAGCAGCAAATCGCCAGCTTGTAGAGTGCATCCACAGTCGTCTTGCCAGCCTCCATCGAACGCTCCAAATATAGCCTCGCATCCGCATACAGCTCCAGCTCATAAAGCAGACTTCCGCATGCCAAAGCCAAATGGTGCTGTTCATTCATCGGATAATAGCCCGCCCACATCATTTGCATACCCTGCCGAAGATCATCGGCTTCTTCGTCGCTGCTATCTGGCAGCAGCGACTGTATGCGCTCAGCGCTTTGAATGAACAATTGCGCATCGTAGCGGCTCAGTCGCCAGAAAGCTAAAATGGCGTACATCTCTAGCGATTCCAAATGCTCGTCAAACCATAGCTTCATGCTAAAAAAATCATCCGGTCCAAAACGTTCGACAAAACGACGATAAGCTAAGCGTGTGTTCGCATAGGTCGCTGGCTTCTCCAGCATGATGATGCAGCCTACATTCAAATTTTTATAATGATGGTTAGTAAAATAGGACAATGCGCCTTTTTGTTCAAAAACATGCTGTATCGCATGATAATTGGCCGTGAGCGAAAAGCTGCCGTGATGAATCAGTTCGGGCGGCTCAGCAAATGCCCAGTTCTCCATTCGGTGATCGCCTTTATCGGCTGTAAGCAGTACAAATCCCGCTTGTGATAACCGTCCAAGCCGTTCAAGACAATCCATCCCAATCTCCGGGAAGAGGATATGCGAATCCTCAAGCTGCTGCTTATACAGCTCAATCACATTCCGATAGGGGTACGATTGCTCTTCATACTCGGCTGCTCTTCGGTAATGATACTCGGGCTCTATGCTCACCAGCATGTCCGATACATCTATGCCATCCGCCTCAGCAGCAGGTACCGCGAAGGACACTTTACATTCAAAAATATGACCTTCATCCACATAAATGAGCTCTTGCGGAATGCTGTCAAAAAAATAATTGGCAACAAGCAGCAGCGGCTGCTTCAGATCTGCCTGCTTTATCGTGACACCCGATTCCGTCAATCGAAGCTCTGTATCACGTACCGCGTCAAACTTAGCGAAATCGAGTATGCCTTGCTGGACAAATGGCTGTAAGCGTTCATGCTGCTGCCAATAGTCAATATTTTTGACTGGCAAATCACTCATGATGTAACGAAACGGCGGAAGCTCCATACCAGCAAAATCTATCAGCTCACATAATGCCGTCAGCACTTGATAGGCTAGTCGACCCGAGCCTGCTCCAAGCTCAAGGATCGTAATCGGTTCCTCCGATATGCCACCTAACCTTGCTCTATCCTGTAAAAATCCGAATATGATCTCTGCATAAGCAGACGCGATCACAGGATTGTTCGTAATGTACTGCGGCACTTCATCATTTTGCCACGCCTCGATGCCCTGCTCTTCAAAATAAGCGCGCTGCAGCTCCCAAATAGGCGCTTCACTAAATCGATAAATCGGCTGATCGCTATTATTCATTCTTTTAAACCTACTTTGCTTAATGTAATAAAAGGATTAAACAAGCCTTACCCAAATATCCTAGGTCAAATCCATCCGCTTTAAACCTAGCATCTGTATGCAGCCTTGTCTACTCTTGCCTTAATGAACCAGCGAAACGGTTTCACCTACCCTATGCAAAAAAGGAGACGAGCCTGCAGGCTCGTCTCCTCTTTCTGGCTATATTAGACGAATTAAAATACCTTCGTCGTCCATGATTCACAGTTCCATGTATCGGTTACAACATCGCGGTAAAATTCTGGTTCGTGAGAGATAAGCAAAATGCTGCCTTTGTACGCCTTAAGCGCACGTTTCAGCTCGTCCTTCGCATCGACATCCAAGTGATTGGTTGGCTCATCCAGTACTAACAGGTTTGTTTCGCTGTTGATCAGCTTGCAAAGGCGAACCTTCGCCTTCTCGCCGCCGCTAAGCACCGCAATTTTGCTTTCAATATGCTTGGTCGTCAGCCCGCATTTCGCGAGTGCCGCACGTACTTCGAATTGGGAGAGTGAAGGGAACTCCTTCCACACTTCCTCAATACACGTATTGTAGTTTGCATCCTTAATTTCCTGTTGGAAATATCCGATTTGCTGATGCTCCCCGCGCTGTACCGTACCCGATATAGCTGGAATTTCACCTAAAATACTGCGCAGCAGCGTCGTTTTACCAATACCGTTCGCCCCYACGAGAGCAATCTTCTGTCCTCGTTCCATACGAAGATCAAGCGGTCTCGACAACGGACTGTCATATCCGATAACAAGCTCCTTCGTCTCGAATATGAGCTTGCCGGAGGTTCTTCCGTCCTTGAAGTTGAACTGCGGCTTCGGCTTTTCCTTCGCAATTTCAATGACATCCATCTTATCGAGCTTCTTCTGCCTCGACATCGCCATGTTCCGCGTCGCTACGCTCGCTTTGTTGCGTGCTACGAAGTCCTTCAGATCAGCTATTTCCTGCTGCTGACGCTTATAGGCCGATTCAAGCTGCTGCTTTTTCATTTCATGAACCTGTTGGAAGTATTCATAGTCGCCAACATAGCGGTTCAGCTCTTGATTCTCCATATGATAAATGAGGTTAATTACACTGTTAAGGAACGGGATATCATGTGAAATGAGAATAAATGCATTCTCGTACTCTTGCAAGTAACGCTTCAGCCATTCGATATGCTGCTCATCGAGATAGTTCGTCGGCTCATCGAGAAGCAAAATGTCCGGCTTCTCCAGCAGCAGCTTCGCTAGAAGCACCTTCGTCCGCTGCCCTCCGCTCAAATCATTAACGTCCTTATCAAGACCAATATCCGTAAGGCCAAGACCACGAGCCGTTTCGTCAATTTTCGCGTCAATCAAATAGAAATCCTGATTCGTCAGCGTATCCTGAATCGTTCCAACATCCTCAAGCATTTGCTCGAGTTCCTCTGGCGTTACATCGCCCATTCTGCCGTACATATCGTTCATTTCTTGTTCCATATCGAGCAGGTACTGAAAAGCTCCCTTCAGCACGTCCCGCATCGTCATTCCTTTGCTGAGAACCGCATGCTGATCGAGATAACCTACGCGCATGCGCTTCGACCATTCAACCTTGCCGTCGTCAGGCTGCAGCTTGCCTGTAATAATGTTCATAAAAGTGGACTTGCCCTCGCCGTTAGCGCCGATCAGTCCAATATGCTCGCCTTTAAGCAGGCGGAAGGATACGTCGTTGAAGATCGCGCGATCTCCAAAGCCGTGGCTTAGTCGTTCTACGTTTAATATGCTCATGAATGACACCTTTTCTTTTGGAATATTATCGTTTTATTATAAACGTTATAGGCCCTACAACTCAATGTAGGATTCATTTCTAAATGATTTTCGACCAGATTCAACAATCTCCTTATCATCCGCTATTATTTTACCATATTCCAGATAAAGCATTGTCTTCATGAGTATTAGCCTGCCATTGACAATGGAAAGACAAACAGGTAAAATCGATCCATGAAACTATTTTAGTTTTTTTAGTTTTCTCTAATCTAAAAGTTCTCTCTCAGGGGGTCTGTTCTTGATAGATCGAATTATGAAAGCATTTATCGAAGAGATTCATGATAAAGGAATCAAATTTACAATGGACGATTTGGCCTCTCGGCTAGGAATTAGCAAACGGACATTGTACGAGCATTTCCCTTCTAAAGTAAGTATTTTGGAAGCACTCATTGCGCAAACTTTAGGTGAATTCGATGAGAAAACAGCTCAGATCACGCAAGACGCAAGCTTATCGATTATTGAGAAAATCAGAGGTATTGTAACCCTTCTAACAAAACATTATGAATTATATGATATACGGATATTGGAGCAAATGAAGCGTTACTATCCAGAGCAATGGAAAAAAATTGATGATGCGCTGACCGATGACTGGGATGCATTGCGCAGCGTCATTGAACAAGGCATTCACGAAGGCATAATAGTTAACAAAAATATATCTGTCATTATGAAGCTAATGATCGACGCAGCAAACTCAACACTCGATCAACGCTTTTATCAAAAAAATGATATTACGCTTTCCGAAGCTTTATCCACCATTGTCGATATTATTCTATTTGGACTAGTGCCTAGAACTGCAAAGGGAGAATAAAAGCCAACGCTTTTATTCTTTTTTTAAACAGCTTGAAAACTATAAAAACAAAAATAGTTTCATGAGTATTGGAATTTACTGCAAAAGAAAGCGAGTGAACAGAATGAGTCTTCATTTTTGTGAAGTAACAACAGAAAACTGGCGCGCTGTAGCCGCATTATCGGTGTCCAAGGAGCAGCAACCATTTATTGAAAGCAACGCCTTTTCTTTAGCCGAATGTTTATTTGAGAAAAACGCAACTTCGCTTGCATTATATGATGGCGAAACTTTAGTCGGCTATGCAATGTACGGCTGGCAAAACAACGTGAACAAGAGTGTGTGGCTTGACCGCTTTATGATTGATTACCGATTCCAAGGAAACGGATATGCCAAGCGGTTTATTCCTATACTACTCGAATATTTTCAGCAATTATTTGAAATCAGAACCATTTATTTGAGCCTCCATCAACATAATTCGCGTGCTCAACAGCTTTATGAACATTTTGGATTCCGCTTAAACGGTGAGATTGATGCAGACGGGCCGGTTGTCGGAATGGTCATGGAATTAAATTTATAGAAACATAATAGGTGAAGCCATATGAAAACATTATTTAGTAATCGCGTTTATTTATTAGTTACCGCTTCTGATTTATTGCAAAATATAGGTACATGGATACGGAACATTGCTTTGCTCTTTTTTGTATTGGAAAAATCAAATAATGACCCGGTCGCTGTGTCGATGCTGACGGTTATCGAATATTTTCCTATCTTTGCTGTTGCCCTTGTAGGCGGGGCGCTCGTTGATCGGTGGAATCCCAAAAAAACGATGATTATAGCTGACTTATTAAGTATCGTATCTATTTTGCTCATCATTGGCGTTTTGGATCTAGGCTTCTGGCCAGCTATTTATATCGCCACTTTCGTATCCACTATTATTACACAGTTCTCTCAGCCATCATCCATTAAGCTCATTAAACGTTATGTTGAACCGAAGCATGTTGGAGCAGCTGTTGGTTTAACGCAAAGCATGAACTCGATTTTCATGATTGTTGGGCCTGTCATCGGTACCGCTATTTACGTTAATTTTGGACTTAAGGTATCCTTATACAGCTTATTGATCCTATTCGCCCTTTCTGCCTCCTTTCTTTCGTTTCTTCCTAAACAGACCCGTGAAGAGAAAAAAGAAAACAGCTCTGTTCTGAAAGAAATTAAAGAGGGTATGATCTACCTCCGTCAAAATAGAATATTGGTTGTTATAGCCGTATGGTTTGCTATAGATGGTCTGTCTTGGGGACTTATTCAACCACTTGATGTATTTATATTGACGGAAAGACTGCAATTGCCGAAAGAGAATTTGCAATGGTTCAGTATGTTATACGGAGTCGGGATGTTAGCTGGGGGATTAATAGCTGCTTCTATTGGCAATCGTTTTGAAACTCGGGAAATATTTACCGTTGTTATTATTGTAACGGCGACGGGAGTGCTCGTTCAGGCGCTTTCCACTTACGTTTGGTTGACCGCATCATTCCATCTGCTGGTCGGTTTATTTTATACCGTGCTGCAAGTACTGCTTAATATGCTATTTATCAAATCCGTACAGGATGAATACGTTGGTCGTGTTAACGGTGTGATGGTTCCTGTATTTATCGGATTTATGTTAATCGGTACATTTTGCTCAGGGTTTCTGAAAGAAGCGACCTCTTTAATTTTTGTGTACGGGACTTCCAGCTTCGTACTGCTGCTGACGCTGCCTATCATCGCTAGATTAAAGCCAAAGCATTTGAGCAAAATGAAGCACTAGCCGTGAGCTAGGGATTAAGTCAAAGAAAACACCCAACTATTCTCGCGAAAAAGCGAACTCGCAAGTTAGATGGGAGATTAGATTAAATCGCTATGATTAACCTTTTTTATGGCTTTTAATAAAAGGATTGCTCTACGTTACTCTATCTGTTTTTTGTAGTGCGACGCGAAGTTGCGGCTGTCCGTGATTTTGCGTCGTATTTTTTATTTTTTATTCTTGCTGGTTTTCTGGATAGATTGCTGACGGTTGCCTTTGGTCCAAAAAATGAACCAACTACTTTGAAAGTAGGAGGGATCTGTTGAACGAAGCCAAACAACTGCTGCATTCTTCCCATCATGGACATGATTCCATCAATACCGCCGATTCGACTAAACATAGACCCTGCTCTTTCAAAACCAGGCTCAAAAGTAGAATCAACCGGTTGACTAAAGTCATTAAATGGTTCATCTACAGTAGGAAGAATTGCGCTTATACGAGCTCTTTTTCTTCTTTCCACTTCGAATCACATTCCTTTTCTTAGTAATGTTGAAATAGGTCTACTTCAAACTATGCAAGTACACCTCTATCGGTATAGTTAGTCATCTATAAAGCTCAAATTTTACCTTATCTTTTTAAAATATAACCTTTCTGCGGGCCTTTTATATGCTTCCAGCCTACTAGCTTTACATTATCAGGATTCATCGGCGATATATCAAACGTCAATCGGTCCTCTCCGACTGAAATGTGCGGACCAACTACAGGAATGGCTGCCCCTCAACCAAAACCAGAACAAAACAGAATTAACACGAACAAAATAGATTGACAAAACTGAATAAAACCGAATAATATGGAATTGTAACTGGTTATAAAATCCAGAGGAGGCGATTCGATTTGTTTACCGATGAGCGTCGTGACAAGATTATTGAGCTGCTACAAAAAAACGGCAGAGTACTCGCCAAGGAACTAGCGGATATGTTTGAATTGTCGATTGATTCCATCCGAAGGGATCTATCGATTATGGAGGAGAAAGGGCTGCTCAAACGTACGCATGGCGGCGCAATACCAGCTGCTAAAGTCCGCAGCGCCCCGCTCCCGCCAGACCTACGTTATAAAGAGGCTTCACCGCATCAAGATGCCATATCTAAATTAGCAGCTTCTTTTATACAAGAAAAAGATACTGTATTTATAGGCAGTGCAGGCATCCATTACGGCATGTTAAAGTTTCTTCCTGAGGTACCTTTTACGGTGGTTACGAATGCAATCAGAGTGGCTGATGTGTTGAAGGATCGTGAAGAAATTGATGTTTATTTGATAGGCGGCAAAGTGAAAAGTTCTGGAAACATTTCCGATACACTCGCTAATCAGTTTCTTAGACAATTCACTTTAGATCTGTGCTTCGCTGCTGGGGGCGGAATTTCCAAAAACGGGGTAAGCACCTCTTCTCCAGAAGTAGCTTCATTAGGACGAACGGCGGTCGAAATTTCTAGAAAACGAATTTGTCTAGCTCCTCATGAGAAGCTAGGCGTCGATTTTTTTGCAAAAGAAGGCCCCATTACCGATATGGATCTATTAATTACCGATAGTGAAGCCAGCATAAATGCCATTGAGGATATTGAGAACAAAGGTGTCAAAGTGTTAATTGCTCAGATTCCAGAGGTATCTTAATCATTCTTAATCGGGGCTGCGGCTGCAGCTCCGTCTTGCTATTTATCAACATGGGACGTATCACATAGATCGCTCGCGTTTGCTTGTATCCGAGCGTTAGCGGAAAACCGCGAATGCTTGCGCCTCAACTAAGAGCTAAGACATCAATTAATCGTAATTACCACACTTTTGTTTCGTTTCCCGCTTGTCGCTCTTGACGGTAACGCTGCACCCACTGCTCTGCCACATCTTCTGCTAACTTATCAAAAGCTGGCGGAGCAACCTTCACCGACTCGGACTGAATGTTCAGAAAATCCAGCACCCTCAGCACTGTTCCTTCATAATCGAGAATAAAATCTTCGTAAACGATCGTAAGTGGAACGATCCCTTCTTCTGTAAAAAAGTCCTCCATCGCCGCTTCCCGAAGCGAGCTTTCGATGAACAAATGGTTGATTGCATCAAAATTATACTTATCGGCAATATCATGCTCTTGCGGTTTTTGGCCATGCTGCCGATGCCACTCTCCGGATACGATGGCCCGCCACCAAGATACGGCTAAACGGACTTTATTTCTTCTCGTCATATAGATATGTTTATCGCAATTCGGAAAAGCTGCACGCCAGACACTAGCTTTTGTCGCCGTATCAGGCAATTGAAAGATGTTCCGAAATGCAGTGATCCATTCGCTATTCATACTTGTTTTCAAGCCAAAAACACCATTTGACGAAGTACCTTCCCGCCACATCTGCTCCATTTTGTCCACCGTCATTGTCTTGGGATCATTGAAGAGCAGCCATTCCGCAKGATTTCCTGCTAGGCCAGTTGATGAAAGAGCTTCGTTCAGCAGGGTACTCCCTGTACGCTGTGAAAACCATATCGTATAACTTTTTTCCGGTCTCATTTATATATCACCCTCTCTATTCTAGATATTGTTCAATCGGGATTCGATGTACGCAACAAGCGCATTTATAGCATCTGCTTCGCCAAACTTCTCCGTGTCTATGATCATATTAGGTTGTATCGGCGTCTCGTAAGGGGAATCAATGCCCGTAAAATCCTTTATTTCTCCTGCTCTCGCTTTGCGATATAAGCCCTTGGGATCACGTTGTTCGCATTCCTCCAGTGAGCATTTCACATACACTTCAGCAAAATCATCCGGACCAAACCGCTGCTTGATCTGCTTTCGGTACGATTCATAAGGGGAAATCATCGGTACAAGGACAACAAAACCTTTCTCTAGAAACATATCCGCAATCTCCATTGCACGGCGCATATTTTCCAGTCGTGCCTCTTCCGTAAACCCAAGATCCCGATTCAAGCCTTGCCGTAATCGATCGCCGTCAATGATGACACATCTGACCCCCCGCCTCAGCAGCTCACTCTCCGCCCCGCAAGCAAGCGTCGTTTTTCCTGAACCGGACAACCCCGTTAACCAGAAAATAGAACCATTATGACCATTCCACTTTTCCCAACTCGTCCTTTGCATAGCCGAAGCCTCCTTTCGATGTGGAGCCGAAGCCCACCATGTCATCTGTTTGTTTTTAGTATAGAGATTTGGGATGGATGCGAGCAAGGTAATGATTTATTATAGCCGTTTGTGGGGGAGCAACGCTTACACCAGCTACAGCTGAATTATGATTCTTTTTCCGTCTCCGCTTCCCACTTGGCAATTTCCTCTCGGACGCGTGGCGCAACCTCTGTTCCTAGCAGCTCAATGGCTCTCATCACTTGATCATGCGGCATAGTACTTAAAGGCACGTACATCATAAAACGCGTAACGCCTACATTTTTCCGAAGATGAATAATTTTTTGGGCAACGGTTTCCGGATCACCCACATAAAGTGCTCCTTCAAAGCTGCGCGCGGCATCAAAGCTGGAACGGTCATAATGCGCCCAGCCTCGCTCTTTCCCAAGTTTATTCATGCCTGCTTGCGTGGAAGGAAAAAAAGTATCTGCTGCTAGATCCGTATTTTCTGCAACAAAACCTATGGAATGAGACCCCACTTTAAGGCGCGAATCATCATGGCCGGCATGCGCAGCCGCTTTCTTATAAAGCTGTACCAGTGGTTCAAATTGCATCGGGCTACCGCCAATGATCGCCAGCATCAATGGCAGGCCGAGCAGTCCAGCACGGATTGCAGAGTCCCGATTGCCTCCGCTGCCTACCCATATCGGCAACGAATTTTGAACAGGCCGAGGATATACGCCTAAATCATGAATGGCAGGCCGATGCCCGCCTTTCCAGGTTACTTTTTCGGACCCTCGTATTTTTAAGAGCAATTCCAAATGTTCCTCGAACAGCTCGTCATAGTCATTCAAATCATAGCCAAACAGTGGAAAAGATTCGATAAAGGAACCCCGACCAGCCATAATTTCCGCACGCCCATTTGAAATACCATCGAGCGTTGCAAAATCCTGAAAAACGCGTACCGGGTCAGATGAAGAAAGCACCGTTACTGCACTCGTTAACTGAATCCGTTTCGTTTGTGATGCAGCTGCAGCTAGCACAACTGCAGGTGAAGATGCTGCATAATCCTTCCGATGATGCTCACCTACGCCAAATACATCAAGTCCCACCTGATCGGCAAGGACAATTTCCTCGACAACCTCACGCAATCGCTGCGCATGACTTATTACTGCACCCGTTTGAATATCCGGCTTTGTTTCTACAAACGAAGTTATTCCTATTTCCATGGTCAATCTCTCCTGTTTATATTATTTATTTTCATGCGGAAGGGGCAGTACGCCTCGTCATTGCCCAAAACAGAAGAGCGAGTGTACTAACCGATGCTCCAAGCAAACATACTCCGTCCCAGCCGTAATGGGCATAGGTTAGAGTCGATGAGATCGAACCAACGGCACTTCCTATGGAGTAAAAAACCATGTATCCCGCTGCAAGCCGGCTGCGAGCCTCCGCATGTAATGCGAAAATCATGCTTTGATTCGTGACATGTACAGCCTGCACAGCCAAATCAAGAAGAACAATGCCAATAACCAAGGCGAATAGCGACTGATCTGTATAGCTGATTAACAACCATGATAGGAGCAATAGAATCAAAGCTATGCCCGTCGTTTTCTGTCCATAACCTTGATCGGCAAGCTTTCCCGCCCTTGCAGCAGCTAACGCTCCAACAGCTCCCACGAGGCCAAACGCCCCTATGGCGGTGTGAGAAAGTGACCATGGCGGTGCGCTAAGGGGCAGCACTAATGAAGTCCACAATATACTAAAAGCCGTAAAAATCAGCATAGCCAGAACTGCTCGGATACGTAGGATCCTCACTTGTACGAACAACATAAACACCGACTTAAGCAGCTGAGGATAAGACAGTGATTTCACTTCTCGCTTTGCATCTGGCAAAACTTTAAATAATGCAAAAACCATAAGAAGCATCAATGCTGCAGAAAATAAATATACGGAACGCCAACCCGCTATATCTGTTAATACTCCTGCAATCGTTCGTGCAAGAAGGATGCCAATGACAATTCCACTTGTTACCACGCCAACGACACGTCCTCTTTCGGCAGGGGTAGCTATGCTAGTTGCAAATGCTACAAGCGTCTGGGCTACAACAGCAAGCAGTCCCACCAAGGCCATACCTGCGAAAAGCATCAGGCTGGAGGAGGCAAACCCAACGATAACTAGAGCGATCACGGAAAATAACATCTGACCGATAATGAGTCGGCGCTGGTTCAGTAAATCTCCAAGCGGTACCAACAATAACAATCCCAATCCATAAAAAATTTGGGTGATCGTAATCAGAATGCCAATGGTTGAATAGTCAATGCCAAACGCCATCGACAGATGATCGAGCAGCGGTTGTGCGAAATAGATATTCGCAACAGACATCCCGCAGGCAACCGCAAACAACAGTGTGACATAGCGAGACATCGAGGAACCCTGAACCGAATCGCGATCGTTATTTGTTCCCTGTGATGAATTCATCTTTACCTTGTTATAGACTGCTGCTTTTTCTCTAAGCTCCTCCATTTCAAACACACCTTTTCTTCATTCATTTTAAAAACTAGATTTTTTGTACCGATCGGTATGTTATATCGCTCGGTAAATATAGCGCATAAAAACGATCTCTGTCAACGTAAAAATGTTTGCACATGGTTTTAGGTTAAAAACCAAGTTTATATTGTGATTAACGGATCTTTCATTTGACATTGCCAATCGCAAATTATAAAATAATACTATACCAATTGGTATGTAAATATAGACGATTGACTATTGTATTTGATTAAACACTAGAAAATAAAGAGTACCGAGAGGTTTTGACTATGGGAAGAACCCGCGAATTTGACGAAGAAAAAGCATTGGATGCAGCTATGCAGCTGTTTTGGGAGAAGGGCTATGAGGCTACCTCACTTAGCGATTTAACTTCCAGAATGGGTATTCAACGACCTAGCCTATACTCAGCTTTTGGTGACAAAAAAGAATTATTCGAAGCTGCACTGCGCAAATATACGATGTCGCGCGCTGCTCTCGTTCGAACCAAGCTCCAGAGCTATTCCTCTGTTAAGGAAGCCTTTCGCCATTATTTTGAAGGGGTTGTTGCTGAGGAATACGGAGAAAATCGCAACCGTGGATGCTTTAGCATCAATACGATAGTCGAGCTTGCACCGCATGATGAAAAATTCGAAATTCTCACAAGAGAACATCAAATGTACCTGTCCGTCATATTTCTAGAGACCATTGAACGGGGCATACAATCGGGTGAACTCGAAATTCCAGTAAACGTGAAAGCTTTATCGCAGTCGCTAATCGTATCGTTAATTGGGCTAACGGTAATATTGAAAGCACGTCCCGAAAAATCATTTATTGATAATACGATAGAAATCATACTTGCACAGCTTAAAGAAGCACCCGTTCACGGTCAGTAATTCAGTAGAAGAATGAATGTTATTGCCATCTATGCACCACATAAAAATAAAGCCCACTGACCTGTTGGTCGGCGGGCTTTATCCGTTCATTCTTTTATCTCATGCTGTAAACAATAAATTTTACCTTGCCTCAATGCTCATGAGAAAGAATGTTGATAAGCTTACCAAATGGGTCGCGTACATAGAAGCGCCGAACACCCCAGGGCTCCACTGCAATGCCATATTCGATTGGAAACCCAGCTTTTTTCATGCCATCAAAAGCAGCTTGGAGATCATCGACTTCGATTGACATATCAGGCACAGGCGTGTCAGATCCCCCTTGTGTGGCAAAACTAATTTGTATGCTCATCTCTTCGCTCGAACCGTAAGTTCTAATCCAACCATGATCCATTAATAACTCAAGACCGAGTACATCCTCGTAAAAGCGTTTTGCAGCGGTAATATCCTGCGCTTCAATATTCGTGACGATCCGTTTGACCCGCATCTTAATCCTCCCATCATCATTCGATAATTACTAATGCTTCTTCCCGTAATAATTCGGTTAAATGCTAGTGACAACCTTTTCAATGACAGGGATAATAAAGACAGAAAGCAAAATTTCATTTTTCTAGAGGTGAGCTAATGACGGAACGTCTGCCATGCCAAACAGAAGGCTGCGTAGCAACTATTTTACCAGCTACCGCAGCCAAGACAGGCGGAATATGTATGCCCTGCCAACAAAAAAAGCTTCGATTGGAAAAGGAAGACTATATTGCCCGCAATCGTAGATTCTTCGATCCTTATAAAGATGTTACCGAACCCGTTGAAATTCTTAAAATCATGCATACACCTAAAAAACATGATCCGCTAGAGGTCCTTCTCTCCTACACAAAAAGCGAACAGGAACTTTATCATAACCTCACTCCAAAGGAAGTCGCTCAAATGGAGGCGTATGCTGTACAACTTATTGAAGAGGGGGAGCTTGATCAGGCCGAAGAGATTTTGTTATCGCTCGTTTGCTTTGCTCAGGCAACCATCCATCTTGGATTGGATGCGTTAGTACAAAAAGAATGTTTTTATCCAGGGATTCTTTTCAAAGATGCTCTGCCTTCCATTAGAAACAAAATCATGGAACGGATTCATCACGATAAGGAGAATCGCAACCATCTACTGTCAGCCCTTGCTTGGATCGGAGATGAAGAGATCGTGCGTCAGTTTGATAGCTGGGCAAAATCAACTCCACACTGGGCTAGCGAACTTTATGTATCCCCTGAAAGCTATACTCATGAAGGCGGTTGGGAGCTGGATGATGAGGGAAACAAGATAACATTATTCCATTCGGTTCGCTATGCATTTAAGGCTGAAGATCAATTTACTGAAAATATAGCAGTGCTTGCGCTTAAGGACAGTAATCATACCTGCCCATGGTGCGACGGCCCAATAGAAGTACTATTTGATTGCAATCTCCTCGACCCGGTTCTGCAATTTCTGAATCTTGAAGGTGAACGTTTGCGATTGGCTGCATGTATGCGGTGCGCTGCTTATTATGGTGTGCAGTTCATGGAAATTGATTATCAGGGTCATTTGAGCTGGAGTTCCTATAATCAGCTGCCGAAGCATTTTTCTCGAGAGATTTATGAGGATACAGAGCCCGTCCATTTGCTACACATGGTAGACCAGCCTAGAGGCAGTTATGAAGCTTCGTACTGGACCCTTGAAGTACCTGCCACACAAATTGGAGGGCATCCGACTTGGATTCAGGATGCTGAATACCCGTCTTGCCCTAGTTGTGAGCAAACAATGGTATTCATTGCCCAGCTGGACATGGAGCAAGTCGGAAATAGTGAAGGTATTTACTACACCTTCCTTTGCCGTGGTTGCCAGTTGTCAGCCACAAGCTACCAGCAGACATGATTTAAAATCGGAGAAGAGACCCACTCCGAGTGGGTCTGATTATTTCAAAGAGGAGGTTTGCTCTCCGCGCTTACGATTTGACGAATGTTTTCTTAATCGCCTCTAAATACCCGTACCCGTACAAATCGTCCGGCAACAAATAACTCGTCTCCGTCCACTCATTCCAGCTGTTCACCGTGATGAGCGGAGGTTGCTCTGGATGTGTATCCGCATATTGCTTCGCTTGTTCAAACRCCTTCTGAACGTTGTCTGGCGTATTGTTCTGAACAACAAGCGGAACACGTTCCTTAAACCTCGGATTATTATCCCAGCCAACCGAGATGTGCGGATAATACGGAATGTCGTATGCTGCGTCAATGCGGGACCACTCTTGAACGACATCCACCATGATTTCGTTGTAATCACGGTCTACGTTCACGAAATGAACGTACTGATAGTGGGTCAAGCTGTCGAAGCCAAGCAGCTTCACGATCTCTTTCGCCGTTACCTTTTCCCCGCCGTCAACGCCGCTGAGATTGAAGTTCTGCTCGCCCCACAAAGTGAGCTGCAGGTGTAAGCCAGGCAAGCCTTCTTCGACGCATTTGGCTCTGAACCAAGTGAATGCATCCTTCGTTTCTTCCGCACCGCCCAAACCTCTCATCAGATTGGCAAGATCGTAAATATTAAATATTGGTTTGCCATCAATCGTGTGGTAAGACGGATGCTTAAAATATTGATTGATCACGCGATCGGCGATGATCTCGAATTCTTGGCGGTCGACCGCGCCATCCCAGATCATGGCGCCTTCCATATCATGCGACAAGCGGATATCCCACGTATTATTCACGCTATGGTTAGCCCACATCAAATAAAATTTTACTCTATCGTTGTTTCTCGCCTTCAGATAGCCGTCGTTGAGGCAATTTTCCAAAAAAGGGCGTTTGTCGTACCAGTACCAATCGTAAATGAATACATTGACGCCGTGGTCCGCCGCCGCGTAGATCTGCATCTCCATCACATAGGGGTCCGCTTCGTTGCAGTAGCCCCACAGCGGCTTGCGCGGCCAATTATGTTCGGGAAACTTCTTGACGGCGTTCTTGACAGATTGCCACTCCCCCATCCCCTCCGGCCAGAACATCCTAGTTCTTGGTTCGTCCCCTGTATAAGCCGGCCATATGTATGCCGCGACGTCATACTGTTTGCTCAAGTGCATTCCTCTTTTCAACAATTTTTTAGAATTGGAAGCCCTTACACAATACTCATTATAACCAATAGCCCACACACGAACAGGGGTAAAAAAGACATTAGATCCGGGTAAATACGACATAAGACTCCCTAACCGCCATCATATTACAACAAATAGAAGTTGCCAATTAGAAATCTCTAGTTAACTAATAGAGTCACAACATCCCTCTTTTTACAAAATATAAAAAGGAATCTCTTTCCCCTTATATCATTGAACATAAAAAAAACGGGAAACACCTAATTTATCTAATAGGTATTTTCAGGCTTCTAATCGATAAAGAGGCTGCGGAATCCGCAGCCTCTTTATGTAATGCTTAAATGAATTTAGCTTTTTGAAGCAGCCTTTGGATAATGGCGGATGTTTCAGCCCTAGTAATATTTTTCTGAGGCTGCAGCTCCCCATTATAACCGCCGATAACACCGAATTGAATCGTTAATGCCGCGGCTTGGCGAGCCCAAGCTGCTATTTTTGTATTATCTTTAAAACCATGAAGCAGATTTTGCTGCTGTACATTGACAAGCTCATTATACAAATCTGCCAGCTTCATTGCCCTCGATAAAATAACCATTGCTTCCTGTCTAGTAATCTTTTCGTTAGGCTTGAATGAACCATCGCTGTATCCATCAACCAATCCGTACGAATACGCGATTTGAGCTGCTGAGTGATACCAATCCTTTTCTGATATATCTGTAAAGCTTACAGATTTAGCAGCAGAGCTTAAACCTAATGCCCTTATCATTATAGCTGTGAATTCTGCTCGAGTTATTTCGTTATCCGGTAAAAAACGCTGCTCGTCAGAACCATTAATGATAAGTCGTGATGCCAGATCATTGATGCTTGTTTTGGCCCAATGTGTTGCAACATCGCTAAATGATTTTTGATGATAAATGAGACCGTACATGCTGTTAGTCATGCTGCTAAGGACAGCGTAATAACGTCCGTCTTCTTCTATTACCTTAGTAGGAATATGAATGAGCGATCCGTCCGAAATTAACTTTACTCCCGTCGTAATACGCTTTGGATCTAATCCTTCAGGCAATGCAATGCGTCTCTCTACAAAAGTATCAAATTGATTCAGCTCTATTTCCTTGCCCCCAAAGTATGCTTTCACTGAAAATCTCACAGGAGGAGCGATAAGTGTAATTTGTCCGTTATCCCTATCCTTATAAACAAATTCTGAGTTAGGAGCATGAATGATTTCCATCTTGAGAGTTATATCCTTCAGTGAAACATTAGATCCGAAGTGGTTAAGCCATTCATCAATATGAACTTTATCCATCGGAAAGCTATAAGACGCTTTTTCAGACATTAGTTGAATAACAGCGTTACTGCTTTCAAAGGCTGAAAGAAGCCGAGCATTTATTTCCCAATTCACGATATCAGATTGATTATGGACCGTAATCGTAATAACGGGTTTATCGCCTGCTCCCTTCAAAAGCTCTTTAAGCTGCGCTTCCTCAAAGACAACCGTCGTTACTTTTTTACCTTCTATTGTCCTGACAGTTGCCTTAACCATTTGTACTGGCTTGTTTCCTATGCTAACTGTGATATCAGAATTCGTTTCTGTATTACCACCGCCATTGCTGGAACCACTGCTTGCTTGGTATTCAATAGATGCTGCATGTGCCACACTACTATTACCTGCTGCATCTCGGTATTGAACGTATAACTGCTTAGATCCATAATCTCCATCCAAAATCCAATTTTTGGTGAGCAATACATTCTCCCAAGCTGACCAAGCCAACTTATCGGCAGAAAACCGCATTTCAGTAACACCGCTACCATCGCCATCTGAAGAAGTTAGAGATAGTTTCACTTCCTTGCTACTCGTTACAGTAGCTCCGCTATTTATGGTAATCGTTCCTGTTGGTATCGTCTGGTCAAGTTTTATTTTATCTTGAATAACGGAATGACTTACATTGCCTGCCTTGTCTTTAAACTGTACGAATACTGATTTCTCCCCGTCGCCTGCTCCAAAGCTCCATGCCTTCGTTGCAGCGGATGGCTCCCAGCTACTCCAATCCGTCCCATTGCCCGAGAAGCGCATCTCGACAACGCCACTTCCTTTACTACTGTCATCGCTAGTAAGAGTTAGAGTTGTATCCGCAACATTCGTCCATTCCGAACCAGCTTGATCAATGGTTAATGTACCGGTTGGAGCAGTAGTATCCACTAGGAAAATAATCGTAGTAGCATTACCCGCTCCATCCGTTACGACAAGTGTATAGCTACCGTCTACAGTAATCTCCGTACCACTTGTAAAAGCTGCTCCATTCAATGTTGCCGTTCCTTCATTGAAGCTAACTGTCACTTTATCCTTGTACATTCCACCATCCGCAACTCCTGTTACGATTGGTGCTACCTTATCAATTACAAAGTTCACCGTTGTTGCATTTCCTGCTGCGTCCATTACGACGAGCTTATACGTTCCATCCTGAGTAACTTCAGTCCCACTTGTAAAAGCAGTTCCATTCAATGTTGCCGTTCCTTCATTAAAACTAACTGTCACCTTATCCTTGTAGATTTCACCATCCGCAACACCTGTTACGATTGGTGCTACCTTATCAATCACAAAGTTCACCGTTGTTGCATTTCCAGCTGCATCCGTTACGATGAGCTTATACGCGCCGTCCTGAATGACTTCCGTACCACTCGTAAAAGCAGTTCCATTCAATGTTGCCGTTCCTTCATTGAAGGTAGCTGTCACTTTATCCTTGTACATTCCACCATCCGCAACTCCTGTTACAATTGGTGCTACTTTATCAATTACAAAGTTCACCGTTGTTACATTTCCAGCTGCATCCGTCACGACGAGCTTATACGTTCCATCCTGAATAACATCCGTACCACTTGTAAAAGCAGTTCCATTCAATGTTGCTGTTCCTTCATTGAAGGTAACTGTCACTTTTTCCTTGTACATTCCACCTTCGGTTACTCCAGTTACTACTGGTGCTACTTTATCAATCACAAAGTTCACCGTTGTTGCATTTCCTGCTGCATCCGTTACGATGAGCTTATACGTGCCGTCCTGAATGACTTCCGTCCCACTCGTAAAAGCAGTTCCATTCAATGTTGCCGTTCCTTCATTGAAGGTAACTGTCACTTTATCCTTGTAGATTTCACCATCCGCAACTCCTGTTACAATTGGTGCTACCTTATCAATCACAAAGTTCACCGTTGTTACATTTCCTGCTGCATCCGTTACGATGAGCTTATACGTGCCGTCTTGATTAACTTCCGTACCACTCGTAAAACCAGTTCCATTCAATGTTGCCGTTCCTTCATTGAAGCTAACTGTCACTTTATCCTTGTACATTCCACCTTCGGTTACTCCAGTTACTACTGGTGCTACTTTATCAATCACAAAGTTCACCGTTGTTACATTTCCAGCTGCATCCGTTACTACAAGTGTATAGCTACCGTCTACAGTAATCTCCGTACCACTTGTAAAAGCAGTTCCATTCAATGTTGCTGTTCCTTCATTAAAGCTAACTGTCACTTTATCCTTGTACATACCACCATCCGCAACACCTGTTACGATTGGTGCTACTGTATCAATCACAAAGTTCACCGTTGTTGCATTTCCTGCTGCATCCGTTACGATGAGCTTGTACGTGTCATCCTGAATAACTTCCGTACCACTCGTAAAAGCAGTTCCATTCAATGTTGCCGTTCCTTCATTGAAGGTAACTGTCACTTTATCCTTGTACATTCCACCATCCGCAACACCTGTTACGATTGGTGCTACTCTATCAATAATAAAGTTGACCGTTGTTACATTTCCTGCTGCATCCGTTACGACAAGTGTATAGCTACCGTCTACAGTAATCTCCGTACCACTTGTAAAAGCAGTTCCATTCAATGTTGCTGTTCCTTCATTGAAGGTAACTGTCACTTTATCCTTGTACATTTCACCATCCGCAACACCCGTTACGATTGGTGCTACCTTATCAATCACAAAGTTCACCGTTCTTACATTTCCTGCTGCATCCGTTACGACAAGTGTATAGCTACCGTCTGCAGTAACCTCCATACCACTTGTAAAAGCTGCTCCATTCAATGTTGCCGTTCCTTCATTGAAACTAACTGTCACTTTATCCTTGTACATTCCACCATCCGCAACACCTGTTACGATTGGTGCTACTCTATCAATAATAAAGTTCACCGTTGTTACATTTCCAGCTGCATCCGTTACGACAAGTGTATAACTACCATCCGCGTCAATCCGCATTCCACTAGCAAATGCTGCTCCATTCAACGTCGCCGTTCCTTCGTTAAAAAACACCGTAACCGGGGCTTTATAACTCCCACCATGTGTTACTCCACTTACAAATGGTGCAGTCTTATCTATTTCAAAGCTCACTGTTGTTACATTCCCCGCTTGATCAGTTACAACAAGCGTATAAGTACCGTCCATTGTAACCATTGTTCCACTAGTAAATGCTGCTCCATTTAATGTCGCCGTTCCTTTATTAAAGGTAACTGTCACATTCCCCTTATAGATTCCACCATTAGTTACACCTGTTACAACTGGTGCAGCCGTGTCTATTTTAAAGTTAACCGTTGTTGAATTCCCTGCCGAATCTGTTACGATCAGCGTATAATTACCATCCATAACAATCTCTGTCCCGCTATTAAAGGGGTTACCATTCAATAGCCCACTACCTTCATTAAATGTGGGGGCCATCGCCTTGTTATATGTTTTATTATTCTCTACATTTGATATAACTGGTGATATGGTATCTACAGTAATCGTGCTGCTTATAGTTCCCATACTCAAATTTCCGACCCTATCTTTATATTGAACATATATCGTTTTAGCGCCTTCTCCTGCTGGGAGTACCCACGACCTCCCATTCAAATCAGAAATATTAAACCAACTCGTTTGCCAACTACCGCTAACATTCGAGAGCCGAGCTTGCTCAACTCCCGATCCACTCCCGTCGGAATAACTTCCGCTCAAAGTCACGGTGTAGTTTTTAGTAAATGCAGCATTATTATTAATGATAAGAGATCCTGTTGGAGATGTCTGATCTAATAGTATACTCTGGGAAGATGTATTCGAAATTCCATTTTTGGAATCCTTTAATTGCATATAGATCGTCTTAGCCCCGTCACCGCCAGCTAGACTAAATGTTGCTGAATTGCTAAAAGGCAACCAAGATGCTGCCGACAAACCCGCAGCACTATTCGAAAATCTCATATGCGTAACACTATCGCCTGCGTCAGCGTCAGATCCCGTTACAGATAGATTAACAATTGACGAGCTTGTAGCTGCGCCTTCATATATCGTAAAAGAACCTGTCGGAATCGTATTTGCAGCTCCGGTCTCATAAGTAACCACTAGTTTAGGATGATACGCAGCATTTGCAGTTTCCATGGAATAAAATAAAAATCTACCGCTATCAGCATCTGACTCATTACCATTCAGAATGAAGATTATTTTACGATCAGAACTGTCCGTAAATGTATCTACAGCTGATTTTACGTTAAGAGTAATCGTTTGATCCTGAAGATATGTACCCATAGGCACTTCACTAGTATTCTTAGCTGTAAATTTATCCGCATAAGGGTTGTTCGTATCCATTCGCGGAAAGCTTACAAGGTTCAAATCATTCGCTGTAGAGCCCCTAACTTCCGTATACAAATTATGACCAGTGACTCTAAGGACAGTAGCGACAGTCAAGACCAACTCTGCTGATACAATAGTTCCTTCGGGTACACCTAGATTAAACATCATTGCCATTCTATTTCGGACATTTACGAATCCGTCATTATTACTCATACCAACATAAAGATAGCCATCCCCATCATTATCATATATGCCGTCAAATTCCTGCTGACCTCTCAACTCCATCGTATCCGCAGAGGCGGCGTAACTTTTTGTAACTGTACCCCCAGCCGCATCCGCTCTATTAGATACTAGTCCAGGTGAAATAACTGATAATAAAATAGCGATGACCAACAAAAAAGATTGTTTCCTCATCCTTCTTTCCTCCACTTCTTGTATGGAACCATAGTTAATCATTGATATGTCATGAGGTCTTTAGCTGCCTTTTTACCATGGCTTCAACATGATCCTTATAAAAAAACTCATCATTAACTACTATAATTAAAAGGGAGGTTGTCTTATAGTGACCGCTGTCATCAATTCTGTCATATGACAATATTATTTTAATGTGGTTTGAAGAATGAGGATATTTCTCGGGTTGATACGCTGTATCCATTTAAAATATAATTTACATTATTCAAGACCGTCGTCTGTTCAAAGGAACATCGTTGCACCTTTATCACCGTTCATCGCACTACCTTCCTTTGGCACTGAGTTTAGTTTCGATAGCTTCTGCCAATCCACTAGCGCTCGAAATTACAGCTGATTTTTCAAAGATAATGAAAGCAAAGAAATAAATTTAATAACATTAAAAAAGAACCGTTCTAGAACGGTTCCATTTTAATCATTAAGTAGGTTTAATATATGGCCATTGATGCTAACCCTGTATTTTTTTGTGTTGAGTTATTAATGTTAATCATATAAAAACGCCCATTGTACGTCGTACAGCCCTTTTGCACGATTACACAAAAGGGCTGAGTGTTATATATATTTGTTACGCTAATTTAATTGCATCAGCACATACCGAGAATACGTAAATTTATCGTGTGTTATGACTCTATATCAAAAATCACACGGCAATCTGCTAACACTTCCGGTTTAAATTGCATACTGTCCGCTTGTGTGATCTGGCGAATTACTCTACATGGAACACCCGCAGCAAAGGAGCCTGGTGGGATATCTTGAGTCACCACACTACCTGCTCCTATCACGCATCCGTCTCCAATGGTAACACCGCCGCATACCGTTACATTGGCTGAGAGCCACACATCGTTTCCGATCGTCACAGGCTTGGCGTAACACAGCGACTTACGATCACCATTTTGATCAAGCATTTGCCTACGTTCAGAAGCGATGAACGGATGAATAGGTGTAACAATCGTTACATTAGGCCCAAAACTGACATTGTTCCCAATGGTAATCTTTGCATCGTCCTGTACGGTAAGATTGTAGTTGCCGAAGAAGTGATTTCCGATTTCTGTGTGAACCCCGTAATGAAAGAAAATAGGACCCTGAATGAAGATGTGTTCCCCCCATCCTGCCAAGCAGCTGTTCAAGTATCTCTTTGCGTTCCACTGTCTGATCCTCAAAAGTGCGGCTATATTGACTGCTAAGGTTATGTGCACGGAGCTTTATAGCCTTTAACTCGGGAGCGCCTGGACTAAATAAAATCCCCTTAAAAATTCGTTCCTCTTCCGTCATATGTTCATCTCCAATGTATCCTACCGAAACATATGTCTCAAAGCCGTAGGATGATTGTTTTGCAAATTGCTAATAGCACACTTTTAATGTGCTCACTAACATCATCTAATATCTGACTAGTAAGGGTAAATACCACTGGTTGAAAGTATTCTTAATACTTAAAATGCTGTTTTTACCATTCTACCTGATCAAAACGCATGTTTTTGTAATAAAAAATTTCGTCTTGATCCGTAATCTCTCGGAGGACCTTGCAGGGATTACCGACTGCTATTACATTGGCTGGAATATCTTTAGTTACAACACTGCCGCCCCCAATAACGCTTCCCTTTCCGATTGAAACACCCGGTAAAATGATAGCGCCGCTGCCGATCCAAACCCCATCTTCTATAACGACCGGCAAGGCAAACATTCCGCCTCCTTTGCGCATGACTGGGTGCACCGGATGGTTGGTTACAGCGATCGTTACATTTGGGCCAAACATCACGTCATTTCCAATCGTAACCTTATAGTCATCGACAACCGTTAAATTAAAGTTGATGTACACATTATTGCCTACCGTAGTATTCGAACCGTAGGACATACGAATTGGCGGTTCCATCCATACATTTTCACCCATGCTCCCAAAAAGCTGTTTCATCAGCAATTTCCGTCCATCCAAATCATCGGGATGCAATTGATTGATTTCATAGCACAGAGCTTTGCCACGCTGGCGCGCACGAGCTAGAGCTGCAGCTTCATCTGGGTAATTAGAATCGTGATCGGTAAACAATTGACCGTTTTTCATTCGCTCTTGAATATTCATGCATTAGTCTCCTCTGGACAAAATTTATATTTTTCATATATATGAAATGGGTATAAGCCGCTTTCTTTAACTAACTTGTTCAAAGTTTCTTGTAATATTGTTCAACCATTTGTATTGACGATAACGGATATAAGTAACAGGAAGCTTAACGACCTCATCTAAGCAAATTACGATATACAGCACGATGGGAGGTACGTGGTAAACAAAAGCACACAAGTAGCTGAGTGGTAATATTATGCCCCACATCACAACCGTATCGCACCAAAATCCAAATTTAGAATCGCCGCCAGCCGTAAATATTCCCGCAATGATCGTGGCATTCATCGACTTGGCAATACAATAAAAAGCACTGATATACAGCATGCCATCCAAGTAATTTTGTGCAGCAGTGTTCAAGCTCACGACAGAGAAAACCAGTGGTTTTAGCAGCAAAATCGTGAGTCCTGCAATAACTCCAAAAATCAGAGCGTACTGGCTCATCCGTTTACCCGCATGTTTCGCTTTTTCAATTTCTCCCTGCCCTAAATATTTTCCAATTAGTACAGATCCGCCGCTGGCAATGCCTCCACATAGTACAACAGCAAGGTTCTTGACCACGGATGCCACGGAATTCGCTGCCACCATATCTGAGCTTACATGGCCGATAATTGCGGCTGTCGCAGTTAAAGCTATGCCCCAAACAATATAATTGCCTTGGACAGGCAAAGTGTATTTCCAGAAATCCTTTAACAAATGACGCTGATTGCCTTTAGACGTAGGAAGTCGGAAGCGAATCGGTCCTCTGGTAACGGAATGTACAATACAGCAGGCAAGTTCAATGAAACGAGCTAAACCCGTTGAAAGGGCAACCGAAGCAACCGCGAGCTCCGGCTTCGTCGGAAAGAGAACAAAGATGCAGATTGCATTGAACAATATGTTCAAAATTAAGCATATAGAGCTAATCGAAGCACTCAGTCGTGCATTTTCCATGCTTCTGATTACGGTGAGATACATTTGCGAAAGGCCCATTGCAATATACGAGAACGAAAGCATTTTTAAGAACCTTGAACCATACTCTATCAATTCGTTATCCTTTGTAAAAAGTCGCATTAGCGTCTCCGGAACAAAAAACGTAACAGAAAAAAATATAACAGAGATAAATAACGAGAACATGCAGGCAATACTGAGCACGCGCTGTATCGTTTCTAAATCTTTCTTGCCCCAATACTGCGCAGTAAGAATACCTGCTCCCGTAGACATTCCCATGTAAAACAAGGTCAATGCAAAGGTAGTTTGGCCTGCGAGCGATACAGCCGACATCGCAGTTTGACTAATCATGCCCACCATGACCACATCTATTGAAATGACCAAAGCTGAGATCAGATTTTGCAATGCAATGGGAATCACGAGCATCATAAGCTCCCGATTAAAATCACGGTTCATGGGAGATGTTAGTTGCATACGATTTCTCACCTTATTTTATCCCCTCTCCTTCCTGTTCAATTGAATGATATCAATATAGAACAAAATTATTGTCCAATCTATTAAAATTGACTATATTATTATAAGAATCGTATATAGATCAAAGGAGAGTTCCGTTTGACTAAAAATTTAGAAGTGTTTTCGGATTTATCGGAACGCTTGGATTATAATCTTCCTGATTTACCTCTTTATATTCGAAAAGGAAGTCTGCATCAATTTAATAATTATGCTGCTGCAGCTCATTGGCATTTAGATGTAGAKTTCATTTATGTGCTAAAAGGATCAATGGATTTTTCTGTTAACGGACATATTACTCGCATAGAGCAAGGGAATGGAATTTTCGTGAATAGCCGCCGATTACATTTTGGTTTCTCCCAAGATCATATCGATTGTTTATTCATTGTTGTTGTCATTCACCCCGCCCTTCTTGGCGAAGGTGCATCCCCGCTTCAAACCTATTGGGACGAAAAATTCAATCAACTAACGGACGACTTTATATTGCTTACAAACCAAGTTGCATGGCAACAGAGCATATTGCTGTCTCTTCAAGCGATCTATGATGAAATGCACGATAGCAATTCCCCAAATCCGCTTCGTCTCACTTCACAGGCTTTATCTTTATGTGCTTTAACCGGAGATCACCTGCAACCGAAGGTAGGGCAATCTGAAGACATACAATTGTGGACAAATGTTCAGAAGATGACCAATTTCATCCGACAACACTATGATCAAAAAATAACGCTTGAAGATATATCATCGGCGGGTACTGTTTGCAGGAGTCGCTGCTGCACATTGTTTAATAAGTATGTAGGTCAAACCCCTAACACGTATCTCACTAGATATCGAATTCAGAAAAGTTGTGAAATGCTGACAGAAACAAAACGATCCATAAGTGAAATTGCACTGGCTTGCGGTTTCCAAAGCGGTAGTTACTTCACATCTATTTTCCGAAAACAACTAGGTTTAGTTCCACAAGATTATCGAAAACAGACAAAAAGTAACAATATATCTTACGGGGATTGACCACGACAAAATACAGTTCAACTGATGGATATTGTCAGCTCGTCCGAGATAAGGATTGCCTTCATGCTTTACTCTTTTAAAAAACAAATTTCGTTCCCGCCTTCATAAATAAACCGATAAGGCCACCGAAGTGATATGCTCCCCGTCACGGAATCCTATTTTTCTTGCTAATTTCATTTATCAGTTGATATGGAGTTATTTAATAATTGAGCAGATTATAGTTGTGGGAAACCGCATAGAATATTACCCTTACCTTTTACATATTGTTATGGCTTCTAGTTCAGAGTGGTATTATTTCAAATACAGTAAAAAGTAAGCCAACGGGTAACTATTGTTGAACAAATAAGGAGATGAAACTGGTTCTATACTGGAATTTACAAAGGCAGTTGTTCAAGCACTGGACTTATTGTTAAAGCAACATGGACGGGAAGGTTACAAAGAAAAATGGATTAATTATGACTTCCCTATGGATAACTACTTGAAGCTAAAAGGTTTCACATCGAATAAGGGTTACGCTAACCGGTAACGATAGTTGAAGACTAAAAGGGCTGCCACGTGGCAGCCCTTCGTCGTTACGCTAACGGGCAGTTTTGTATACTAAATTTGTGAGCGAGTTGGGGAGGGGATTAGTGGATGGATATTGAATGTATTACCAAATAACTTGTAAAGAGGTGTTGTGGATGCAAGTTGAAAAGATTATTTTACACTCTGAGTGGGGCAGGGATATTTCTCACAAACACATAAAAAATGATAACCCCTCAGTTGCTGTGTTTTTCCCTGGGCAGAATTACTCATGTGAATTACCTCTTTTATACTATACGGGCAGATCCGCATATGATGCGGGCCATGATCTATTAATGCTTGAATATGGCTACCAATCTGCGAGAACCGCTTTCGAAGAAGCTAAAGTTGATCAGTTGATTCATGAATGCTACACCTCAATAAACCAGATAATTAATGATTATAATGATGTCGTATTTGTCAGCAAAAGTCTTGGAACGTACATAGCTGGTAAGACAGCTGAATTATTTAAAGAAAGATCGATAAGACACATGTTCTTAACACCTATAAGATCAACAATCCCGATAATTGAGAAATTTGGTGGATTAGTTGTAAGCGGCACAAAAGATCCAGTTTTTCATGAGGATGATATTGAACATATCGAAGGATTTCCAAATACAGAAGTCCTTAGAATAAAAGATGCAAATCACATATTAGAGGTAAGCGATTTGCATCAGTCTTTAAAGATATTGAAAAACTTAGTGGAGGTATCTAGTGGGTTTTTCAATCATAAATAGTGCACAAGATAGTCATTAAGCTAACGAGTAACGTTAGCTGAATAAACCGCCCTACGTAGGGCAGTTTTCTTTAAGTTGAAAATTAACATTAGGATTTAACATAACCATAGCCTTCTATAAAGACATCTACCCATTAGCAAAGACATATTTCCTTGTCTAAAGCTTTATTTTCACCGTCTAACACTAATTTTCTTACTACACACTAGTCGCGAATAACTTCATTGTATACATCACTTTTAATATAAAAAAGCCTGCATTTCGAAGAATGCAGGCTTTTTGGGGAGGAGTGTGACATTTTTATATTAAAATTTCACACATTCCACTCCAACCCTAACTCCCTACTCCACCGTAACACTCTTAGCCAAATTCCGTGGTTTATCCACGTCATGCTCAAGAGCTAACGAAGCATAATAAGAAATCAGTTGTAGCGGGATAACCGATAGCGCTGGTGACAAAATCGGAAGTGTCTTTGGAATCGCGAACAGCTCGTCGACAGATTTCGCAACTTCTTCCTCTGCCCCTTGGTTCGCTATGCCTATAACGTGAGCGCCGCGCGCTTTTACTTCTTTAATGTTGCTAAGTGTTTTCTCGTACAGCTCTTCTTGTGTAACAAGAGCAATAACCGGAATCCCTTCCTCTATGAGAGCCAAGGTACCGTGCTTGAGCTCACCAGCTGCATAAGCCTCGGAGTGAATATACGAGATCTCCTTCAGCTTCAGCGAGCCTTCTTGCGCTACGGCATAGTCAACGCCGCGGCCGATGAAGAACAAGTGTTTGTGATGCGAGAACGACTCTGCAACTTGTTTAAGCACATACGCTTGCTCAAGGATGCGCTCAACCTGAGTTGGAAGCTGATGCATAGCCTCAAGAACTTCTGCGATGTAAGAAGCTTCTTTGGTCTCAAGCGTACCTGCCATGTGTAGACCAAGCAGATAAAAAGCAATCAATTGCGAGCTGTATGCTTTTGTCGAAGCAACCGCAATTTCAAGACCTGCCCATGTAATAAGCACATGATCCGCTTCGCGGGCAACCGAGCTGCCTACTACGTTCGTGATCGCAAGCACGCGAGCGCCATTGCGCTGTGCTTCACGTAGAGCTGCAAGTGTATCAGCCGTTTCACCAGATTGACTTACAACGATAACCAGCGTATCCGGAGTAATGATCGGAGAGCGGTAACGGTACTCGGATGCCACATCTGTCTCAACCGGAATGCGAGCAAGCGACTCAATGACCGTTTTGCCGACAAGACCTGCGTGATATGCCGTTCCACATGCTACGATGTGTACTTTGCGGATCGATTTAATATATTCAGCTGTCATACCCAGCTCTTTTAAGTCGACAGATTTACCGTCTTCTGAAATGCGGCTCATCATAGTATCACGGTAAGCTTTTGGCTGTTCGTGAATTTCTTTCAGCATGAAGTGATCAAATCCAGCTTTCTCTGCCGTTACTAGATCCCAATCGACATGAAATATTTCCTTGGAAATACTTTCGCCTTCAGTCGTCATTACTTCGACAGCATCGCGTGTCAGGATTGCCATTTCGCCGTCGTTCAAAATATAAACGTTGCGCGTATGCTCCAAAATAGCCGGAATATCCGAGCCAATGAAGTTTTCGCCTTCACCTACACCGATAACAAGCGGGCTTGCATAACGAACCGCAACCAGGCGATCCGGTTCAAACTCAGTCAAAACACCAAGCGCGAACGCTCCACGCATACGTTTAACCGCACGCTGTACAGCTTCCACGATGTTGCCGTTATATTCATCAGCAATCAAATGGGAAATGACTTCCGTATCTGTCTCCGATACAAAAACATGCCCTTTTGTCACTAATTCTTCCTTAAGATTCAAGTAGTTCTCAATAATTCCGTTATGAACAACCGAAAATTTAGCCGTGTTGTCCGTATGCGGATGCGAGTTCACATCAGATGGTTTACCATGAGTAGCCCAGCGTGTATGACCAATGCCAATAGAACCTTCGAGCGGTACTTCACGCAGCAAGCCTTCAAGATTCGCGAGACGTCCTTTGGACTTTGTAATTTCGAGCCCGTTTTTCGTGAAGACAGCGATACCAGCGGAATCATAACCCCGGTACTCCAGCTTCTTCAATCCTTCGAGCAAAATGTCCTGCGAGTCGCGTTTACCAATATATCCTACAATTCCACACATAATTTAATAGGCCTCCGATAGGTTATTTTCCCGTCCTTATCGGATGCCGCCAATGCGTGGCACAGGCACTATGAAGTTGTCACAAAATAATCCGAATGATTGCGGAAAATGTAACCCCTCTGCCCATGCCCACCCTGCTGGTGGCATCTTGGACATACGGGAGTAATATTATAATCGAAGCCTGCCGCACGATTGTATGACCGGTCGCCCGGCCGTTTTACGTAACGGCTTTCGGTTGGCTTGTAATACCGGAAGGTCCCCGCCGAATGTTTCGAACACCTTCACCTCGTCAGCTTCCCGTATGAATACCCGCTTCAAGCTGATCTATCTTAGCTCTACCACCGATCATTCATCACGCAAGCTCTGGCGCTTATGTTGCTTAAATAACCTCTATCCTCGCTTTCCTTCTTGAATCACACTACCTATCATATTCATTTTCCAGCCGCTGTGCAACCTTTCACGGAAAATATACTCGTCCATTTTCCAAAATAATGCTAAAAAAGCCCGCCGGCTACAAGAACCGACAGGCCTTCGACACCATTATTCTCTATGATTAACCTAGTTCACTTTTAACGACATTTGCAATTTGATCAACGTAAGCCTCGACCTGTTCCTTCTCTGGTCCTTCCGCCATAACGCGAATCAAAGATTCCGTACCCGATGGACGAACAAGCACGCGGCCGTTGTCGCCAAGTTCCAGCTCTACACGTTTAACCGCTTCTTCTATCGCTGCATTGCCTTGGTACAAGCTCTTGTCCGCTACGCGTACGTTAACAAGCTTTTGCGGGTATTTCCGCATAAGGCCTTTAAGTTCGCTTAGCTTCTTGCCGGAGGCTGCAATTGTATCAACGAGCTGAAGCGCAGTAAGAATACCGTCGCCAGTCGTAATATGGTCAAGGAAAATAACATGGCCGGATTGCTCACCGCCTAGATTGAAGCCGCCGCGACGCATTTCTTCCATGACGTAACGATCGCCAACTGCCGTTTGCGCTGTCTTCAAGCCAATACGCTCTGCTCCCTTGAAAAAGCCGATATTGGCCATAACCGTCGTTACAATGGTATCCTCTTTCAGCTTGCCTTCACGCTTCATCGCATCGCCAATAATACAAAGAATAAAGTCGCCGTCTACTTCTTCGCCATTTTCGTCAATTGCTATCAAACGGTCAGCGTCCCCGTCAAAAGAAAGCCCAAGGTCTGCGCCATGCGCCAGTACCTGCTCACGCAAATATTCTGGATGCGTCGAACCAACGCCTGCATTAATATTCAAACCATCCGGCTCAGCGCCTACTGTTATAATGTCCGCTCCAAGCTCGCGGAAAACCGAAGGAGCCAGCTCATAAGCGGAACCATTCGCGCAGTCCAGCACGATTTTCAAACCTTTGAATTCGCCTTTAATCGTTGTTTTCAAATWATCCAAATAACGCTGCTTAGCGCCTTTATCGCTTGATACCGCTCCGATATCTCCGCCCTCAGGCCGCGGTAATTCATCTGTAAGAGCATCAATTAATTGTTCGATTTCGAGTTCGGTATCATCCGACAATTTAAAGCCGTCGCCAGCAAAAAATTTAATGCCGTTATCCTCTACAGGATTGTGTGATGCGGAAATCATAACGCCAGCGTCAGCGTTAAGCTCACGCGTAATATAGGCAACTGCCGGTGTGGATACGACGCCAAGACGCACAACGCTTGCACCAATCGACAATAGACCCGCAATCAGTGCAGATTCCAGCATTGGGCCAGAAATCCGTGTATCAAGGCCAATAACCACCTTCGGCTTTTGCGCCTTGTGTGTTAGAACATAGCCGCCGCAGCGACCGATTTTGTATGCTAGCTCAGGTGTAAGCTCACGATTGGCTACGCCGCGAACACCGTCTGTACCGAAATATTTCCCCATGTTTAAAAAGCTCCTTTGTAATATATTGCTTTCGTTGTTATATACTTATTCCGCTCTGATGATTATGGATTCGTAGTTGAACCGCCTGCTGCGTTTCCGCCACCATTGCCAGTCTCCTCACTGGTCTCTGGAGGCGGTGTCGTAGCAGGGGGAGGAGACTCCTCTGTCGGAGTGCCTCCGACCTCCTCGGAGTTGTCTCCGCCTGATCCTGATCCTGGTACGGAGTTGTCCGTTATTTCTATCGTTACCGTTAAAGTTTGCCCATCAGCCAGTACGGTCTGAATATACGCAGGCACATCGACCTGAAGCGTGACGACATGCGTGCCTACACCTAGACCTTCTACATTGGCAATAATGCTAATATCCGATGCCTTAAGCGTAGACAACACCGGATCTGCTCCGCTGACGGTTAAATCAAACTTACCGTTTGCCGGCGTCCGTATAACCGCTGACAGCCCGTTTGCGATACCTTCTATAGCTACATCTAGTCCTGTAAGTGTTCTATTCTTAACGGGAGCTACAACGACATTGAGCTCCACCTCTGCTGGATCAGTTGCCTTTATTCCATCAATCAATTCCGTCTTCACACGAATGGTTCCTGTTTGCTTCACCTTCGAGAGATCAAGCACGACCCCATCGTAAACCTGCAGCTCGTCTAACTGCTTCTGCTCGCCGTATACGGTCACCTTGTCAATTGCCGGCTTCACCGATACTAAGCTCAGTCCCTCAGGCAGAGTGCCCGTATAGCGCACCTGTAGAGGCAGTACCTTAAGCGGAGGCGTTACCTTGACCTCGACATGCAGCGTTTCTGGTGAAACAATCGCATTTGTCATTTCAATACCGTCTACATCGTATACGATTACTTTTGCTTTTTTGTTAACAACCGTTTTATCTGCACCCTCAATATTGATCTCCGTCGTAACAGCACCGATTCTGCTCATATCATCCTTAGGCAGCGTAACCTGTACACCTGTTGTCGGTGCTACAATCGTCGATGCTCCAACAATATAACCATCTGCCGGCTTGCCTTCCACAATGACTTGCGGCTCAAAAGGCTTTGTTACAATTTCTTCGATCTGAACCGTAACGGTGCGCGGCGACATCTCCACAAGCGTAATCCCTTTAGGCAGTTTTACCGTCAAAGGCAACTCCTGTATGCCGGGTTTAACGCCTTTCAAGTCAACTTGAACCTTATAATCATCTTTCGAAGAAGCATTGAACAAAACAGTTAACCTGCCCTGCACATCAAGCCGCACGACGGTAGGTTCCATCGCCGTAAGCACGTACTTATCTGTATCTAGGCCATCTGCCGTAATAACCGATGCTTCGATCGTTTTGGTATCAATATTTGATGTCGCCGTCTGCGGTGAGGTGTCCGGATCAATATGTACAATAGCCCAGAGCAGCAATCCGACTATGACGGATATTACTTTGAGAGAGGTGGGGTGACTTAGCCATTTATCCATCACTGCCTCCTTTCCGCTTCCAAAGAGACGATATGGTTACACGTTCCTTCGTACGACCTGTCGTCTTCGGAGTCAGCTCATCAAAGAGCTTCGAAATCAGCGATTCCTCGTTAATATCTCGTACGATCATGCCTCCTAGAGACAATGACACTTGCCCCGTTTCTTCCGAGACGGTTACGGACACTGCATCCGTTACTTCACTTACTCCAATAGCGGCACGATGGCGAGTTCCAAGCTCCTTGCTTATAAAAGGATTTTCCGATAGAGGCAAGTAGCAGCCCGCCGCCATAATCTGATTAGCGCGTATAATGACAGCTCCATCATGCAGCGGTGTATTCGGTGTAAAGATGTTAATCAGCAGCTCCGATGTAATTTTTGATTCCATACGGATGCCCGATTCAATCAATTCACTGAGGCCTGTGCTCCGCTCAAATACGATTAACGCCCCGATTTTTCGTTCTGCCATAAAACGGACAGCCTTAATTACGCCGTCAATTTGTTCATTGACGACATCCCGATCAAGCGAAAATGACCGCGCAAACAGCTTTCCACGACCAAGCTGCTCAAGCACGCGTCTCAGCTCAGGCTGAAAAATAATCAGCACGCTCACAATTCCGAAGGTGAACATCTGGTTCATTAACCATTTCAACGTATACAAATTGAACCATGTACTCAGCCCCCATACAGCGACGAGTACGACGATCCCTTTTAAAAGTTGAACTGCCCTTGTTCCGCGCACAAGCAAAATCATTTTATAAATAATATAACTAACTATACCAACGTCTATAATATCCTTTAAATAGTCATGCCATGTTAAATCTGAGAAATAACTCATATGCCAACCCCCAACAGCCGATCCCCTTATTATTGTCTAATTATCGGTTTTCAACTTTATTATTTTCTATATATGGGATTGGAAATCCTTTTTTTCAAAAAAAATTAAAAAACGCCCCCCTGCAACAGGGAGGCAGCTTGCTTTAGCGAGCGTTACCGCCAAAAGTTTGCGTTACTTTGTACCAGAACCAATCGAGCGCTTGATCAATCGTTCTGCTCTGACCCGCGATATGGCCGGTTGAAGCCAGGTTCAAGGTTCCGTCAATGACGGTTACGTTGCCGTCCACCTCGCCCTTAACATCGGCTATTCCATTTTCTACGGTCAAATTACCCGTTAAATGAGCACCCTCTGGCACAATAACTGTATTTCCTTCTATAATGACCTGCTGAAGATCCTCGCCTGCAACAATCAGCTTGGTATCCTCTTCCCACATCGTGAAGAAGCTGCCTAACATAACGAGTACAAACACAGCAGCTGCTGTTACTCCGGGGTACCGATAAATAAAACGTACGATGCGGTTTCTCTGCTTGCTCTGTTTCTTCGGCAGTTGCTGCATAATTCGTTCATTTAAAAGCTCGGATGCCTTCTTGTCATAATCCGCGGCAGGCTTAATCGCTTCTAAAGTCTGGAACACCGCGGCGTCCGTCTTCTGGAGCTGTTCAAACCGGCTGCGACAAGCGGGACAGGAAAGCAAATGAGATTTTAACGTAACGATATCTTCACGCGGCAGCTCGCCGTCCAAATAATCATGCATCCATACGATAGCGACGTTGCAATTCATAGCAGCCAGTCCTTTCTTTCAGTTGCTCGCGCATTAAGTTCTTATCTCGCTATTAGGATACGTTACTAGCAAGAAGGATGTTTCACTTTTTTTCGTAATCGCGTAAGTAATCCTTTGCAGGTAAGGAATTAGCTTGAATTTCTCCCGAAAAGAAGCCTATGTCTGCGCTAGACATGGCTTTCCTTTGGAGGATTGTATCATTATTTGTAATTATAACTTATGCTCAAGCTTCTTCCGAAGAAATTCCCTGCCGCGGTGAACCCGCGTTTTGATCGTCGTGACAGGCATGTCCAGCACATCGCCAATTTCCTGCAACGACAGGTCCTGCATATATCTAAGCGTCATCACGCTCTTATATTTCGGTGGCAGTGAAGCAATAGCCGCATGTATAATGCGCTGTGTGTCCGAGAGAAGCAGCTCTGATTCTGGCGTCCGATTATCGCTCGGTATCATGGAGTAGCCATCCAGCCCCTCGTGATCCGATGACTCCGCATCCAGCGAATAGGTCGGCTTGCGTTTGCGCAGTCGATCAATACATAAGTTCGTAGCAATTCTATATATCCAAGTTGAAAATTTTAACGTTTCATCATATCTATCCAGGTTTTTGTAAACGCGAAGGAACGTATCCTGCACAACATCCTCCGCTTCCTGGCGGCTGTTTAACATTCGATAAGCCATATGAAAGAGCTTGTCTTGATAGAGGTCTACAAGCTCAGCAAAAGCCTGCTGATCGCCTTTAAGCGATAACTTCGCCAGGCGTGCTTCCAATACAATCACCTAAACTCCTCCAAACCTTCCATTCGATCGACTGATCGCCTTGCTCTATTTTATAAATATATAATGTCCGCATCCATACACCCTAGAAAAATCGTAATGCACATGGGCTGAAAAAGCAAGACAATTGAGAAAGATACTTCCAATATGAGCATCGACCCTAATTAGCCGTAATGTTCATAGTCATGAGCAGCAATGTACGTACATCAGGTTCAGGTTTCATTGCCGTTTGCTCCAAAAAATACTAACCGTTCTAATAATTATATAGGTTTGACGTTCAGTCAGCAATCGACCTGAGGCTAGTTGTTTTTTCGACTTTCGGCTAGGAACGCTAAAATAAAGCAAAAAAGGTCTAGGAAACGTAATGTTCCCAGACCTTCAATGTTCATGCGCTTTATATTTATTAAAGTGTATTTGTTTTCAATTGCTCGAGCACCTTTGTAATCGTCGTCGTAGGAATCGCAAAGCCAATGCCTTGTGCCTCAGCGTTCACAGCCGTGTTTATACCAATAACCTCTCCCTTCTCGTTGAGAAGCGGTCCTCCAGAGTTCCCTGGATTAATAGAGGCATCTGTTTGCAGCAAATGCTCGTAATTATGGTTCCCTTGCTCATCTGCAATCGTAATTGGGCGCTCTTTCGCGCTTAACACGCCCATAGTCAACGTTTGATCGAAGCCATATGGATTGCCGATCGCCATCACCCAGTCACCGATTCGCGTTTGGTCAGAGCTTCCCAGTTTAAGAGACGGGAATGCTTTGCCGTTTGGCTCTTCCACCTTAAGCACAGCCAAGTCTAGATCATAACTCGAACCAAGCACCTTTGCTGTTAGAGGCTCGTCATAACCTTGAACCGTTACTTTAACCTCCTTTGCATCCGCAATTACATGCTCGTTAGTCAGAATATAACCATCCGATTCGAAGAAAAAGCCTGTACCAGAGCCTACTAACTCAAGATTTGAACTGCTTGGCTGTTGTTCTTGCGATTCTTGCTGCTGTCCGTTGCTACCCGACCCGCCATTTCCAAAAAACTGTTGAAAGCGTGGATCGTCGAACATGGAGTTCGAACGTGCTGGCTCCCCATAATTTTCGATCTTCACAACCGCGGGGCTCGCAGCTTTATAGACGGAAGCAATATCTTCACTTGAGCTTAGCGATGCTGTAGACAAGCCAGCATCCTGCTGTCCTGAATTGCTTACAACGCTGGAACCCGAGTTTTGAACGGTTTGTTCCCCCCCGCTGAACAGATTGTTTTTATCTGCCATGTAGGAGAAACCGCCAATGACGAGAGCGCCAATCAAAAACGATGCGAGCAGTGTTTTTGCCGAGCTGCCGCCCGCACGCTTTGAACGTTTTTTACCGCCTGGTGCTGACCCTGACCCGCTTCCGCTCCCATCTTGTCCCAGCCCAAGCTCCCTCTCATATGAAGCTCTAAGCTCATTTGTTGATTTGTTGGATTCATAAATATAAGTAGTGACAGGAGTCCGGTTCGTTTCGTTCGATGTATGGTTCGACGTGTAAGTATCACCGCTCGTTTCTGAGCGTTTGTTTTCCTCGTTCATCTCTATCATCCTTTCAATAGTAGGTGTCTGTTTCCTATGTACCTATCATGCAGGATGTACCTTAAACAAAACTTAAGTGGACTATAAAAGAACATAAGAAAAATAGAGTTCTGTTGCAGTTTGTTTTTCTAGCTTCTCACAACAAGRCCTTCCAGCTGCTTTCAACGAAAAAAAGCCAACCACAGTAAATGCCATGGTTGGCTTTGTAGCTATTCTATATTCGCCTAAGCGATTAGTTTGAACAGTTAGCCTGTATTCCGAAGTCCTGCGGCAATGCCGTTGATCGTCAGAAGCACTTCGCGAAGCAGCTCTGGATCATCTTCTTCGTTATCACGCAGTGCACGAAGCTCAGTTAACAGCTGCACTTGCATGTAGCTAAGCGGATCGACGTACGGATTACGAAGACGAATCGACTCTTGGATAACAGGAACATTATCCAAAATTTCCGTTTGGCCTGTGATGCTAAGAATAAGCTCAGATGTAAGCTTATATTCTTCTTCGATTTGCTCAAAAATACGATCGCGGATCGTTTTGTCCTTAATCATATCTGCGTATTCCTTCGCAATAAGCAAATCTGCTTTGGCAAGAGCCATTTGAAGATTGTCAATTAGCGAGCGGAAGAATGGGAACTTCTCGTACATCGTACGAAGCGTGTTCAGCTTTTCCTCGTCGTCGCCAGTATATTGCTTCATTGCAGTACCTGCGGCATACCATGCCGGCAGCAAGTAGCGGCTTTGCGTCCATGCGAACACCCAAGGAATGGCGCGTAAATCCTCGAAACGATCACTGTTTTTCCGTTTGGAAGGACGTGAACCGATGTTCAGCTCGCCAACCTCAGGAAGCGGTGTCGACTCCTTGAAGTACGTCAAGAAATCTGGATCGCGGAAAATAAGATCCTGATACTTCTCGAGTGCCGTCTCGGAAATCGAACGTGCAATTTCTTCCCACTCTGCTTCTGCTTGCGGTGCTTGTTCTGGGTATTTCGCCAGACGAGCAGCCGTAATCAGCGCCCAAGTTGCTTGCTCCAAGCTGCGGTATGCAATACCTTGCATCGAATAACGCGAGGATAGAACCTCACCTTGCTCGGTAATTTTGATGCCGCCGCCGACCGTATGTGGCGGTTGTGCAAGGATACTGCGGTTAAGCGGCATGCCGCCGCGGCCAAGCGCTCCGCCACGGCCGTGGAAGAACTTCAGCTTAACGTCGTACTCTTTGCCGGCTGCTGTAATTTCATTAAGTGCTACGCGCAGCTCCCAGTTCGCTGTAACAACTCCGCCGTCTTTGTTGCTATCGGAATAACCAAGCATAATTTCATGCAGGTTGCCGCGAGCTTCCACCGCTTGACGGTAGATCGGCATTTCGAATAGCTGCTTCATAATAGCTGGTGCTGCATGCAGGTCATCAATCGTTTCAAATAGCGGTACCGATTGCAGTGTACAACGAATCGTGCCGTCCGCTTCCTTGCGGAACAGGCCAACTTCCTTCGCAAACACCATAACCTCAAGCATGTCGCTTGCCGCTTCCGTCATACTAATCAGATAACTTGAAATACAATTTATGCCAAACTCTTGCTGCGCCCGATAAATCGTATGGTATACATTCAAGCATTCACGCGTGGACTCCGTGTAATCTAGATGCCCCGAAGTAAGCGGACGCGGATCATTTAGGAGACGGTGAAGCAGGTCTGTTTTTTCTTCTTCTGGAAGTGCCGCATAATCTGCTGCTACATTCATTTTCGCCAAAATTTCAGCCATCGCATTTTCATGCTCTTGGCTATGCTGACGAACATCAAGTGCCATAAGGTGGAAACCAAACAGCTCCACTTGACGTACTAACTTAGCAAGTGCTGTATCTGCTACATAATCAGCGTAGTGATGACGCAAGCTGCGATCGATAACGAGCAAGTCCTCGCGAAGCTCTTCCGGGTGGTTGTAACGCATTTGCGAACCCTTAAGCGATTCATCGCGTGTATTAGCCAGCTTCTCTAGCATAAAGCCAAGCTTAATACGGTATGGCTCCTTCGTATTTCTCCAAAGATCGACGCACTTAAGCTCAACATGCTCGCGATCCGATCGAATCGAATCGATAAGCTCAGCCGATACCTCGACAAGGTTTGTGCTGAAGCTGAGAAGATCCATAAGCTCGCCTAGTTTTTCTTCGTACTTGCGAATAGCCAGCTGACGGTGCAGCGTTAGCGTTTCCCAAGTTACCTGAGCTTTCACGGATGGGTTACCATCGCGATCGCCGCCGATCCAAGAGCCAAAGCGCAAGTAATCCGGCACATGCCATTTCTCATCTGGATAGTACTTGCTTAGGCAGCGTTCAAGTTCTTCATAAACATTAGGAAGCACCTCGAACAATGTCTCATCAAAATAGTACAAGCCGTTACGAACTTCATCGATAACGGTTGGTTTGCGGTCACGAAGCTCGTCTGTTTGCCACAAAATAAGAACCTCATTCATGAGCTTCTCACGCAGCTTCTCGCGCTCGCGATAGGTTAGTGTTGGATTATCCAGCTCCATCACATCCACAGCAATCCGTTTATGAATATCAAGCACCGCGCGGCGAGTTGCCTCGGTCGGGTGTGCAGTCATTACTAGTTCCAGCGAAATATTGCTCAAAATATCTCTAACTTCCTCGATTGCAATGTCGCGTTCCTTCAGATCTTGAACCGCGCTCTCAATGGAGCCGCGTTGGACCGCTTCGCCAGCAGAAACCTCGTAATCACGTTTCCGTCTAATCCGATGATTTTGCTCTGCAATGTTGACAAGCTGAAAATAAATGGCAAACGCTCTAATCACTTGATGACGTATTTCCGGGTTAAGCGATGATACATTTTCTTTAAATTGATCAAATAATTCCGGTACAAATTCAGCGCGAAGAGATTTACTTTGTTCACGAATCCGTTCTACGATTTCAAGCAGCTCGCGGCCGCCTTGATGAACAAGAACTTCACCGAGAATGTTGCCTAGAAACCGGACATCGCGTCGCAGCAAATTGTTAGCCTGCTGCCGATTTGTGGTCAAAGTAGATGCAGATTGATCCGACATACTGTTCCTCCTAAATTTTTGCGAAGCAACGATCGCTCCGTAAGCATTTACTTGTTTTCCGAAGCAGCAATCGCTTCGAAAGCTTGCTTGTACAACATGAACGTTTTTTTGACTTCTACCATCATACTACAAAAACCTACAGGGTTGAAGCCCTGAAGCCAATCCTAACAAAAACAGATTCACGCAAACGAAGTATATAACCCGCTCCTTTTTGCTGCTTATGTTTCCGTTAAATAATAACTGCGAAAGACAACCCGCTTCAGTTAAGTTAACGATGCTTAATAAATTAGCGAAAGGACTGGTTCAATCCCATAAATAAGACCTCTTATGAAAAAGACCGCAGCACCTCTCTCTGAAGGGCGCTGCGGTCTTGCTCAAGTCGAATTATGACATTAATTGAATTAATTTCGCCAGCATTTTTGCTGCTTCCTCACGGGTAGCCAAATCCTTCGGTGCAAAATAGCTGCCTGCCTTATTTGCATAGATCTTGCCGTTAATGATTCCCGCCTGCTGCACTGCAGCTGCTGCTTCCTTCGCAAATGCACCAATAGATGATGCATCTTCAAACGCTATAGCATTTGTCTGCACGGGCAAATCAAAGTTCATGACTTCAACGAACCTTGCAATCATAGCAACCATTTGCTCACGGCTAATATTGGCTTTAGGATTGAAGCTGCCATCTCCAGCGCCTCCGACAATTTCTTTTTCAGCCGCCCATGCTACCGCCCCTGCAAAGTAATCGGATGACTTCACGTCCGTAAAGCTTGATGACGTGTAATCGTCCAGTTGAGCGCCGGCAATTCTTGCAAGGATGAGTGTGAAATCAGCCCTTGACATGTTAGCCTTTGGAGCAAACTTTTGATTGCCCAAGCCGCCGATTATATCTCTGGAAGATAAGTAAAGGATAGAATCCTTCGCAAAGCTTGATGCAGTGTCCAAAAATGCCACATGATTGTAGCCAACTCCGTAAGTAGAGAAATGGCTTACCGTAAACTGTAATTGACCTGTCGACTTATCGTACACGCTGTTAGGTACAATGCTAAGTTTGCCGTCATTTGCAATATAGTAGATGACTACTGCTTGGCTGTCTTCGTTTGCTTGAAGCGAATAAGGAATGCTAACCCGTGCTGTACCGCCCTTCAGATCGGTAATCGCTGTTTTTCCACCGATCACATCAAACTCATACACAGGATGGCTGCCGATCGTTTCCTTAATCGCACTAGAAAGCTTAGATACATCCGCTTTGTTGACCGCTATGGAAAGCTCGCCATTCCCTGAGGCTGCCGCCAATGTTCCAATAGCCTTAGCATCAAAGGATACGATTCCGAGTCCTGCATTAACATCCAGCGACTTCAATCCCTTAGCTGCAAGCTTAGCGATAGCTTTTTCCTCAAACTTGATAGCCGTTGACTTGGTGTCTGTGTTAGCCGCCATTTTAAACTCAATGGATGCAGGCTTGCCGTTTGATGCTTTATCTAATGCAGCTATTGCTGCATCCAATTGATTTACCGTTACCGTTGCTGTTGTCTTACCGCTGTTATCCGTTTCAGCTTTAAGTGTGCTTACTGCTTTTACGGTCTCACCATTTACGATCGTCACTCCAGCATCTTCAGGTTTTGTAGAAGGTGCAGGCGTCGGCGATGGATTCGGTGTTGGCGATGGAGTTACGATGTTACCTGAAGTAACCGTGACACTCGTCTCAGCGAGACCATATCCGTCAGCACTCGCTGCTGAAATGACCGCTGTTCCGGCTTTTAACGCTGTGACATTTCCATTTGAATCTACGGTTGCCACAGCTGTATTAGAAGAAGTCCATATCGCAGCAGCAGAGCTTCCGCCTACAGGCTGGACAGTTGCAACCAGCTTCGATGCAGTATCTCCAACTTTTAAGGATAAGGAAGCCTTATCCATCGTTACTTTCGTTACATTCAGCTGATATACGCCTACCTTGCCGCCTACCTCGAAAGCAACCAAGAGTAAAGGCATTCCAGTTGGGCTAATGTTAGCCGGAATAAACTCCAAGCCTTCTGGGCCAGTATCTGTATCTAAGTTGTCCTTGCCTTGACTGTCTTTGAACACGCGAGTATTTGTATAATTAGCGAATGTCGCATGCGCAGGATCTGTTACATCATAGGTCATGAAACCACCGATGCGCTCAAGACCAACGAATGCCAAAACCTTATTGCCAACCTTCCCCGTTTTAATATCTTCCGGTTCTGGTCCCTTCTTGCCGCTTCGATCGTCAATGGCTGTCTTACTGTTGCTTGTGTTAAAGAATGCTGGCAAGCGACTGCCCGTTATCGTTTCAAAATCGTTGCCGCTGTCATAGACCTGCTCCATCGAGTTCGCATTCCAGATAGAGAAAGAACGTCCGCCGTACATGTAAATGCCGTCATTGCCCATATCGCTTGCGACTTCAATACCATCATAAGCAGTCTTGCCATTTAGGAAAATCGCTGCCGCTGAAGTCGGATCAAGCTTTCCTTTTAATGCACCTATCGTGCTGCCGTTTGTACGGTTCGGCCATTCTGTTACATCGCCTTCATTAGCTGTAAAAAGGTACGTTTGACCGTTAATCGTATGAGATGCGATGCCATCAGGCATGTACATCCCTTTAAAAGGTACATTTTCCAGCTTAATCGCACCGTCTTTTAGAACGTCGAGAGAATTACGCGGATCATTATAATCCTTTAATCCGAGTGCTTTTACAGCCGTCACTTTGTTCGTTTCGATATCAATAATCGCAATTGCATTATTCTCTTGCAATGACACATAGGCTGTCTTGTTATCATCCGAAAGAGTGATATACTCAGGCTCCAGATCATACACAGCGTCTGCTTTTGTTCCGCTCGATTTAATTTTCCCATCTGCCGGATCTACTTTGCCGCGAATATGAACACCATCCTCGATAACGGACGGATCATCGAAGAGTACATGTGTAACTTTGTTGTTTACTGTATTGACGATCGTTACGCTTCCTTTAGGATCATCTGTACCATTGCGCGGCTCCGCCTCATCCGCAGTAAGGATATACTTTCCATCAGCTGTTGACTTAATCATATCCGGTTGTACACCAGCAGCGTAGGCTGAGATTAAATTACCATCATAATCGAGTACGATGATTTTACCTGGCTTGAGTGGATCCGCCTCTTGTACTGCGACTGAAACACGCTTAGTTGTCGTATTAATATCTACACTAGTTAAATCACCGTATACAAAACCTTCAACCTCGGCCATCGGCTTAACAAGTATCGTTTTTTCTTTACTTAGCGTTCCGTTCCCGCTTCCCAGACTGACAATATCTAAGCTTGGCGGATTACCGGAGCCATTAACTAAATAAAATTTGCCATTGTCTTTGTTGAATTTCACGATCTCGGCAACGCCGCCATCTTTATTGAATTGGCCTACTGAATATTGTCCGATTTTTGAAATATTGAGCGTATCTTTAAACTCAGCGGACGCCGGTTTTATGATCATATCTGCAGCTGCGCTCGCTACAGCCAATCTAACTTCGCTGCCAAAAACTCCAATGGTTCCCGTAGCTTGTGCGTTGTCCCCAACTTCAACCTTCGGAAACGCTCCATTCACATAAAGCAGCATATTGTTATCAAGCTTAATCGTATTAGCCGTTTTGTCCACGGCAGTTACATTGCCTGTAGTTGTCACTCTCCTGCCGTACATATCAGCTGTTACTGAACTAAGCTTATCTACATTAAGCATAGATTTATCGAACGTATCTTCCGCCACTAAGCTAAAAATTTTATTGTTCAGCCTTGTTACCTGTAAGTTGCCTTTTACCCGTACTTCGCCGTCATGAAGACCAGCCGTCCCAGAAACGCGTACCTCTGCACCTACCGGGATGGATGGGTCCATGCCTTCAACAGCAATTGCGCCCGTAAACGATTGTACATAACGCACTGCGTTTGCTTGGCTGTTATCCGATTTAACGGACGGAGTTGTAACCAAACCTTCGACCGTTACCACTTTGTCTGCTGTATTCTTCTGGAGTGAGCCGATAAGCTTCACAAAATCAGGAATGACATCAACGGTTCCCTCTGTTTTCCCACCTCGCGTAGGCGATGGATCCACTACTGCAAAATCAGCAGCATTGTTGTTGGAATCTTGGAAGTTAATGCGGCGCACGCCTTTAACAGCCGCTGGCAGTGAAGCCCCATTCCCTACGGATGTTCCTTCATGCAGGGTAGTTTGAACCGCACCGAAGCCTACCGCATCAACAACTGCCGAAGTGGCGTACACTCCTTGAAATAATTCCACCGTGCCATCCACATCAGACATGCCGATGGATTGCTCTTTCGTGCTTGCATATGCATCAGCTAGGTAAGGATCTCCGTAATTTTTGTCGCTCGTATTGCCCCATGTTGCTTCAAGGCGAACGAGGTAATAATCATGAGGAGCAATGACCGCACCTTCTTCAAAATCATAGCCTTGTACCGTTGTAGCACCTTTATTGCTGTATCTTAAATGATATCCTGCAAGTAATATTGGCGAAGCAGTAGGATTGTAGAGCTCTACAAAATCATACAGGTATGGAGATGCTGCTGGCGGAGTATCTTTATTAATTTTCCCGCCGCCGCCATATACTTCATTAATGAGAACATGAGTTGCTGGAGCTATACTGGATTGAATGGTAAACGCAAACGACTTAACTATGCTAACTGGCGTACCTGCCGTGCTGTCAGTCGCTGTAATCGTCACATTAGTATTTGCTACCGCCTTAGTCGGTGTCCCCGTTAAAGCACCATTTGGCGCAAGACTAAGCCCTTCTGGTAAACCAGTTGCTGTAAAAGTATATGGCGTGTTTCCACCAGTAGCCTGAATAACTGCGGAATATGGAGATCCAACAAAGCCATCAGCAAGAGATGCTGTAGTAATGACTAGCGGCTGGACAATACCCGGCCCCCATGCGCCGTCAGCACCGCTGCGGGGTATTGCTGCTAGTAATGCATCGCCGGTAGCTACCTCATAATCGACTTGTTTGAAATCCGCTTTATTATTGTCTGTATCTACGAAGTTGCTGCGGCGAATGGACTTTTTCTTCGATGTGCCTTCTGCTGAGCCCGTAGGGAATGCAGTCTCATATCCATCGATATTACTATCCTTATCATTGCTTCCTGTACCGACCATATCCACGTAGCCCTCTGGCTTTGATATAAAAGGATTAGGATCAGTCAGTAAAGTTTGATTGCTCATGAGAGCAACCTTCATCCCTTTGTTGTTAATAAAACGCTCCCAAGTAAGATCACTTTTGGCAGAGAGATTTACTTTAGGATTTGCAGCACCTGTAGAAGCTCCTGTTATAAGAAAAGAGGAATGCGCTTTAATCGTTCCGGTCAAATTTAGCATTTCCCAAGCCTTAGTAGCACCTGTCGTTACACCTGGGAGCGGTTCCGCATATTGCAGCGACCAACCAGCAAGATTGACATCACTATCCGTCGGATTATAAAGCTCAATAAAACCGTGAGATAAAAGTATTTCAGCATCCTTACTCAATCCACCGCCATATACTTGATTAATAACAATATGCGGGATCGCTACATTATAGGCGCTGTCTACTGCGTAAGGCGTCCCAGACAATGGCAAACCAGCAGCCATGACAGGTCCACCTGCCAGCACCATGCTGGCCGTAATTTCCGTAGCTAATAATAATGATATTAACCTTTTACTATAGATCTTCAAGTTTTACTCACTCCCATATCTATTATGTTAACTAGAATTGTAGAGAGTTTTTATTTCATAATGATTAATGTTCCATGAAGCTTTTGTAAAGTGCTTGGGGTTTGGTGGGGGTTGGTTATTGGTGGAGTGTTTGGTTATTGGTAGGGTGTTTGGTTCTAGATATAGCGTTTGGTTCTTGGCAAAGCGCATGGTTCTAGATAAAGCGGTTGGTTCTTGGCAACGTTCTTGGTTCTAGATATAGCGTTTGGTTCTTGGCAAAGCGCACGGTCTAGATAAAGCGTTTGATACTTGGCATAGCGCACGGTTCTAGATATAGCGGTTGCTTCTTGGCAAAGCGCATGGTTCTAGATAAAACGTTTGATAAAACGCATTGTAACTACTTGATTAAACACTTGGTAAACCAGTTGATTAAGTGCTTAGTAAGCATTTGATAAAATACTTGATAAACCATTCCAAACCTCGTCTAAGCACATGTTTTACTTTTTTAGTGTATGGGCAAACAAAACAGCCCGCTAAGAGCTTCCAGACGGGATGTTTTGTTTGATAAGTTTATTTTTCTTTACACATATAATATTTTCGACACTCAACATTGGAATACTGTTACGTTTTTTATGGTTAACCTTTAACCCTAACGGACTTGAAATCCGCTATTTCGAGAATTCAAGCTCATTACGTGGATCTAACGGACATAGGATGCGTTAATAGCTCAAAAAGTAGCCAAATTAAGCATCCTGAAACTAAATAAGAGATCCTATGTCCGTTAGTTCTACAAAAGGACGGAATTTCGGCAAATAAGGTATCTCATGTCCGTTAATTCTACACAAGGCTGGAAGCACCACTTATAAGACATCTAGATTCTGTTTGATACGATTATTTATGTTTACATAAATAATATTTTCGGCTCAACATTGGAGTCTGCTCATGCGCTGTTCATGTTCAGTCCTAACGGACATGAAATCCGCTATTTCGAGAATTTAAGCTCGTTACGTGGAACTAACGGACATAGGATGCGTTAATAGCTCGAAAAGTAGCCTAATCAAGCATTCTGAAGCTAAATAAGAGATCCTATGTCCGTTAGTTCTCTAAAAGGATGGAATTTCGGCAAATAAGGTATCTCATGTCCGTTACAGCTCTTACTTGGAAGTTTTAATTGTAGAGAACCCTCACAATTAGCTAAGAATACGTGCGCCTGTACCAATTCATCAAACCCCCACTTTATACCTTCAACTTCCGCTTTAGGTACTTGCCGCTAATATATGATAGTTCACTTTCTTAAGCGTTTTATATAACTTACTTCGCTGCATAAATAACGCTTCTAAGCCGCGCCATTCGAAATTTTTAATCATAACTTGATATTTCAAGAATAGGTTTAAATGTTTTAGGTTCACTGTCTTTGAAACTTAGATTAATGCTTTGCGTAGAAATATTTGTAAATAAAGAAAGAATGAGGTCATTACGAATATAAAACAATCCCTATATGCCCCAACCATTCTTGTGGCTCTGTTTTTTCTTAGCATGTATGAAGCAGGGGACGAGCTACATTGGAAAACATTATAGAGAAGATTTTAGTTTTGGGCTCTGCAATTGGGGTCATATATTTAATTAATTGGCTTACCAAAAAATAAGCTTTAAGTTTATTAGAATTCAAACGTGGTCACTATCGAATCGATATATCGAAGTGTAACTATATTTCTCCAATTCACCTAATGCCAATAAAGGAGAATGATTTAATGAGGCGCAGAACTCGTAATAATAAGGTAGATACTTTTTTTTACAGATTGGAAGTATTTTTTGAAGTATGGATATACCTCCCTCGGCTAATTTTCCGACTATACAAATGGATATTTGATTAGCTTACATACACTTGTTTAGTACAGGGAGTCTCTAAGACGCTTCCGACTAGAATGAAATAAATGTTATGTAAGACCTGGTAAGGCGGTACTAAGCGATATGTCTTTCATGGTGAGAAGGTGTGAATTACTATCCTCCCCTCTATGGGCTAGAGCAGGTTTCTAAGCAAGCGAGAGCTCCCTAATACCCGTTTGTATGATCTATGGCATAAAACGGCGAAGCTACTGCGAGAGAGCGGTTCAGAACTCAAACAAATAGAAGAATGGTTGCTTCATTCATGCGAAGATCGGAACTACAGCAGATATTTATATGCATGATTCTGAAATAACCAGCAGAGAGGCTTCTGATCGGTTTGTGTATCTTAACCCTCAAACAGTTAATTAAAATTTCGCACCATCTTCTGCACCATATTAGGTGCAAGAGGCACTTTTATTGCAATATATAAAAACAAAAAAATCCTTGCTGCGCAAGGCTTTCGGGTTTAAATAGTTGGAGCGGGTGATGGGAATCGAACCCACGCTATTAGCTTGGAAGGCTAAAGTTCTACCATTGAACTACACCCGCAAAGAAAAAAATTATGGTCGGGACGACACGATTTGAACATGCGACCCCCTGGTCCCAAACCAGGTGCTCTACCAAGCTGAGCTACGTCCCGAAGTGTAAATGAATTGCGTCTAATGTTGGGAAAATGGCGCGGCCTAAGAGATTCGAACTCCTGGCCTTTTGATTCGTAGTCAAACGCTCTATCCAGCTGAGCTAAGGCCGCACAATTTATGGAGCGGAAGACGGGAATCGAACCCGCGACCCTCGCCTTGGCAAGGCGATGCTCTACCGCTGAGCCACTTCCGCATGTATTTCTGTCGGCCGTTTGTTTCGTTTATCATCGCGGCGACAAGTAATAATATATCACCCCTGAAAACAAAAAGCAACTGTTTTTTAAAAAAAGTTTTAAATTATTTTAAATCCTTTAAAATACAATGTTCTAATATGGCTGCAAAACCTTATATGGCGCGGAAATATGTGCTTTTAGATTTCATAAATCCAATCATAAAAATCAGCTTAAATGACGTTATATCTTATTACCCGGTTTAATCCTTCCGATTGTTTAGCTCTAATGGATTACATTTTATAAATAACAAATATAAACGGTTCACTTCCCACCCACTCGCTTCTAAGCTCAATATACTACACAGGGCTTATCTAAAAGAACAAAAAACCGCATTTCCAAAGGAAACGCGGTTTACGGCATTCATATTAGTTACTATGCTCCAGCAGCAGCCAATGGTCTCTCTGACTGTGCACGGTTAATCAATGCCACTTTATCAGCAGCAGGCTGGCCGGCTAGTGCATATGGCAAGCAAAGAGGAACGCCTGTACGCGGATCAGGCACGATATCTGCCTCAATGTTAAACACTTCGCGCATAATATCCGGTGTCATAACTTCTGCAGGCGTACCTTCGCCTACAACGACACCCGTTTTAATTGCGATCATATGATGAGCGTAACGTGTCGCGTGATTCAAATCATGAACGACCATGACTACTGTGCGATTATTAGCTGCGTTGAGCTTTTGAAGCAAGTGAAGTACCTCAAGCTGATGTGCCATATCCAGGAAAGTTGTAGGCTCGTCAAGGAATAAAATATCAGTTTCCTGTGCAAGAGACATTGCAATCCATGCACGTTGACGTTGTCCGCCCGATAGATGATCAACCGGACGATCGGCAAAATCAGTCATACCTGTCGCTTCGATTGCCCACTGCACGATACTGCGGTCATCCTTAGTCATCGATCCGAAGCCCTTCTGGTATGGAAAACGACCATAAGAGACAAGCTCAGCTACTGTGAGTCCGTCCGGAGCGGTTGGATTTTGCGGCAAAATTGCCAATTGCTTCGCTACTTCCTTCGTCGATTGCTTATGGATGGACTTCCCGTCCAGAAGTACACTGCCCTTCGAGGGATTCATAATACGGGCCATTGTTTTCAAAATCGTTGATTTACCAGAGCCGTTAGCTCCTACTAGCGCCGTGATTTTCCCTTGAGGTATAGCAATGTTTAAATTCTCAACGATTAGACGGTCATCATAAGCAATATCAAGACTAGAGGTCGTTAAACGAATCATTGAACATGCACGCTCCTTCCGCTGCCTGAGGCAGACACCTTATCATTTTATATTTATATTTCAATAAGTAACGAATATTGATAACGATTATCATTTATTTTCTAATGATAATGTTTCTCATAAAAAAAGTCAATGATAATATAAATAGCATTTATTCATATCGATAAAAATAGAGCCGCATTTAAATAGAAAAGCCGCCCAACAGGTTGGGACGGCTAGCTTTTATCATTTTACATACGTTACCACTTTAGCTTCGTGCCAAATACGAGACCATTGCTTATTAGCCTTCCAGGCGTGGTTATGAGTTTTCCTTGCGCGTACATACCAGAGGATGCTCCTCCGTCCAAATTCATCGCCTGTTCAGCGCCAAGCTGAATCATGATTTGACTCCACTGTTTTATCGTTGCTTTGGAGACAGTAGCTATGACAACAGTCCCGTCCTTTTTGACAAGAATGCCGCTTCTGCCAGCTGCATCGGTCAATATTTTGGAGCTGCTAAACCCTTCACCAGCTGGATTAACTGCCGGTTTCCCATCCTTCACTAGTCTTGGTCCTGCACCAATGGCGGTATGAACGCGAGACCATGCAATCGGACTTTTCGAGAGGTTGGTCATTTCGATCTTATAATCAACCTTCGTCCCCACCTTAAAGCGTGAGGCTAGCTTCTCCTCAGAACCTGTATAGACGAGAACATATCCGTCTGCTGGAATGCTGACATTCTCTTTTTTGCTTATTTTGGTCACGACACCCTTACTGACCGTTACTGAGGTGCCTTGTGCAAATCCAAGCTTAGCACCACGCTTTGGCGTGAACATAATGGCTGACGATGCGCCTGCTGCAGGTGTTCGATTAATAAAATACGCATACCAGTTGTTAGGCGACTTAAAAGAACCGTCTGTTCCACCTAAAATTTTGACGCGCAGCGTATCCATAACTACTTTGCCGTCCCATGTAAAACCAATCGCTGTCCCTGTATTGCCTATATGCTCCACATTGCCGTCTACAATTACCGTTCCATATGGCTCCGGAATGCCGCCATAAGCCTCAAAATAGGTTCCGTTAATCGCTGCGTCTGCACGGTAATCTTTAGCAATCGATTGAAGCGACTGAACGACGCCTATCTTACGGCTTGCCAGGCCTGCAGTAACGGGCATTCCCTTTGGAATGGTAACAGTTTGAACCGTAAACGACTGGCCTGCTGCAACAACCTTCTTGGATTCATGCTTCACCTTTAGGTTCAAGGTAGAGGCTGTAACCTGAATAGGAAGCTTCAGCTGGCCTTTGTAGCCGCTAGCTGTAACATCGACATAAAGATTAGCTGATCCGGCTGAAACCGGGGTTACCACGCTTTTCTCATTGATACGAACGATCGCTGGATTGTCGGAGCGATAGCTGACAGCGACTGGATCGGACAGCTTCAGCTTGTCCGTGAGCAGGAGCCGTGTATCCAGCGGCAGCTTAACCGCCGCCGCTGCTGCATAGGTGATCGCAACGGTGCGAACTGGCCCCGCTGCGATTAATGTACTAGCGGACGCATATACGAAGCGTCCGCTGCCCTGCGGCGCCACACCGCTCGCGGGAACCGCGGTGTGACCGCCGTAGGTGTACGCGATCGACCCGGCAGAGCCGTCGATCGCGTACACAGCGCCGGAACGGCCGCCGGCCAGCACCGTGCCGGCGCCAAGATCCGGCGCAAGCGCCGCGGGGCCAAAGCCTCCCGCCCCGCTGGCGCTAATGCGCCATAGTTCCGCCCCGTCTGCGAGGCGGAACGCAGCTATGCCGTTGCCGCTGCGCTCCGCGGCAACGACAGTACCTTTGTCTCCGGGCACAAGCACCGGAGACGTCCAACCGCCTGCGGGCGCTGCTGCAAGCTCGCGAGTGAAGCGGACTTTGCCGTCCTCTTCATACGCAGCGATAGCTTTGCCCGCAAGCAGCATCACGCCGCCGCTCACATCGCCTGCGATCAGCTTCGCCCCAAGCAGCGTCTGCTCAAGCGACGCTTCCCATACAACTGCATTGCCGCGCACGGCATACAACACGCCATTGCTGCCCAGTACATAGACGCCGCGCTTACCTGCGGCCAGTTCCTTAACCGAGACTCCCTCTGGCAGTAGAGCAGCCTGCTGCTCTCCCACACTGCTCAGCGATAAAACAGCATGCTGATATGCAAAATAAGGAGTACCTTCCCCATCCGTCACCATGCCAGATGGCTCTAATTGTTCCTTTTTCCCTTTAAAATAATAAATACCTTTCTGACCGCCATTGCCGCCTTCATCATATTGATAAAGCCTAGCACCAGTTCCTGCAGTAAATATTTGTCCTTTTCCATTTACGGCTGGGGCGGATAGTTTCGAATATGTGTTTATTCTTTTTAATTCTTTTCCGCCATTATCTAATAAGGATAACCATCCATTATTCGTTACTACCAGCAGCTTTCCACTCGGCATAACAATCGGAGGATATAGAGTACCTTCTGCTTTGTATCGCCAGTACTCGATTTCTGCTTTGCTGGCAGCAGAACCCTTCGCATTAGAAGCCACCGTTTTTGTCTCATTCGTCGATTCTGCCGCAGAAACGGAGGAACCCCTATAAGCTCCCTTACCACCTAATGATTCACTTCCTGTGTAGCTCACATTCAACACTATAATAAGCAGAATAGCTACTACTCTAACAAGCCATTTTTTCATCTTTTGCTGCATCTGACTGATCTCCTTCTCCTTCTTATGTGTAGATTCCAGTTAGTCCCAATGAACTATATCGACAGGTTTATTCTAAAAATGAAGGGATTATATGGATAATAGAGCCCTCAAATTCTATTCAGGAATAGGTTGGCATCCTGTAACTCCCTATGTTACGATCACAAAACCATGTCTACAAATCTAGCAATGGGATTACTATTTCTTTATATAAAACACTAATTCCATTTACTATTTATCCTCAAAACAATTAACCTTGTACATTTTTAACCCCATACGATTGAGCAGGATCACCTTACTGTAGAGGTAGATCGTGTTTTGAACAAGCTATCCTAAGCAAACATAAAAGGAGGATTATAACCAATATGCAAACCACTAGATGCAAGCTGGACCCATTACAACAATCAGATTTAAAATACATGCAAAGGATATATTCGAGTCATGAGGTTAGAAAATACTTAGGCGGAGCTGTACCAGTGGAATATCATCTAAATAAGTTTCTAGATGCTTTAGAGCGCTCATCAACGAAGGAGTCATACATTTGGACGGTTAGACTAAAAGAAAACAATGATTTTATTGGGGTTGTTTCCTTAGATAATCACATAGACGGAAGGTTTAAGGAAATCAGCTATGAATTTCTTCCGCAAAGCTGGGGTAGCGGCTACGCAGCCGAGGTAGTCGTTCAATTATTAATGTACGCACTTCATGAATTAAAGCTTGGCAAAGTAATAGCTGAGACACAAACAGCAAATACTGCTTCCTGCAGGCTCCTTGAGAAGGTAGGCATGCGATTAGAGCATAAGTTGCAAAGATATGGTGCTGAACAAGCGCTATACAGCTTCAATGGTCATTCCGGGCTATTCGATTAATAGATGTGGATGATAAGCGTGGTTATAAAATCAAGCATGATGGATGATTACTACATAATTATTAAACACATATATAAACAGCAAAAAACCCTTGTTCGCCAAGGGTTTCTTCATGGTATGGTGCGCGTAGAGGGACTTGAACCCCCACGGTCGCCCGCTAGATCCTAAGTCTAGTGCGTCTGCCAATTCCGCCATACGCGCATATGTGACTCTTTGAAGCTTAACCATGTTTTGCAGGGCTTCCACCTACATTACTCTGTTGACATACAGAGTGCTTCCCTATGAAGGGTGTTAAATATGGTGCGCGTAGAGGGACTTGAACCCCCACGGTCGCCCGCTAGATCCTAAGTCTAGTGCGTCTGCCAATTCCGCCATACGCGCATATGTGACTCTTTGAAGCTTAACCATGTTTTGCAGGGCTTCCACCTACAT
>NZ_JBFTPZ010000006.1:0-203803 GCF_056398745.1 Paenibacillus sp. 01T424 | reverse complement strand
ATTTCCCAGTATGTAAGACCCCTTGAAGACGACGAGGTTGATAGGTTCGGGGTGGAAGCACAGCAATGTGTGTAGCTGACGAATACTAATCGGTCGAGGGCTTATCCTAAACACGTTTACTGTGACCCATACATCCGGTAGACAGCAGCATAAAAGGCTTCAGCAAGCCTAATCTTTCGTATCCAGTTTTCAGGGCGCAACTTGCTAATGCATGCATTAGCAGACGACCCACAAAAGTGGGTTTTCTTTTTTGTCCAGCACCTGATTTTATTTATGGCGGTCGTGGCGAAGTGGTTAACGCATCGGTTTGTGGATCCGACACTCGGGGGTTCAATTCCCCTCGATCGCCCCATTTTTTAATAAGTAGTATGGCATTTTTTGTTGGGGATTAGCCAAGCGGTAAGGCAACGGACTTTGACTCCGTCATTCTCAGGTTCGATCCCTGAATCCCCAGCCATTTAGTTGCGGAAGTGGCTCAGCGGTAGAGCATCGCCTTGCCAAGGCGAGGGTCGCGGGTTCGATTCCCGTCTTCCGCTCCATTTAAGTTGGCGCCATAGCCAAGTGGTAAGGCAGAGCTCTGCAAAAGCTCTACCCCTAGTTCGAGTCTAGGTGGCGCCTCCATTACAATTTTATAAAATGTGCCCTTAGCTCAGCTGGATAGAGCGTTTGACTACGAATCAAAAGGCCAGGAGTTCGAATCTCTTAGGGCACGCCATCTTTACTCAAATGCCGATGTGGCGGAATGGCAGACGCGCGCGACTCAAAATCGTGAGGGAAACCGTGGAGGTTCGAGTCCTCTCATCGGCACCATATTGCATAAACGATAGTTCATTAGATATTTTATCTAATGAGCTTTTTTTGTATTGCTTTAAAACCTCCTTCATAGCATTAGCCGATGCTAGCTTCGAAATGTACTCCAAATGAGAATTAACGTTGGTCGGAGATCATGATATCCGCTGGAGTGCACATCTCACTGAACGGAAACGTATATGAAAAAGTTGTTTTGGGTGAAAAGTAGGTTGCGGTATCGGCAGTAAAAGTAAACATCGCTTAAACGTCAGCAGGATGGATCAGCGATAGTGGTATTAAAACGTCAGTGATGGTAAAATTTGAGGAAAAGCATACAAACATTCATATCGACTTGAAGGAATACAAAGTATCGCAGGAAACGGGAGAAGGCGGCATGAGCATGGAATCCATCTCGCTGGCAGACGTGGAGAAGTACGTTCAGTCGGTAGACGGATTTTCGAAGATTTAGCGATATGAAGGTGCTAATGATCGCCATGGAGGAGTTCAATAGCTTCATGAGCGGGCAGAAATCTGCGGAAGAAGTAAGCAAGCTGATCCAGAATCGGGTGACGACGTATTTGAATGAGTAGATTGATGGGTTTAAAAAATGCTAAAGGTTCAGAATATGCATTAATCTGATAGTGAGTCATACTAAAATCCCTCTATTGAAGAAATGTCCAGGCACCTACTTCGATAAGAGAATTTTAGCTGTGGCTCTTTTTTTTGCTCAGAAGAATGCTTGCCCTTGACGCAATATCATAGTCGTAGGTAAAAATGATCGTAGGGATGATTGCATTTTACAGTTAATATCTGTAAGTTAATACATAACTGAACTTTTCTGTTCTTTAAAATAAATACATAAGGGGGATATGAGGTAATGGACGGTATGTCATCAGGTATTATATTAGGAATATTTCCAATAGTATTGTTTATTGTGTATGGTGTCGTTGCGCTTATGGGTATTTATTGTCTATATTTACTCATTAAAGTTTTAATAAGAACGATCAAAGCTTTAGATATTCATTTAGATGAAAAAGGCAGACGATTATAATATTCGGCTGAAAGGAAGCCATTCTTGGAGGTGCGTTAGGATGAGCCATTATAATAACAACCCGTTGCTGTTATCCATTCCAGAGAGTTTTGAAAGCAGCCGTCTTCTTATCCGCGCGCCCCAATGGGGGGACGGAGCGAAGCTGAATGAGGCCGTTATAGAAAGTGAAAATGAGCTCAAACCTTGGATGCCATGGGCTCAAGCGATGCCTACGATCGAAGAATCTGAAGTTGTCATCAGGAAGTCTCGGTCCAAGTATATGGATCGTTCAGACCTCATGCTGCTGCTTTTTTTAAAGGATACAGGTCAGTTGATAGGAAGCAGCGGTCTTCATCGCATAAATTGGCAAGCGCGAAAATTTGAAATCGGGTATTGGGCTCGTACAGCTTACAGCGGCCATGGGTATATAACGGAAGCGACGAATGCAATTTCAACATTTGCAATAAATGAGCTAGAAGCCAATCGTATTGAAATACGTTGTRATGCTAGGAATTATCGAAGCGCGCGAGTTGCAGAGCGACTGAGCTTCACCTTAGAAGGCATACTCCGAAATGAAAAATGTGATGTCAACGGTATTCTGCGGGATACGATGGTGTTTGCGAAAGTAAGAGGAAAAGAATTTTGAAGAAAAAGAACAGTACTATATAGGCTTATTTTTCAACCATGAATAGGTATCTGTGATCGTTCGAGGGAAGACAGGACCTTGCTCTTTCGTCAAAAGAGGAGCAGATTCTAACTCTTCTCTAGAACCCATTCCTTTACGGAGCTTGAAAGAGAGTGTAGGATACTTATTATGGAATGTAATAAATGATTATCATCAGATAGGGAGTGTTTACGGGATGGGGAACAAAACCTTCACGCTGAGAGAAGCGAACGAGATGCTGCCGCAGTTGCAAGAGGATTTACGGAAGCTTCAACACATTACGGCGCAATTTGAAGATTTATATATAAGTTATCAGAAAGAGAAGGCTGCTTATGAACAAGTTTTTGCTGCTATTGAAGGCAGTGAGGACCCTTTCTTTGAGAGGGAAAGCCAGCTGGAATTTATGAAGATGGAGGTAGACCTGTTAATTGAAAACTTCTCGCGAAAAGGCGTGCAATTGAAAATGATTACTCCTGGTTTAATTGACTTTCCAGCGGTGCTCGATAATCAGGATATTCTGATTTGCTGGAAGGAAGGCGAAGCTGAGGTTAGCCATTATCATGGTTTACATGATGGGTTTATGGGCAGAAAACCGTTTCCGCAGGATGAATAGTATTCATAATTAATGACCAGCAAGGATTTATCCTTGCTGGTCTTTTTAGTGTGAAGACAACACGAATTGATTAGAAACATTTTACAATTATTATACGTTATGTAAGTTGGGTGATGAAAATTGGAGATAAGAAGGTGTGAAATGAGAAACTGGAAAACAGCTTTTTCGCGAGGCATTTTGATGGCATGCTGTTCTCTACTATTAATGAGTTCTGTTGTATCTGCATCATTTGATTCACGTACTTCCTATGTGGGAGATAACAAAGAAACGGAGATAGCTGCTCCTATTATTAAACCGCAATGGTCATTGAACTACGAAGGTATAGCAGCAACAGGTGAAGGTAAAGCCTTTTATTTGTTAAAGGGAAAAGTGATAGCTGTTACTATTCAGAATGGGAAAAAGCTGTGGGAGTATGGCAGTCAGCTCAAAGCGCCTCTCGTATATAAGGAAGGCCAACTGTACGTTAATTCGAGCGGAGGCCGTGTACACGCTATTAAGGCGTCCTCAGGCAAGAAAGTATGGGTGGCTTCCGTGAACGTTAATAACATTCATGATATTATTCCGGATGGCGATCAGCTATTCACCTTTAATGGAGACATTCAAGCTTACAGCATAAAGGATGGTAAATTTCAGTGGCGTGACAATTACAAAGAGCCGCTGCGCAAAAAGATACTGTTTCATGGCGATTTTATAATAGGAGAAAATGAGTTATCGGGTGCTTACACATACTCGCTCCTTCATGCTTTTAATCGCAAGACAGGAAAAAGGGTTTGGGAAGCTGCACATTACAACTTTCCTATTGGTGCAAAGGATGGAACTATAACTGCGCAGAAGCTCGTTAACCTGTTCGAGCCTGCTCCATTAACTACACTTGATACCCTAGATATCAAGACGGGCAAAGTACTTAACAGCGTACAATATAATCCTTTAAAGATTGACTTAAATAAAGGAGAATCCGGAAATGAAGGAGACGCTTGGATTAACGGGGACAACGTTTTCGTCAATTTCAATTCTGAGGTGTATAGTTACCCTCTAAATGCTGATCCGAGCAAAATAGAGCCCAAGGTGTATAAGCCTGTTGTTTACGCGCCAGGATTCAAATATGCGGCTGGGCCATATGAGGGAAAATTGATTTATACGAATGGCCGCGGGATATATGGGGTTAAATTAATTAATAAGACAACCGTGGATTATAATGCTGGTGTAACAGGCCTCATCGCACGTTTTGATTTAATTGGTAAAGGGATATATGTGGCGCAAACGGATGGAACGATATCAGCTATCCATTTAGATACAGCAGCGCCAATTGTACAATTAAAAACAAATGAAAGAGAGTTTGGAGAGACGCTGCTTGAGAGCGGAATGATTGTGGTTCAGGCAAAAGGCAAGCTGCTCGCATTTAAACAACCTGCCAGCTTGAAATCTAGCGTCAAATAAATAATATGCATTGAAGCAACAACAGCTCAATGTGCGTTAATTACAAAAGAGCCCCGATTACGAAAAATCGGGGCTCTTTGCTTTATCGTAAAATAAACTCAGCAGTTACCGGATTATGGTCGCTGTGTTCAAATGCTAAATCTGTACTTTGCAGCCGAATTTTATCTACGTTTGAAGAAACGAGAAAACCATCAATTATGGCTCTGAAATTAACGCCTTCCGTGTATGCAATATCTAATGTACGTACAGTAGCGATGCTGTCGTCGACCATCCACTTGAAGCCGCTTGGTTTGAAATCCTCAGGAAACTGCTGAAGCCATTCTGGCCATGCCTGTGTCGTTTCGAATCGATCAGGGGCAGTGCCGGGCAGGGCATGGTTCCAATCTCCGCCTACAATAATATAATTGCCCTTGCCATTCTCCTTCTCTAAAAAAGCGGCTAAATAATCCAATTGCTGCTTGCGGATTTTGCCGCCCTCATCAAAGGCAGATAAATGAAGATTGATAACAATAAGCTCTTTGCCGTTATTGACCTCAAATCTGCTTTCTATAAAGGCACGATCCAATTCAAGCTGCTGTATCGGCCAGCTCTCTTTGCCTGGAAGATCGTATCGCTGATTGCTTTTGTTTTTGAATGTTGAGAAGGTTAGAAGGCCGCTCTGAACGGAGCCCATTGGATTAAAAATCGGAACGGGAACCCATGCCACTTTATAGTTATAAGCAAATGCATAGCTGTAATCTTCCAAAGGTTTTGCCAAATAGTCTATTTCATTAATATGGTAGCTTCTTGATGAGCGGGCATCGACTTCCTGAAGCAAATAAAAGTTGGATTGGTTTGTTTTCATAAAGGACGAAATGGAGTCTAGATTGGAAATCGTTTGATTTTTGCTGCTGGAACGTGATTTTTTACCTCCATCCATAAAAAAATCTTGTTTTTTGTCCAAGCCAGCATAGCCGATATTGAAGGTCGTAACTGTAAATGGAACGCCTTGCTCGATGAGTTGTTCTTTATTATTTTCTGACGTAATCTCGATAACTTCTGCGGGTTTATAATCGGATAAAGTAATATACAGTAAAAACCCTCCTGCAATCGCAACTGCGAGTAGGATAAGCGTACCAATTGTTTTTAATATCTTTTTCCCCATATGATCCATCCTTTCATTACGTATTGCGTTACTCACATTTAAGATTATAAGTATGCTACTGGAAATGTACCATGATATGGGTTAGGGAACTAGTTGTTTTTTTATTGATGTCTTCCCACTATTCAGGAAAGTGATATTAACGATACTAAATATTGATACTATAATTAAGCTCATTACAGGTCATATGCGACCAAGGATGGGGAATGAATGATGAATATCATAGCTTTTAAACACTTCGCTTTTGATGATGATTATGCGTTTCGTTCATGGGCCAGCCTTGGAGGACATCGCTTGGATGTTAAGAATCCTGCTCTTGAGATTGATGCCAAATGGCTTGACGATATGGATTTGCTTGTTATATGCGGCGGGCCAATGAGCGTCTATGAAGAGGAGAAATATCCTTGGCTTACGGCAGAGAAGCAGTTCGTACGGCAAGCCATTCACCTTGGCAAAAAAGTGCTGGGCATCTGCTTTGGCGCTCAAATGATAGCTGAGCTGCTGGGAAGCCGAGTATACCGAAATACGCATAAAGAAATAGGCTGGCATTCAATTAACCTTACGAAGGAGCAGCATCCTTGGCTCTGCGGCATGCCTGAGCAATTTATTTCGTTTCAGTGGCATGGCGATACCTTCGACTTGCYGCAGGACACGCGGCTCCTCGCTTCTTCAGAGGCATGCAAGGTACAGGCATTCGCTTATCGCGAGCATGTCATGGGACTGCAATTTCATTTGGAGACGACAGCTGCATGCATGGAATCGATGTTTGCACACTGGTCTTCAGAGCTTATTCAGGCGCCATACATTCAAACAGCTGAACAGATTCGCAGTCAATTCGCGCGCACTGAGCAGTCTCTAATGCTGCTACATAACATATTGGATCAGATTTCCTTAAAGTGTTAATAGTGGAACCATTTTTGTTGCTCCCTTAGTCCAAAAGTAATATCATAAATGAATAATGAAGCGGCTAGATTATCGGTTAAGGAAAAGGAGATTTCAAGCATGAAGCACAATCGTCTCGGGAAATCAGAGCTCTACATAAGTGAGATCGGCCTTGGCTGCATGTCACTAGGGACAGATAAAGTAAAAGCGACAGCCCTAGTACATGAAGCGATCGAGAAGGGCATTAATTTTCTAGATACGGCTGATCTTTATGATGAGGGTCTTAATGAGGAAATAATCGGCGAGGCAATAAAGGGAAAACGGGCAGATATTGTACTTGCGACGAAGGTCGGCAATCGTTGGGAGAAGGGAAAAGCGGGCTGGTCGTGGGACCCGTCCAAAGCTTATATTAAGTCGGCTGTAAAAGACAGCTTGCGAAGGCTCCAAACGGACTATATCGATTTGTATCAGCTGCATGGAGGTACACTGGATGATCCCATATCGGAGACGATTGAAGCATTTGAGGAGCTTAAGCAAGAGGGACTCATTCGCTATTACGGCATTTCTTCGATTCGTCCAAATGTTATTCGAGAATATGTGGAGCGTTCAAATATCGTCAGTGTGATGAGCCAGTATAGTATTTTGGACAGAAGGCCTGAAGAGCAAATATTGCCTTTATTAGAAGAGAAGGGCATTAGTTTAATTGCTCGAGGTCCGGTGGCAAARGGGATTTTAACCGATAATGGAGCTGCCAAGGCGGAAAAGGGTTATTTGGATTATGACAAAGAGGAGCTGTCGTCTTTGCGAGACGTTTTGCTAGAGATGGGAGAAGGCTCTCGTGATTTGGCGCATACAGCAATCCGGTATGCATTGGCCAATCCAGCTGTAGCTGCTGTCATTCCTGGCGCGAGCTCGTTAGAACAGCTGCAGCACAATATCGCGGCAAGTGAAGCTCTTCAGCTATCTCCCGCTGAGCTGGAGACCATCAAGAGGTTAAGTAAAGAAAATCGTTTTGAACAGCACCGTTAGAGAGTAGGAGAGGCTGCCTGATAGGCAGCTTTTTTTTGATTATAAAATAAAAAAGTTTTGATCCATTGATAGATATTTGGCGTAAGTGGCATCTGTCTAGTAAGGGGGATGAATGATGGAGGTTTGGGCACCCGATTTGCAAGTTCTGTTAAGTAGTGGAGCAGGGGCAGAAGCACAGGAGCAATCGTTAGTTGAACGAGCAAGGACCGGCGATGAGGAAGCGTTCGGGGAGCTGGTGCGTCGTCATCGAGCTAAGGCGCTTGGACTCGCTGGCAGCTTGACGAAGGATGCGTTTATGGTAGAGGACATTGTGCAGGAAGCGCTGATTCGTGCATTTATGCACCTCGGTACGCTTACAGACGCAAGCAGGTTTATTCCTTGGCTGCACCGGATCGTGCGAAATCAAGCCTATATGAAGCTGAGGAGAGGCGGACCCTATAGCAAGGAGCGGCCATTCGTTAGCTTCATGAGCCAATCAGGGCTGCCAGCAGAGGCAGGTAAAAGCGGGCAGTTGGTTGATTGGAGCGATATCGATAGCATCCTGTTTCATTTAACAGATCAAGCCATGAATGAGCCGAGTGAAGGACAAAATCCGGAGCATGCTGTCATCCGCCAAGAAACGCTCCAGAGCATTCATACGCTGATCCGATGCTTGAACAAGCGGGAGCGGGACATTTTTGAAGCACGATTTTTTGGCGAGCTGCCGCCGGCTGAGATTGCTGAGCTGTTCGRTACGACGACTTCAAACGTATACAATATGCTGTCGAGATCAAGGGTTAAGCTTCAGAAGGAGCGTATTCGCATATCGATTAGTTTATATGTGGAGCAACGGGCGTTGCTCGGTTTGCCCAGAAGGAAAATTCTCACTCCGCCCCCTATGTAGGTTCAGAACGTTTATGACAAATCTTGAATGGAGCTGAAAATAATGACGCTGGATAGGGATTGGTCCAAAACATGGACCTCGGCCGCTGCTGCTATACATGGCGCGGTGAGCTACACGGATAAAAAACATTTTACGCTAACAGATGTGATGGGATTTACCGGTCATGCCTTTCGCATGAATATTGATCCCGTCAGTATTAACGCGGCAGGGCCAACCTCATTCCCAGGTGGATATATATTGAGGAGGAATATAGGAAATCTCGGCTTTACGAGCTGTTTGGCTGATCCTATGCTCCCGTTAACGCCGGATAAAGTAGAGCGAACTATCGCTCTCGTTCAGCAGTCAATCGACCGTGGCATCCCTGCCATTTCATTTGATTTGTTTATACCTGAATTCGGTTTGATCTATGGTTATGATGATGATAAGCAGCTCTTTCATGCAAAAGATGTATCGAAGGACGGCACGATAAGTTATGCCGATTTTGCCGATTCCAAGATTGATTTGTTGTTCGTGACGACGATTAGCGAAAGCCTGCCTCACTCGAAATACGAAATATTGCGCATGGCGTTATCGATGATCGTGGATCATGGGCGAGGCAAGGAATGGACGCATGTGTTCGAGGATAAATTTGTACAGGGCTTAGCGGGTTATGAGGCATGGATTGGTGTGATGGAGCGGCGAAATGCGGATGAGCATGGTCATGCCTATAACATTGCTGTCATTTCTGATGCGCGTGAGTTCGCTGCTCGTTTTTTACGCGAATTGGCATTCCGCTGGGATGGGACAAATGTTGTGGAGAGAACGGTTCGCAAGCATGCGGGTGAAGCAGCGCTGCATTACGAGGTAGTTGCTGAGGCGCTGGGCAAGCTGAGAGAGCTATTCCCCTTCCCAGAAGGCGGCAAGTCGAAGGACCCTGAAACCGCGGATCGTGCAATCGTACTGCTTCGGCAAGCACAGGCGGCGGAGTCGAAGGGATTGGAGCAGTTGGAGCAGCTGTTTCATTTTATGAAGGAATATTATTCGGAGATCTGGGTGAACTGAGTCATCATTGTGTAACGGTTGGGCAAGTGTATGATGAAGGACAATGGGGAAAGTTTTTAAAGATATAAGCAGCGATAGCTCCGAATAAAGCTGCTCAAAAAAGTTTGACAGGGAGAAAGCCTATACCAAGGCTTTCTCTCTGTGCTATTCTTAGGGTGGAAGGTTTGACATTATCAACTGTATGAAATAACATTACAGTATCCTTCTTGAGAGGGAGTTGTGAAAATGAATAGTGAATTTACGGTTGCGGTTCACAGCTTAGTGCTGTTGGCTTATTTGCCTGATCATATGGCGAGCAGCGAGACCATTGCTCGCAACGTTTCGACGAATCCGACACGTATTCGCAAAATTATGAGTTCCTTACGGAAGCATGGCTTTGTGAAGACGAAGGAAGGAATCGGCGGGGGATATATTTTGAATTGTGAGCCGAATGAGGTTACGCTGGCACAAATATATCGAGCACTATCAGGCGGTACGCTAAAGCCGCATTGGTGTTCAGGAAATCCAGAGGAGGACTGTCTGGTATCCGCGAATATTCAAGTGGTGATGGATCATTTTTTTTACGAGGCAGAGCTTCATTACGTGGCCTATTTGGAGCAAAATACGCTTCAAACTGCTTTGGACAAGATTCGAAAATGTCAGCAGCAGCTTAAAGAAAAGCAGGTTTGATGCTTTTCAATGCTTGCCTGTTTATGCAGGCATCATGTCTGTTTCACGATAGAGCGGTAAATATGGTTGAATACTGTATATTACCGCTCCTGTCATGAAGCTGATGCATTTGCAGCGGCTCTTTTTTATGTGTAAAATGTATCTAATAATAGTACAGTTGATTTGCCAATAATAATATTAATAGAAGCTGTATAGCTTCTATTCGTAAAGAAAAGAGTGAATGTCATGTCAGAACAAACGATAAACAATTCAGCTTTTAATATTCCGTTATCCGTTCTTGATGTATCTCCCATTGTAGAAGGCGGCACTGTTGCCGAATCACTTAGCAATACATTAGATCTTGCACAGCATGCGGAAAAATGGGGCTATAACCGTTACTGGCTTGCGGAGCACCACAATGCGCCAAGCATCGCCAGCTCAGCGACATCAATCGTTATTGGCCATGTTGCGGCAGGTACATCCACGATTCGTGTAGGCGCTGGGGGGATTATGCTGCCGAACCATGCGCCGCTCGTTATTGCTGAGCAATTCGGTACATTGGAATCGTTATTTCCAGGCCGTATTGATTTAGGACTTGGCCGCGCTCCTGGAACGGATGGTCTTACAGCAGCTGCCCTTCGTGGAAACAGAAGAAGCAATGGGCATGATTTCCCCGAGCAGCTAGCTGAGCTGCGCGCGTTTCTAGATCCGTCGAGTGCTGAGGTGGGCATGCCAGTGCGAGCGATTCCGGGTGAAGGTCTTGATATTCCGATTTGGCTGCTGGGCTCGAGCGATTTTAGCGCCTTGCTCGCTGCACAGCTGGGTCTGCCATTTGCTTTTGCAGGACATTTCTCGCCTAATTTCACCGTTCCAGCAATGAATCTTTATCGAAGCAGCTTTAAACCATCAGCGATTCTCGATAAGCCAAAAGGAATGGTAGCGGTCAATGTCATTGCGGCAGATACGGATGAAGAGGCTGAATATCTAGCAACATCGATGCAGCAGCTGTTCTTATCCTTTATTCGCAACACGCGCGGAGCTTTGCCTGCACCTGTTCGCAATATGGATGACGTCTGGACAGCGCAGGAGAAGATCGCTTTGATGCAGCAATTAGGCTCTTCCATTGTTGGCGGACCGGAGACTGTACGCACGAAGCTGAAGCAATATATTGAGGCGACGAAGGCGGATGAGATTATGGTCGCCGCACATATTTATGATCACCAAGCTAGATTGCGCTCATATGAAATCATTGCGGGTCTGTAATAAACCGAATTTGCTAATAAAATAGAAGCAGAATAGAAAAGAGTGAAGACTTAATAACCAAGTCTTCACTCTTTTTTGCTTTAAATGGGCTGATTTACTCGATAGGCGGATAGTGCCCTTTGCGCAGCTTATTAATGGAATAACCAAAGTCCATTTGAAGATGAGGATAGTCAGGGAAGTTTTTCCAATCCCCACCCCAAGAAAAGCCAAGGCGCTTGGCGATTTCAACAACTTCCATCCAGTCGGACCGCCCATTTTTATTGCCGTCATACTCCATGTCCCATATGACCTCGCCTTTTTTCGTTCGCAGGGCAAAATCGATAGCAAGGCCGTAATTGTGATAGGAGTGTCCGCCTTGAACTTGCGTAACGACTTTACCCTCCGTTGTGCGTCCTTTTGCATAAATCGCGTTTTGCTCCTCGCTTGAACGGAAGCCGTCTGTGACGAGAATGGTGATGCCGGCCTTGCTCGTTTCGGCAATCAGCTCGGTCTGTTTAATGAATACGATCGGATGCAGTGCCGTTACAGGTGGAGCTTCAATAGGATCATTGTTCGGCAAGTATGGATCAAAGGAAAGAATAACTTTCCATAATAGAGCAGCGGTTAGCGCTAAAATAATAAACAGCAGAAATCGATTTCGCTTGCGCTTACTTCTTGCTGCCAGGCTCAGCTGAGCCGGTAATGTAGGATGAGAAACATGATTTCGCTCCAGCATGCTGAATCTCCTTACGTATTATATCCGCTTATTTTATCATATTGTTTATTTTGACACCCTAGTCTGTGGTAGGGGATTAGGCTTAATTACTATTGATTATGCTTTCTACCAATATTTTAGTAATGAGTTATAGAGTAGATTTTGTTATGCTTCGAGGATTGATCGCATGAGGAGGGTCTTTCGTGAAGCATACTTATACTAGATTTGCTCTAGCAGCATTTACTTTACTATATATCATAACACTTGTTGCTCATCCCATTGCGGCTCAAAGCACGCTGCCTTTTGATGATATTTCAAGCAGCTATGCCAAACAGGAAATAATCGATTTGTATAATAAAAAGATTATAACGGGCACATCGGAGCGAAGCTTCTCGCCAAAGCAATCGATCTCGAGAGCGGAGTTTGTTACTGTGCTTGATCGGCTGCTTGGGCTTGAGCCTGTACCGACGCCAGTATCGCCATATACTGACGTACCTATGAAGGCTTGGTATTACGGATGGATTCAGGCTGCTGTGCAGCTTGGCTTAGCAGATGGCGTCAGCGCCTCTTTGTTTGCACCTGCGAAGGCAGTTACAAGGCAGGAAGCAGCCGTATTATTAACGAGAGCATTGAAGAAGCTGGATCATAAATCGGAAGTAAAGCTAAGCTTTGGCGATGACAGCCGCATTGCTGTTTGGGCAAGTTCTTCTGTAGCGGCGATGAACGCTCTTGGCCTTATGAAAGGTGACGATAAGGGGAATTTCCGTCCAGGCGATCCGATAAGCAGACAAGAAACCGCAGTAATGATTCATCGGGTTCTGCAAAATGTGAACTGGGCAGGTGAGCTTGCAGCAAAGCCCAAGGAAACGATAAAGCTAGGTTGGCAGTATGGCCAGACGACGCAGCAGTATGAACAAACGGTTTTGAATTCTAATGTAAACACCTTGTCTCCGCGTTGGTATTTTACAGGGGAAGCGGGAGAAATATCGGATAACACGGATCCGTCTCTTGTGACTTGGGCGAAACAGCATAATAAAAAGGTATGGGCAATGGTCGGCAACCGCTCGGATCAAGCGGCTACTCATAAGCTGCTATCTAGTTCCACACTACGCACCAAAGCAATTTCTCAGCTTGCAGAGTACGTGACAAAGTATAAGCTGGACGGACTCAATATTGATTTTGAAAATGTTGCGCCTCAGGATCGAGCAGCTTTGACCGCCTTCATTACGGAGTTGTCCAAAAAAATGAAGCTCTTGAACGTTACACTGTCGCTTGACGTATCTCCCGACCGGGGAACGGATTGGACAGACGCTTTTGATTTTGCCGCACTTGGAAAATTGGCCGATTATATCGTATTGATGGGCTATGATGAGCACTGGGGAGACGGCTCGGAAGCGGGCTCCAACGCCTCTATAGGTTTTGATGAAGCGGCTGTGAATAAGCTTCTTAAATTGGTGCCAAGCCAAAAGGTAATATTGGGCGTGCCTTTCTATAACCGTGATTGGGATTTAAAGAAGGACGGCAGCGTTGAGTCCTCCGCATTTATTTCATTAGGCGAGCAGAATGCGCTCATTAGTAAATATGGAATCAGGCCTTTATGGGACGCCAAAATCGGGCAGTACACAGCTGCATATATGAAGAACGGTATACAGCATAAAATATGGGTAGAGGACGGGCGTTCGTTAACCGAAAAGTATAAGCTGGCTGTAAAAAGCAAGCTTGCTGGACTAGCTTACTGGTACGTAGGTGGCGAAAGTCCGGATATATGGATAAGTCTAAAAAATGCGGATCGATTTTTGGGTTATTCCTTCTCCTAATAGTTATTTACCAAAACCGCTGAATTGATTCGCAAAAGCAAATGACATGGGCACCCCTCTAATCAAGAGGGGTGCCTTTTTTTAAAGGCTGCAGCTAACCTATGAGATGAGGCATTATATGTTATGAATATGATGTAAAGCAACGAAAACTAGATTCGTATTTTCCGAACTAGCTATTGCGTGGTGAAAATGTGTAAAATATGTAAGGCATAGCGGTAATTATTGGTTTTAAGTAGATGAAATGAAGCCGCTAAGATGAGAGGGAGAGGGTCTATTCGTGAAAAAGTTTGCAGCATTATTTCTATCATTAGCTCTACTATTTTCTTTCGTAACGAACATCCAAGCAGAGGCTAAGCCTATTTCAGTTTGGATAGACGGCGAGCAGGTACAGCTTGGTGAGAATCAACCTACGATGGAAAAGGGAACGATTCTTGTTCCGGCGAAGACGGTTCTTCAAAAGCTTGATTTCCAAGTAACCTGGGATCAGAAAAATAAAGTCATTTCAGGGAAGAAGCAAGGACTAACCCTTTTATTCCAAATCGACAACTTAGGGGCAATGGCTAACGAGACGGAAATTGGATTGCTTGCTGCGCCTAAGATCGTTAAAGGAACTGTTTATATTCCTTTGCGTACGGTAAGTGAAGCAGCAGGTTATGAAATTACTTGGAATAAAGAGCAGCGCTCTGTTTCTCTTAAGGAGAATGAGCCAAGTAAAGGTTTCCTTTGGAAAGTAGAAAAGGACGGCAGCACCGTATATTTGCTGGGGTCGATACATATTGCGAACAAAGCGATGTACCCTTTGCGCTCTGAAATTCAAAAAGCTTATGATGCATCCGACTATTTGGTTGTAGAGGCTGATATTTCGAAGATGAATGATGAGAAGGTGCAAAAGCAAGTGCTTGATTTAAGCGTATTGAAGGATAATACAACGCTTAAAGATCATATCTCAGCTGATTCTTACAAGAAGCTTGGCGAGATTTTGAAGGAGAACGGCTTACCGGAAAATACGCTGGATACCTATAAGCCTTGGAGCGTTTCGTCTACTGTGGATTATCTTAGCTCAGCAAAAGAAGGTTATGATTCAGGCATAGGGATTGATGCCCATTTCTTGCAGCAGTCGCTGGAGAACAAGAAGCCAATTCTAGAGCTGGAATCGATCGAATACCAGCTTAATATGTTCAATAATTTTTCAGACAAACTGCAAGAAGAAATGCTGAAAGGTTCTATTGAGAACTATTTTGCAGAAGTATCAGGGATTGAAGATCTTACGAAAATGTGGGTTACCGGAAATGAAGAGCAGCTGCTCGAGCTGACGAAATCAGCTTCGTCGAATGCGGAGCTTAATAAAGCGCTGCTTACTGACCGCAATGCTCCAATGGTTGAGAAAATAACGGGTTACTTGAATGACACGACAAAAAAATCATATTTCGTAGTCGTTGGAGCTGCACATATGCTCGGCGAGAACGGTATCGTTCCACTGCTGGAGAAGAAAGGTTTTACTGTAGTTCGTCAATAGCAGCATGAAAGAGACAAGGCAATCACGCAGTGAGCGTGATTGCCTTCTTTTTGTTCTTTGTGTGATCAGCCGATATGCTGCTGCTGTTTAAGCTTAAGCTCAACAAGCAGCGCGTGCAGCTGTTCTGTCGCTAGGCCATGCAGTACGAGTCGAAAGCCTGCTTTAAGCGTCGTGAGCGGCACCATGGGATGTTTGTTGTTTATAAGCGCCAGTCGGTCGTTGCTGCCGATAATTTTGGAAGCAAGGATGCCAATCGTTTCATCCAGCTGAAGGGAGTTCGTCGCACGCCAGAAGTCATTATCGGTTAGAAACATTTGATAGACAGGGGTGAAGCATTCAATGGCGGTCGTCAAATCCATAAAATTGGTCCAGCGATTAGGCATTTGCTCAATAGGCAGAGGTTCCGATGTGATGGCGTTAAAGTTAAGCCGGTCCTGCTTTGTAACCTCAATTCCTTTGTGACGCATCTCGCGATTAAGATTGATGACGAAGTTGTATAAATTGAGATCGTGAATGAGAAAAAGATCATCTTTTACCGGCTCCAGATTGGTTGGTTTGAGCGGGTTCATCTCGATCTGAACGTCAGGCACATTATCACGAATGAAGCCAAGCACCTCAGAGCCAAGATAGAAGTGGCGCAAAATCATATAATTAGCATCTGGGCTTACGAAGGTTTTCATTCCGAAATGCAGGACGCGGTGCAGCAGCCGGGATGAGGTGAGTGCTTTAGGTACGATTATTTTGTAAACCTGAAGAACAATAATCATTAATCTCGCAAAAGGACGCAGTACGGGCAGCAGAAACTGCCGTGATCTGCTAGAGCAATCCTTGAGGTAAGCAGCCTTGGCCTCCTCATTGAAAGGAATGCTCTGATCCATAAAGATGGCTAGAAACGGATTGGGATCGTTTTTGTCATGCGGCATTTGATGAAAATAATCAGTTTTGCTCATACATTGCCCAGCTCCTCTAATTGCAGCAAGTATAAACGCGCCGTCGTTTTAGCTGTTTTCACTATTCGTCCTGCAATCTCCGCAGTAAGCATCGGATGCTGGACGACTGCCTCGAGCCTCTCGAAGTGCTTCTCATCAGAGTCGCTATGATAAAGCAGAAACGACACTTCTTCATCGCTAAGCCCAAGCTGATCGCGAATCATTTCGCCCCAGTAGCGCGCCATACGGCATCCAAGTCCCTCTATAATCCACATAGCGCCAATGAGATCAACGGGATTCTCGCGGCTAGCACGCTGGAACAAATAAGCCGACAATGCTTCACTGCCAATATTTTTTTCGCCTGATTGTATGTGTGCTAGGTCCCCGCCGATGGCGACGTAGTTGCGTTCTAGAATTTGAAAGTCACGATGCTCGTCACGCGCATGGGCAATGAACGTCGAACGAAGATCGATATGCTCAATCGCGATATACGAGGCGGCACGAGCAATCCACTGCGAACCGTCAATGACCTGTTGGCGGATGTTTTCCATTAGCAGCTTGTAGTCATGAAGGGTAAATTTGTTGTTGTACAGCTTATGAATAACCGGGACATGAGCCAGCTTTTGCTCAAAATCAATCCAAACCTGTACGAGCTGCCTAACGAGCTGCGCTTGAACGTGGTCTGCTTCGTTATATTCGAGATGAGGTGCCTCAGGCTGCCTCTCTTCAAACAACGGATCTGCGATATGTCGCACATCAGCTGTGTCGCCAACAACCGTCAACAGCATATAGGAGGTTTGGAATCGGCCGCTTTCCGGCACCATGCATAACACCTGCTCACCTGGCTTCAAATGGCCTTCGTTAAGCAGCTCCTCCAGCATGATGTAGATTGAAGCAGCACCGGTGTTGCCCTTCGTATATAAATTCGTAAACCATTTCTCCTCAGGAATGGTGAGTCCGCCAAGCTGCAGCAGCTTAAATATTTCGTCGCGGAAAAAATGAGATGAATAGTGGCATACCATCCAATCGATAGCGCTCGGTTCGATTTTGCCCTCATCTACCAGCTCGAAAAATCGATTAACCCCGACCTTAGGCATTTCATTAACGAGCCGAATATCTTGTTTGAGATTAAGAGCCCCGTCGTCAGCAGCTTCATGAATGGTGGCATAGTCAAGCCAGCTTTGCTGCTCGGCATTATCCTTGTTGGTTCCTGCATACATGCAGACATCGTATAGAGTAGCGTAGGATTTGTTGTCGATCCATTCGATGCGCAGGGATAAACCGCTGGCGGCAGGTTGATGCTGAAGAACCGCTGCACCTGCTCCATCGGACAGCATAAACCGAAGAAAGTCAGTGTCGAAAGGAATGGGATGATCGGCGACACCCTTTTGCGCTTCGAACCTCGTATTTTTGAACACGCGGCTCGGAAATTCACTGGCGCAGGAAATGGCGGTTTGCTGCTCTCCTGACTGCACATGCAGGAATGCGTTTTTCATCGCCTGCATACCGCTGGCGCAAACGCCGTGATGTGTCGCAACCTCCATGACAGGCAGCTTCGTTTCGGCATGCACCATACTTGCGAAGCCGGGAACAAGCAAATCACCTTGGGTCGTACCGACAGCGAGAAATGCGATTTGATCGCTCAGTGCCGCATGGTTGCGGGAGAGCGCATCTTGTATCGCAAGTCCTGCCATTTCTGCATTTGAATATAGGCTCTCTTGTTCTTTGTTTATCGCATAATGCCGAAAGCGTATTTTGTTTTGATCAAGAATGCGCCGCATCGACTTGGAGCTTTTACCGTTTATTTTGCCGAGATAATCCTCGATTTCATCATTACCGATAGGGGAGCCGGGAAGAAATTTACCAATGCTGGTTATATAGACGGGATTCATCAAGCACCTCCAAATAAGAAATATTTATAAGTCTTATGATCGGTTATGCAGCGTTTCAAGCCTAGTACTAACTTTATTTGGTACCGCAATTAAAGTAGGGCTTGAATATATGCATGATCGTCTTATATAATAAACGCATATCAAAACTGATGACTGACGGAGGTAACCCAGCCGATGAAGTAARTACACGATTCCTGTAAACAACTTGTTTAAGTACAAGCGGCGTTCTCATAGCGAGAACCGGTCAGGGATACGTGCGTCGATTTGGGGACTTATGGATAGTCAATCAGCAGCGATAGATACGAGATGTTTACCCGCTAACTAGCGGTGTGACTCATCGTTATTTTCGTTTACCTGATATTCCCCTGCGTATTCGACCGTGTGCCGCTGGCCACGGTTTTTTATTATGTTTTTTTGAAATGGGGAATGTTCAATGATGCTATTAAAAGTTAAACATGTGAACAAGGAATGGGACGGCAATATCCTGTTCGAGAATATAAATTTTGAAGTCAGAGAAGGCGAAAGGCTGGCTCTGTTTGGACGAAATGGCGTGGGCAAAACGACGCTGCTGCAAGGACTGACTGGCAGAATCTCATTCGATGACGGTGAGGTGCAGCGGCTGCTTCCTCTTGCAGAGTGGGGCTGGCTCGACCAGCAGGCACAGATGAATTCCTCACTCACGCTGCTTGAATTCGTGCATGCAGGCACAGAAGAATTGTTCCGATTAAAACGGTCGATGGTGGAGTTAACAAGGCGAATGCAAGAGGATGCAAATGAGTCGCTGTTAAGCGAGTACAGTGAACTGTACGAACGTTATGCGCAGCTTGATGGCTATAGCTGGGAGATGAAGGTGGAGAGATGCTTAACGCAGTTAAGCTTTGATCCCTCGCTGTGGCACTTATCATTTTCGCAGCTAAGCGGAGGTCAAAAGACGAAAGCACAATTAGCCGCGCTGATGGTAAGAGAGCCGAAGCTAGTTGTGCTGGATGAGCCGACGAATCACTTGGATTCTTCGGCTCTGGATTGGCTGGAAAAATGGGTGCAGGATTACCCGGGAACGGTTATTTATGTGTCGCATGATCGTACGTTTATCGACCGGACAGCAACGACTGTTCTTGAGTTTGAGCGAGATGGGTGCCGGCGCTATTCGGGCGGATATACGCAGTATAAGACGCAGAAAGAGCTGGAGCTAAGGACGCAGGAGGCGCTGCATAAGAAGCAGGAGCTGGAGCGTGAGAAGCTGCTTGAGAGCATACGCATGTATGCCGAATGGTTTCAGCAGGCGCATAAGGCGGCGGGTCAAAATGATTTTCTTAGATCAAAATCTAAGAAAAACGTGTCGCGTCTGCATGCGAAGGAGTCTGCGCTTGAGCGGTTGAACAAGGATAAGGTGCAGAAGCCGCGCGAGGACTCACAGCTGAAGATGCAGCTGGAGTCCGACGGTTTTGCAGCGGCTACGCTGCTTCGGATGGAGGACGTTAGTTTTGCCTATGAGGGGCATAGGAGTGTTATAAGCAGGTTAAACCTCACCTTAGGTAGAGGTGATCGATTAGCTGTGCTTGGTCCGAATGGTGTAGGCAAGTCGACATTGTTAAAGCTTGCGACAGGGAGCTTGCTGCCTAGCTTGGGCAAGGTTAGCATTCATCCGCAGGTGAAAATCGGATATTTTGAGCAGGAGCTTGATAAGCTCGACAATGAGATGACCATCCTTGACAGCTTATTGCTGCTGCCAGAGATGACGCAGTCGCATGCAAGGACGATTTTGGGCTGCTTCCTGTTTACGAAGGAGGACGTATTTAAGCGAATCGGGGACTTAAGCATGGGTGAGCGATGCCGAGTAGCATTCTTGAAGCTTTATTTTGGCAAAGCGAATCTGCTCGTGCTTGATGAACCGACGAACTATTTGGATATTAGCACGCGAGAGCAGGTCGAACAGGCGCTTCAGCATTATCCGGGTGCCGTTCTGCTTGTCACGCATGATCGCTATTTAATTCGCCAAGCCGCTAATCGACTGCTCGTACTCGATGGAAAAAGTGAACCGAGCTTGTTCCACGGATCGTATGAGGAGTATGTATCTAAGGATCGAAGCCGGCTGCTTTCAGCGGATGAACAGGTAAGCCAAAACGAGCGGGAGATGCTGCAGCTGCGTTTAACGCAGCTTATGAGCTGCGCTGAGCCGGAAGATCCAGCGGAGCAGAAGCAATTGATGAATGAAATTCGCCAGCTGCGCGCGCAAATAAATAGCTGATGGGTAAGCTGGAGGAAGGTGGATTTACAACATGGTTAGGAGAAACATGGCGTTTATAGTCTTAGCGATGCTCATGCTGGCTGGATGTGCTGGTCAGGAGCAGGATAAAGTGCCGAAGCAAACTTCAGCTTCAGATGAACCCTATGACTATACGATTAATGAGACGGAGGATGTTATTGCAAAGTCCGGTGAAGTAACGAATAGCGAGAGATTAGATGCTTTTGTGAGCGGAGCTATAGATCAGGTGCGAGTTGTACGTTTTATAACGGAAGGAAACCCGATTTTTTATAATCTTGCGTGGGCGGAGGATCAGATCGAGGTGCGTTACGATACATCACAGGATCAGTATGGATCATCAAGCGTAAAAACCTATTCATGTGACGGTTTGAAAAAAGAAGAAACGGGACGCGCTTACGCCTATAAGCTAAGTGGCTGTGGCGCAGCCAATAAGCCGATAGATTTGTTGGACGTTCCGATTTAGGCAGTAGATATAAGGGAGGGRCTCTCCTTAAAGCAATCTCTGAATATACAGCCCCCACTTTTCACGTAATATTCTGAAAAAAAGAACCTTCAAATTCACTTTCATAGTGGTTTTGAAGGTTCTTTTGCAAATAATATGGGATTATCTTACTCAGATTTACCCTTTTAGGATATCCCCTTTTTTTGTTGCTTTGAAATAGTGAAGAGTAGTATGACTGGAATTTGAAAGCTAGAAATGCAATATATGGTTTACATCTATATGGATATAAATTACAGTATTTACAAAGTGAATGATGGAAGATGTTGTGAATACGAATGGGTGAACATGCAAATGTGAAATTAAAGCTGGTAAGAGTGGAGAACGATATGTCATAGGAGCAGCTGGCTGACGCGTTTGGAGCTACTAGGTAGACGGTCGGACACAATGAAGCTGGCAATTACAATCCGAGTATTCTTCTTTGTATCGCTATTTGCAAGACACTCGGCAAAACGTTAAACGATCTATTTTGGGAGGCATCTTGATGAAGGTTTAGAGGCTCGTAGATGAACGGATCACGTCAGAGGTGCAGAAGTAGGGGCATCACGCGTTCGGCATTTTAGCTAACGAACTACAGTGGCCTTATTTGCTGTATAGCGTTCTGTTTTTGAATCTAACGAACACAGCGAGCCTTATTTCTTGTAATTTCGATCGTTTGGTCTCCATTAAGGGCAGATAACGACTCCTGAGTTCGTTAGATATTAATATAGCCCTGAAATTCAAGAATAACGACACCTGAGTTCGTTAGGATAAAGCATGAAACACAGATGGCTGAGGTAAGCCACTATGCTAGAATGCTTTTGGACTAAAATATTGAAACATTTTTAGTAGAGATTGATAATTGAGTGTTGAGTGAATAAAAAAATTCACAATTAACGGAAGTATCTATAACGTTAATGATTCAACCATTACTCGGAGGTGAGTACGATCTTAAAGAAGAAAAAGGCAATATTTATCGTTGTAGCTATTGTAGTTGTTTTTACATGGATTCTTACCTTTCTATCTCCCGAGTGGACGATCCGCAGACATATACTAATGAGCTTGCAGCCTATCAATAGCTTGAAAGCGGATATTTCCACAACGGGCAGAGTCGATGAAAAGTACGGTCATTTATACAATGTGAACGGGTATATGCATTACCCTACGGGAGATGAGCTGGGAGCCGTTTATTTGAAGAAGCTGGGGCCGTTATGGTATGTAGCGAGTGTAGGGACGGGTCCGTGAGGAAGAGGAAAGGGGTTGTCCCATAAGCAATGACATCTGCTTATGGGACAACCCCTATTTTTAAAAGCACTGCAACCAACGTACGAGGCAATTGAAGCGGGGGGATTATCGATTCACATCGACTTGAAGATTATGTTTTTTGAAAATGTGAATCATGGCGGTTTTGGCTTCCTCTTCATCTGGTCCATGTATTTCAAGGTGGTAGGCATGGGTTTGGTACAAGATGATGCTAAGTCCAAGGATGCTTTTGACATCGATAAATTTGGAATCACTGGTGCGGAGAACGATGCTTGATTTAAAATCGGCCGCCATTTGATTAATATCAACGATAGCTCTGATTCCAGCTGTCATTGGATAACCTCCGTTCCACTTTTCTTGTTTATCTGTACTCCCGCGGTATTCTGCGTGCTACGCCTGTCTTGATCGCTGCTCTAATGACGAGATCGCGAATGGCTTTCACAACGGCCTGATTGAAAACGCTCGGAATAATGTAGTGCTTGCTTCGTTCTTCATCCGAGATTGCGGATGCGATCGCCTCTGATGCCGCCAGCTTCATTTCCTCGTTAATCGTAGTAGCTCTGCAGTCCAGTGCCCCGCGGAAAATACCAGGGAAACACAGCACATTGTTAATCTGGTTCGGATAATCCGAACGTCCGGTGGCGATTACCCCTACAATATCCTCAACTTCCTCAGGCTTGATCTCAGGTGTTGGATTCGCCATGGCAAAGACAATAGGGTTTTCGGCCATCGCCATAACATCTTCGCGTCGCAGCAGTCCTCCAGCAGAAAGTCCAATGAATACATCAGCGCCTTGGATTACATCTCGTAAAGAGCCTTCAACGCGGTTCGGATTGGTATGCTCGGCATACCAGTTCCACATGCGGTTATCATAGTCAGTTCCAGCGGTTATCGCGCCGTTCCGATCTACACCAATGATGTTTGTAACGCCGGCGGATAAAAGAATTTTTGTGCAAGCGACGCCTGCTGCACCGATTCCGCAAACAACGACCTTAATGTCATGAATGGGCTTATTCACTATTTTTAATGCATTGATTAGCGCCGCATACAATACAACTGCTGTACCATGCTGGTCATCATGAAATACTGGAATATCGAGTTCTTCACGCAATCTTTCTTCAATCTCAAAGCACCTCGGCGATGAAATATCTTCAAGGTTAATTCCGCCGAAGCCGGGAGCAATCGCCTTAATAGTTGCGATAATTTGCTCGGTATCTTGCGTATCAAGGCAGATAGGGAAGGAGTCAACGTCTGCCAGTTGCTTGAATAGCATAGATTTTCCTTCCATAACAGGCATAGCTGCATAGGGGCCAATATTGCCAAGCCCTAAGACAGCGCTGCCGTCCGAAATGACAGCAACCGTATTTCTCTTAATCGTTAACGTAAATGCTTTTCTTTGTTCTTCATGAATGGCTAAGCAGACGCGAGCAACATCGGGCGTATAAACACGAGAGAGATCGTCGCGGTTCTGAATAGGCGATTTCAGTTTAGTTTCGATTTTACCGCCAAGATGCAGCAGAAATGTTCTATCCGAAATATTCACTAGCTTGACTCCGTGCAAGTTCTTAATCATTTCGGTAATAATGTTAATATCGACTGTATCCGTGACGGTAATGGTAATATCTCTTATCGTCATATGCTGACTGGTCTGAATGACGTCAATGGCCACGATATCTCCACCGGCTTCGAAAATAGAGGATGCAACCTGTCCGAAATGTACCTCTTTCGTATTCATTTCGAGACGCAGTATTACACTTTTCCCACCTAGTTTATTGTTATCCATGGCTACCCCCATCAAATCTGTATTTTTTATCGTTCGTGATTAACCTTCTTCGTTAATGACAACCTCTTTCCCTCTCTTCTTTAGCAAAATAGGTATAATTAACCAGAGAGCTGCGATAATTAAGAAAACAAGAGACATTGGTTTTTGCACGAAAATCATAAAATCTCCGTTAGATGTCGTTAAAGCTCTTCGCATATTGTTTTCAATCATTGGCCCAAGTACTAAACCAAGCACGAGAGGAGCTAGCGGATAATCATTTCGTACAAGAAAGAATCCTGCAATTCCACAGCCGAGCAGCAGCATTAAATCAAAGACTTGTGCCTGAACCGCATAAACACMAAATATAGAAATGGCAATAATGATTGGAATCAAATATTTCGGCGGCGTCTGAATGATTTTTGCAAATACCTTAACTAACGGCATATTGAGTACGAGCAAAATGAGATTTCCGATTAACATACTGGCAATTAATCCCCAAGCTACTTGAGGATGTTCCTCAAATAACAAAGGACCTGGCTGAATGTTATACATAATCAAAGCGCCCATTAATATAGCGGTTGTACCTGAGCCTGGAATACCAAGTGTAAGCAAAGGGATCATAGCCCCGCCTGATGCTGCATTATTAGCGGATTCAGGGGCAGCTACACCGGCAATGTTGCCTTTGCCAAAGGTTTCTGGATTTTTGCTCATTTTTTTCTCCAAAATATAACTGAAGAAAGAAGCTAAAGTCGCACCAGCACCCGGCAAAATACCAATAAAAAAGCCTAAAACCGAACCGCGGGCAATCGGTCCTGCACTATCCTTCAAGTCTTTTTTTGTTGGGAGGATACGTTCAATTTTTGCTGCTTTACCGGCGGTGTAGTCTCTTTCCAAAATGGTTTTGAATACTTCTCCCAATGCAAATAGACCAACTGCCACTGTTAAAAACTCAAGGCCGGAATAAAGCAACGGCATGCCGAAAGTAAACCTTGCAACACCCGATACGGTATCCATGCCGATCGTAGCGAGCAGCAGTCCGAATACGGTCATAATGAGAGCTTTCGTAATGGACTTTCCAGCCAAGCCGCTTACGGCGCATAGTCCAAGAAGCATTAAGGAGAAATAATCGGCAGGACCAAACTTTATCGCAACCTCTGATAGTGGTTCTGCTAATACGATGAGCGCGATGACAGCAAATACTCCTGCAACGAAAGAACCGATTGCAGAGATGGATAAGGCAGCACCAGCTCTACCCTGTCTAGCCATTTGATAGCCGTCTAATGTTGTCACGACAGAGGAGGATTCCCCAGGTGTATTAAGCAGAATAGAGGTCGTTGATCCTCCGTACATCGCACCGTAATAAACGCCGGCCAAAAGTATGATAGAGCTTGTGGCCGCTGCTTCAGGAGCTAATCCGCCCGTCATTGATGCAGTTACAGGTATAAGCAAGGCGACACCGCTCATGGGTCCTATACCAGGCAATACCCCTACAGCCGTACCTATCAACACGCCGATGAAAGCAAAGAGCAAGTTATGCCATTGAAAGGCGGTCGCAAAGCCGTCTGCGAGAAATTGTAGTGTATCCATTCATATGCCTCCTTTAGTTACGATAGCCATGACGGAAAACCAGGCATTGAACCTTCCAGAATGACAACAAAGATGACGTAAACGCCGACTGCAAACAATCCGGAGATCAAGATCGATTTTAGCCATTTTCCTCTTTCCAAAACTTGAAAGCTAATGAGAAGGAAGAGGAATGTCCCGATGATATAGCCGATCGTTTCTAAGAAGAAGGCGTATAAAAAAGCAGAAGCGAAAATAATGAGAAACTTCTTGTAATCAAGCTTTCCCGCTTTGCTGCTAGAGCCTTTAAACTTTAACACTTCGTAAAATAGACGTAAGCTTAAAATGACAAGCAGCGCCCCCAGACCAAAGGGAACGATATTAGGCCCGACCTTGCTGCCGTAGGATGAAGCGCTAATTAATGTGCTCTGCCACATGAATCCAACACCGAGAAGGAAAAATATAATGCTGGCGTATCGATCAAATGTTTTGTTCAAGGCCTTCACCTCCGATGAATGATGAAAGGAGAGGAGAGAGACTAGCTCTCTCCCATCCAATCACTCATGCTTATGCTTTTATCAAGCGTTTGCTCTTCGTTCAGTCATTTACTTCTGCATACCGAGCGCTGTCAACAGCTCTTGTACCGCAACTTCTTGCTCAGCAAGGAAGGCAGTGAAATCTTCGGAGTTTTTGTATTCGCTGACCCAATCGTTGGCTTTCAATTCTTTCGCCCACGCTTCGTGTTCAGAGAGAGATTTTAACGTTTTATCCCAGTAAGCGATTTGCTCTTTTGTCATGCCTTTCGGACCTAATACGCCGCGCCAGATCGTGAACTCTGCATCTATGCCCAGCTCTTTTAACGTTGGCACATCCTTGAAGTCACCTTCAATCCGTTCATCAGAAGTTACGGCCAAAATTTTGATTTTTCCTGCTTTTAAATAGCTGCCGAGGGAAGAGATGTCTGTTCCAATCGCATCAGCATTGTTGCCGAGCAGCGCAGCAATGGCTTCGCCTCCGCCATCATAGGACAAGTACTTGACTGTTTTAGGGTCAACGCCTGCTCTAAATGCGGGGAGTACGCTAATTAAATGATCCATAGAACCAGGCGCTGATCCTCCGGCAAGCGTAACTTTAGAAGGGTCTGCCTTAATGTCGTTAATTAGAGAATGAAGATCGTTGTATTTGGAATTTGCAGCAACCGCGATTGCACCGTAGTCCTTCGTTATTTGTGCGAGCGGGGTAACATCCTTGTAGCCGTAAGGGCTGTTTCCTTCTTTTTTGAGATTGTTAATAAGAATAGGCGGGGAGCTGACAAACAGCTTGTATGGGTCATTCTTGTCTTTGGTTACATATTCGGCTAAAAATACAGTGCCGCCGCCGCCGGGCTTGTTCTCAACAGTCATCGTGTGATCAACGAGCTTTGTTTCACCTAGCACTTTGGTCAAGGACCTTGCTGTCTTATCCCATCCGCCGCCAGCTCCCGATGGGGCTGTCACAATAAAAGGTTTCTCAGGATAATTAGCCGATCCGCCTTTTGATGCTGTTCCGCCGCAGGCCGTCAAACTAACAGCAACAAAAGCAGCAGCTACTATAGTTTTCCAATTTTTTGTTTGGTATCCCATACGAATAATCCCCCTTTAGTTTCATTCAAGTAAACGTATGAATGATTACTGTAAGCGCTTACTTGTTTGATATGCTTCATACTACCATCGCGAATTGGGGTTGAATACAATAACCACATAAGTTGAAAAGTAGTCATACTGTTTATTTTGTTCATAAAATTTACGGCCATTATCGACTCAAGGGACTATGTTCAGGGAAGCATGTAGAATACAATAAAATCAGCGTCCCGCGGATGAGAAGTTTTTGCATGGAGGTAATTGAATGCGATTACAAACGAGATTGATTTTGTTAATTGGAACTTTGCTATTTATTATTATCATTGCACTTACCTTCAGCTTTGAGAGAATACTAGTGACGACGCTGCAGAAAAATGTAGGTGCATCAGCTCTGAAAATTGCGAAGACAGTAGCGTTGATGGACGTCATTAGACATGCCTTTGAAGAGGAGAATCCTTCAGCCATCATTCAACCCATCGTTGAGAAAATTAGAATGGAAACAGACGCTGAGTACATCGTCATTGGGAATAAAGAGGGAATTCGATATGCGCATCCGCTGCCGGACCGAATCGGGAAAGAAATGGTCGGCGGTGACAATGGGCCTGTGCTGAATGGAGAATCGATCATTTCAGAGGCCGTTGGTTCGATGGGCCCCTCCTTGCGGGGAAAAACTCCCATTTATAATGATCAGAATGAAGTTATAGGCATTGTATCAGTGGGTATTTTATTAAAAGACATTGAACAATCGGCAGTGACTTACCGTAATGCGATGATTATTTTTGCAGCCATTGCGCTGATGGTTGGATCTGGCGGAGCCATTGTTATTGCTAATAGCGTGAAACGATCGATCCACGGTCTAGAGCCTGAGGAAATCGGCTTGTTGTATCAGGAGAAGAGAGCTATTTTGGAAACGATCCATGAAGGCATAATTGCCGTTGATACAGAGGGAACGATTACCCTTGTCAATCAAACGGCTTTGAAGCTGATCGATCCGCTCGAGCAAATGGAGATTACGGGGCAGCATGTGCGGGATGTCATTCCAGAATCGCGGCTAATGGAGGTTATTAAATCAGGGCAATCGGAAATCGATCAAGAAATGACCATTAACGAAAGCAGTGTAGTCGTCAATCGCTTGCCGATATTTGATCATCAGCACCGGGTCGTAGGGGCGGTTTCCAGCTTTCGCAACAAATCCGAGCTGCTTCGATTAACGGAGGAGCTGACGCAGGTGAAGCGATATACCGAGGCATTGCGTTCACAAACGCATGAATACTCCAATAAGCTGTATACGATTTATGGGCTAATCCAGCTGGAGTCGTATCAAGAAGCGATGGATATTATTACACATGAAACCGATGTTCATCAAAATCTGATCCATTTCCTCTTGCAGGAAATTCCCGATCCTATTATTGGCGGCATACTAATTGGCAAGTTCAATCGTGCGAATGAGCTTAAGGTGAAGCTTGAGATTGATTCCAAGAGCACCTTCAAAACGATCCCCGATGATCTAAACCGCAATCACCTGGTAACGATTATCGGCAATTTAATTGACAATGCGCTGGATGCTGTTCTTGAGAAAAATGTTGAGAATCGAACCGTGAAGGTGTTTCTGTCCGACGTAGGCAAAGCTATTACGATCATTATCGAAGATAATGGGAGCGGCATTAAGGAGGATGTCGCAGAGCGGCTGTTTGAGCTCGGTTTCTCCACGAAAAATGAGGATCATCGGGGTTATGGGCTAGTAATTGTTACGCAGGCGATACAACAGTTAAGGGGTCATATCCGTTTTGAATCGCGTCCGCAGGAAGGGACGATCTTTACCGTTGTGATTCCAAAAGAAAAGGGGAAAGATATATGATACGAGTGGTCATAATCGAGGACGACCTTCGAATTGCACAAATCAATCGACGCTTTCTAGAGAAGATAGAGGGCTTCGAAGTCGTTGGAATTGCAACAGATAAGCAGCTGGCGCATGAGCATTTAGATATTTTGGCTCCGGATTTAGTGCTGCTTGATTTATATTTTCCCGATATGAGCGGACTTGACCTGCTTCACTACATACAGAAAAACAACCCGTTAACAGATGTCATTATTATTACGGCCGCCAAGGAATTTGAAACGGTTCGTGAAGCCATTCGCGGCGGGGTATATGATTTTATGATCAAGCCGGTTGTATTTGAACGTTTTCAAGAGAAGCTGAAGTCTTATCAAAAATATCATAATCAAATGGCACTGCTCGGCGGCTCAAATAAACAAGTGGATCAAGAGGGGATTGATCAGCTGCTGTGGGGGGTAAATGATCGTACGGATAAGGATTCTTATTTGCCAAAAGGCATCGATAAGATAACGAATGAGAAAATACTCTCCTTCATTCAGGCAGGTCCTGAAGTATTAACGGCGGAGGAGCTTGGGAAAAAGGCTGGTTTCAGCCGTACGACCGCTCGGCGTTACTTGGAGTATTATGTGGCCAAGGGTGAATTAATAGCTGATATTTCTTATGGAACCGTTGGAAGGCCGGAGCGGGTTTACAAAAGAAAAGAGCAAATATGAGGCTGCCATACTTAGTTTTTCGAGAGGACAATGGATAATAAAAATAGCCCATTAATGAGGAGCAGCGCACCAAAGATAAGGCCGGTTTTATTCTTTTTTATAAATTCCATTCGAACACCTCGCCACTTTTTTTTACTACATATAATTATCTCGTTTTTGGGCTCATTTTTCCACCTTTTTTTTGGTAAAAATGAAGCGAATATTAAGTTTGTGACAGAAAAAATGCGTGCTTTTGTGCCTAAGCCTATGTTTATTCCGCTTTAAGGTTCACTATTTGTAGAAATTTGTATTTGGAGCAGCAATTGTTATAAAATTGATTGGGAGAGGCGATAAGGAACTGCCTGCTGCCAATGCACTTTTTTCTATGTAAAATTGCCGTAAAGAAGAGGTAATATTCAGGTTTTGTAGAATAATGTATGGATCATACATTTTTTTTGGAACTTGCATGTCGAATAGGCGTATTGTTGGTTAGTAGGTTCAGAATCGCTGTATTTGGATATTTTTTTAGTAGTGAACCTTATGGAAAGGGGGTGCAAATACAATGGCTATCTCTCTCGTAAAAGGTCAAAAGGTAGATTTAACGAAAGGCAATGCTGGTCTCAGCAAAGTTATCGTTGGTTTAGGCTGGGACCCGGCTCAAACTAAAGGCGGTTTTTTCGGAATGAAAAAAGCGGCTAACGTTGACTGTGACGCATCGGCATTATTGCTTGATGAAAACGGTAAGCTAAGTGGCGAGAAAAATCTCGTTTGTTTCTACAACAAGCAAAGCGGATGCAGCTCGGTCGTTCATACGGGTGATAATATTACTGGTGAGGGCGATGGCGATGATGAGCAAATCATCGTGCAGCTTGATCGTGTTCCTGCTAATATTCACAAAATCCTTTGCGTAGTTAACATTTACGAATGTGAATCCAGACGACAAGATTTTGGTATGATCAAATCTGCCTTTATTCGTATCGTCAATCCTGCGAACAATCAAGAACTGATTCGCTTTAACTTGACGGATGATTACTCAGGCAAAACGGCTCTAGTCGTAGGTGAGCTTTACAGACACAATGGTGAATGGAAGTTTAATGCAATTGGGGAAGGCACTCATGCTGCCCATGTTGATATCCTTGCACGTCAATACCAATAAATTTATGTGAGAAAAGAGGGCTTTTAAAATGGCAATCAGCTTATCCAAAGGACAAAAAATCGATCTCACGAAAACAAACCCAGGTCTTACAAAGATTACAGTAGGTCTAGGCTGGGATACTAATAAATATGACGGCGGAAAAGACTTTGACCTTGATGCTTCTGTATTTTGCTTGAATGCACAAGGCAAAGCAGGTTCTGAATCTGATTTCATTTTCTACAATAACCCAAAAAACACAAACGGTTCAGTTGTTCACACAGGTGACAACCGCACAGGCGCAGGCGATGGCGATGATGAGCAAGTAAATGTTGATCTTTCTGCCGTTCCAGCTGAAACAGACAAAATCGCATTTTGCATCACGATTCATGATGGCGCAGAACGCAGCCAAAACTTTGGACAAGTATCCAACGCATTCGTTCGTATCGTGGACGAGCAAAGCGGCACAGAACTTATCCGTTATGATCTTGGAGAAGATTTCTCTGTAGAAACAGCAGTAATCGTTGGTGAACTATATCGTCATTCCGGAGAGTGGAAATTCAGCGCAATCGGAAGCGGCTTCCAAGACGGCCTAGGCGGTCTTGCTCGCAATTTTGGTCTTTCTGCTAGCTAGTCATACTTATCTACCCGTAAAGGGTCGCCAGTGGCGGCCCTTTTTTAAAATATAAGAATTAATAAGTAAGTGAACAGCGGAAAGTCGCAGCAGATATCAAAACGGTCTAGTAGGCCTTTGCACTGACTTTGGCGTTCAAACCTAGTCAATTCAAGGAGGAATAGAACGATGTCTATAAATCTTTCCAAAGGTCAACGCATTGATCTTACAAAAACAAACCCAGGCCTTACGAAGGTTGTTCTCGGTCTAGGCTGGGATACGAACAAATATTCAGGCGGCGGAGAAATTGACCTTGATGCAAGCGCGTTTTTGCTTCATCAGGATGGCAAAGCCAAGGACGAGAAGGACTTTGTATTCTACAATGCGCTGATTGCTTATAACGGCGCTGTTGAGCATACAGGCGATAATCGTACCGGTGAGGGTGAAGGTGACGACGAGCAAATCAAAATTGATTTCCAAAAAGTCCCTCCGCACATTCAGCGAATTGGAATTAGCGTTACGATTCATGATGCCGAGTCCAGGCTGCAAAACTTTGGTCAAGTATCCAATGCCTTTGTTCGTCTAGTAGACGAGTCTTCTGGAAGAGAAGTGCTGCGCTATGATCTAGGAGAAGATTTCTCCGTTGAAACAGCGATTGTCTTCTGCGAGCTGTACCGACATGATGCCGATTGGAAGTTCCAAGCGGTAGGTTCAGGTTTCTCGGGCGGACTAGCAGCGCTTTGTCGTAATTACGGGCTTACGGTTTAATTCATCTGGCGTATAGGGTGGCAGTTTGAGGGTTTGTCACCCTATTCTATTATTACCGAAGGGCGGTTTAAGCATGGAGCTGGCATTAATGAAAGGTCAAAAAGCGGATATTACCAAAAATAATCCTTCCATAAAAAACCTTCTAGTTGGCATGGGATGGAACACTGCAGCAGGTGTAGATGTCGATTTTTCGGCTTTTCTATTACGAGCGAATGGAAAAACAGCTGGAGACCAAGATTTGATTTTTTACAGCAATCCTAAGGATGTCAGCGGTTCTATTCAACTGGCAAGCGGCAATAAACGAAGTTTTGCAGGGAAAACGGATACCGAACAAGTATTGATCGCGATTAGCGATGTGCCTCAAACGATTGAACGTATTTCATTTACTTTAACCATTTATGATGGGGAAGCGAAGAGACAAAATTTTTCTAGCGTGAATGATGCCTACATCCGGGTTATTGACGAAGGAACAGGACGCGAAATTTTGCGGTATGATCTTGGAAAAAATTTCTCTATTGAGACTGCGATAGTCGTAGGAGATTTATATAGATATAATGGCGAATGGAAATTTAATGCCATTGGGTCTGGATATTCAGGCGGTCTTGCTGCACTCTGCAATAGCTTTGGTATTGAAGTAAAGGCAGACGCTCCAGCTGAGGCGCCAACTCCAGCACCAGTGAAAGCTCCACTTATTCCACCTAAACCTCCCGCACCAATCGTACCAGAACCAAGCAGTCCGCCAATAAGCCTTAGCAAAATCTCGCTTACCAAACGCGGTGATGTCATTAATTTACAAAAAGGTGCCGGATCACTTGGTGAGATTGTCGTTAATTTGAACTGGAATCAGAAAAAAGCCTCCACTGGTTTTTTTGGCCGTTCAAGCAGCGGTGTAGATTTAGATGTCGGATGTTTGTATGAATTGAAAAATGGTATGAAAGGTTCTGTTCAAGCGCTAGGCAACAGCTTCGGAGATTTTTCGCGAGCGCCGTACGTTTCGCTTGACGGGGATGACCGAACCGGCTCTATTACAACGGGTGAAAATCTTAGAATCAACGGTAATAAAGTTTCTGAGATTAAGAGAATCGTCATATACGCATACATCTATGAAGGAGCTACGAACTGGGCGGAGGCTGCTGGTATTGTTACCATCACACAAACAGGCGGGCCTGATATAGAGGTGCGGATGGACGAGCATAATAATCGCAAGGGTATGTGTGCGATTGCGATGATCGAGAATGTAAATGATCAAACCTTCAGCATTCAGCGGCTCGTGCAATATTTCTCAGGCCATAAAGAGCTTGACGAGGCTTATCGCTGGGGTCTCAGATGGGTACAAGGAAGCAAATAAAGAAAAATGCGGAGGTTTAAGAGATGGTCGACTTTTTTCAAAATGTAATAGCCAACTTCGGGAGCTTCTTTCACTGGGACAACTTGTCACAAGTTCTCACCAACCCGACAAACTGGGGAATAATTGCAACACTCGTTCTTTTGGAAGGCTTGTTATCGGCAGATAATGCGCTAGTACTAGCGGTTATGGTTAAGCATTTGCCGAAAGACCAGCAGAAAAAGGCGTTGTTCTACGGTATTATTGGTGCCTATATCTTCCGATTTATCGCAATCGGAGTAGGTGTTTATCTCGTACAAATTACATGGATTAAAGTAGCGGGCGGATTGTATCTGTTATGGATTGCGTTAAGCAATCTATTCCATCTGGAATTCAAGCTTGCTCGTGTCGGCAACATTCCATTAATTCCTTACATCGGCAAGAAGGGTAACGACGATGATGCTGAAGTTCAAAATAAAGGCTACGGCTTCTGGCGTACAGTGCTTGCTGTTGAAATTATGGATATCGCGTTCAGTATCGACAGCGTACTAGCTGCATTCGGCGTGAGTGAAGAGGTATGGGTTCTGTTCCTCGGCGGTATTCTCGGCGTTCTGATGATGCGTGGCGTTGCTCAGGTATTCCTCAAGTTGATTGACAAGTTCCCTGAGCTTGAGAAAGCGGCGTTTATTCTAATTATCGTAATCGCAGCAAAAATGATTGGCGGAGCTTATGGCTTGCATGTGCCGCACGCTTTGTTCTTCGGTTTAATTATAGCTGTATTCGGTGGTACCCTTCTTTACAGCGCAGCACGTAAGAAAAGAGAATCAAAAGCGGTTTAGATTCGATAATACTCTGTTTATGAAAAATATCCCTCAATGGATCGCGAGGGATATTTTTTCACTCTCAGATTGCTTTACACAACTTTTAGGAGGGATCACTTTGAGGTATTTTAACTATCTTACCAATGAAGAAGAGCAAAATTTCTTTTACTCCCTTCCAACTCAGTTCAATAATTATGCTGACAAAGAAGTTATTGCTCACGCGATTGGTGCGGCGCTCTATATGCCTGCCACCAAGGATAACATAGCAGATGATTTGGTAACCGGAAAACACGAAGGACTCGTGTCTATGGTGATAGACCTTGAAGATGCAGTAGGTGATAATCAAATCGAATTTGCCGAAGAGACGTTGAAGGCAACGTTGATTAAGATTGGCCGTTACATTTCGATTGGTTTGCTCCATGCCGACGATATTCCGCTTATGTTTATAAGAGTACGCTCTGTTGAACAGCTTAAACGACTGCTCTCATTTTTCGGTGAAGAGATTGAATATATTACAGGAATCGTGTTTCCGAAGTTCAACGTGGAGACTGGCGGTGAGTATTTAAAGCTGCTGCATGAATACAACAAGAACAAACGCTCAACAAGCTCCACGTTATACGGCATGCCTATTTTGGAAAGCTCTGACGTCATTTATCGCGAGAAAAGAATGGAAACGCTAATGGGCATTTCCCAGCTGCTGAATGAATACAAGGCCTATGTACTGAATGTTCGTATTGGAGCAACAGATTTTTCGAGTTTATTTGGGCTTCGAAGAAGTCCGGATCATACGATCTACGACATCGGCGTCATTCGTGATTGTATTGCGGATATCGTAAATGTTTTTGGACGGATGGATAATCATTATGTGATCTCCGGTCCCGTATGGGAGTACTTTAAGAGTGATCGCGTATTTAAGCCCCAGCTCAGACAAACGCCTTTTGAGGAAAGCATGGGAAGACACGGACGGATTTTGCGTATGGATTATATTAATAAGTATGTGGACGGGCTTATTCGCGAGGTCGCAATGGACAAGGAAAATGGGATAATTGGCAAAACCATTATCCATCCTACCCACATTAAGCCTGTACAGTCGATGCTTGTGGTGACGCATGAGGAGTATATGGATGCCCTGCACATTATGGAAAATGAACAAGGCGATTTGGGTGTGATGAAGAGCCGTTATTCGAACAAAATGAATGAGTTTAAGCCGCATATGACATGGGCCAAACGAATATTGTTCAGATCAGACATTTATGGGGTGCTAAATGAAAACCAAAACTTCACCTGCTTGCTCGCAGAAGAACGAGAATCAGCAATCGTTTAATATTATTGGAGATTTAGAGATTACCATTGAGGTTACGAGTAATTCGTTTCATATACCGCTTGAGCAGCTTTTTCAAATGGCAGCCCGAATTAATAAAAAACGCAGTTTTTTATTCGTAAGCAAGGTGCTTGGCAAGCATATTCCTGTTCGCCCGCATGTGTCCTTATTATCGGGTGCGGCACTTGGGCTTTTGTATCAGCAGTTTAAAGGTGAGAAGCTTCCTATCCAGATGGAGCAGCTGCTGCATGCCTTTGAATCTCCTGAGGCAGCAGGTGAAATCTATGAACAGATGAAGCAAAATAAAATGATTATAGATGAAAAAACGCTGTTTATCGGTTTTGCGGAAACGGCAACAGCGCTTGGACACAGCATGTTCGATATGTTCGAGGGTAATGCGTCTTTCTTGCACACCACGCGGGAAAAAATTGACTATATGACGTCCTGCATCGATTTTGAGGAAGAGCATTCCCATGCGACTACTCATCGCTGCTATGCTGACAATCCAGCTGTATTCGAGAATGCAGAAACGATTGTGCTGGTCGATGATGAGATGACGACCGGGAAAACGGCCATCAATATAATTCTCGATTTGAATGCAAGGTATGGGAAGAAAACATATATTGTTGCTAGTTTGCTTGATTGGCGTTCAAACGAGGATATGGAACGTTTTGATGAGCTGGAGCAAGAGCTTGGCATATCGGTGAACTGCTTATCGCTTGTAGCGGGGCGGATATCTGTTAAGGGTACCCCTATTCAAAATGCTGACAAAACAGCAGAGTTACAAACAAATGAGTCGGAGCCTGCCATTAATGTTCTCTATGTGAACAATCGGTTTGCTAACCTTCCCTCATTAAATCGAGAAGTTTCCTACCTGAAGCATACTGGCCGCTTCGGATTGACGGCTGAAGAAAGCTTAGTGCTTGACGCAGAAGTAGGACAGGCGGCGGCGTTCCTCCGAGAACATAGAACGGGCAGTAAGGTGCTTTGCATGGGAACCGGCGAATTTATGTTCATTCCTATGCGCGTAGCAGCAGAACTAGGCGATGATGTTTGGTATCAATCGAGTACAAGAAGCCCCATTCATCCGGATTCCAGTTCACAGTATGCGGTGAATACAGCTTATCCCTTTATTTCCCCTGAACATGCTGACGTCATGAATTTTATGTACAACATACCGAATGGCTATTATGATGAGATGTTTTTGTTTATGGAGCGCGAGGTTGCAGGAGCGCAAATGGAGGAGCTTAATAAGGTTCTTCTCTCCTTAGGAATCCAGCGTGTTCATATCGTGTATTTCAGTCGGAAAAGGCTTGCCGATCCAGCTCCTATCGGGAGCTATAAGCAGGAGGATGTTACATTTCTGCTAAAAGACCTTAGCGATATTTCGTTAGAGCAGCGAACGGAGGACCGGGAAGCGGCCATGCAAACAGGCGGCCACTATTCGGAAAGCTTGCCGATTGAATATCAGCCTACTGATGAATATATACAATTGTTTCAAAACACACTCAGTGATTCGGCCATTCGAATCGCAAGAGCAGTTGGAACGGTTTCCGAGCGAATCATTCAAAAAAATGGATTTGATGTTGTGCTTGCATCCTTAGCGCGAGGCGGTACGCCAATTGGAGTATTAATTAAGCGATATATCAAGCACATGTATGGTATTGAGGTTCCGCATTATAGCCTTTCCATTATTAGAGGCAAGGGCATTGATGAGAATGCGCTGCTGTATATCAATCAGAACCATCCGCATAAACGCGTGCAATTTGTAGATGGCTGGACGGGCAAAGGTGCAATTGCCAAAGTGCTCATAGCAGCTTGCAGCCAGATGAAGCAAAAATACGGCATTGAATTGAATGATGAGCTTTCGGTGCTCGCAGACCCCGGCTATTGTGCAAGTACGTTCGGGACAAGAGAGGATTTCCTCATTCCAAGCGCTTGCCTTAATTCAACGGTGTCAGGTTTAGTCAGCCGGACTGTATTGCGGAGCGATCTTATTGGCGCCGATGATTTCCATGGTGCAAAGTATTATAAGGAGTGGGAGAGCTCTGATCTGTCTCAATTATTTGTGGACACGATTTCTRCTTATTTTGATCAGACAGCGGATGACTCCAAAGCGGAAGCTCTTCAAATGGAAGCAAATCCTGCGGAAAATGAAATGACTTGGCAAGGGATGCAGGATATTGCTCGTATCCAAACTGATTTTGCAATCACTGATATTAATTTCATCAAGCCTGGCGTAGGTGAAACGACTCGTGTTCTTCTGCGCAGAGTCCCTTGGAAAATCCTCGTTGATCGTCTTGATAATCCTAACTTGAAGCATATACTGCTGCTGGCTAAGGACCGTGGTGTACCTGTGGAGGAATATCCAAACATGACCTATTCCTGCTGCGGAATTATTAAGGCTTTGAAGGGGGAGACGGAATGATCTTTGCGAGCGATTTGGACCAAACCTTAATTTATTCCGTAAGATCCAAGGGCGAGATAGAGCTTGAGGAAATGGTACCCGTTGAGCGTTATGAGGAAAGATATATTTCTTATATGACAAAGCCGGCGATTCAGAAGCTGCAAGAGCTTGTCAGCATTATGCGATTTGTTCCTGTGACGACGCGAATTCCGGAGCAATACAACCGCATCTTCGCGATAAGAGAACAGTTCCGTCCTGAATATGTGATCGTCAGCAACGGCGGTACCGTTCTCCGTAACGGAGAAATTGATCAGGAGTGGCATAGCTTCGTTCGTGAAGCTGTGAGGGAGCATTGTGCTGAGCATACGGAAATTGCGAGCCTGTTTGCGGAAATTGCTTCTACCCACTGGGTGAAGTCGACGGATCTTTGTGATGAGCTATTTTATTCCATTAAGGTAGAGAGAGATCAGCTGCCGCATGAAACGTTGGAGGAGCTAAAGCCGAAGCTTGCTTCGCTTGGCTGGAGCTACTCACTTCAAGGCCGTAAAATATATTTGGTTCCAGAGAAGGTAAGCAAGGGTGCGGCCATCCAGTATGTGAAAGAGAAGCTCGCTTCAAATTTCGTATATGCGGCCGGCGACAGCCTGCTCGACGAGAGTCTGCTGTTAGCAGCTGATTATGCCATATCGCCTGTACATGGTGAACTTGGACGATCCTATTCGGCACATCCACATATTCAATTTACACAAGCAAGAGGCGCGCTTGCCTCGGAAGAACTGCTAGACTCCATCTTAGAGCATGCACGAAGATTATAAATGCAATCGCAAAAATATATCTAATCAGATGGAAGAAGGTTTTTATACATGACACGAGTTTATATGAATCGTTGGTTTTCGGTAGCTTACCATTACATTAATATGATTCGGAACAATCCAGACGGCGAGTCGTTTGAGTTTTTTGGCACGCACCCGGATATTAATMATATGTCCTTGCTTGCATCCGATCATATCGGAACAGAGCCCGCTGTTTTTGGTCGCGAATATGTAGATTTCTGTGTAGATTTCTGCAAAAGAAACCAAATTGATATTTTCATTCCTCGTTTGCATATGGAGGAAATATCAAGATTTGTTCATTTGTTTGATGAGATCGGAACAAAGGTCATGGTATGCCGTGATATCGAATTGCTGGACTCCATGATTGAGAAGGATAAATTTTACGAAGCGCTACAAGGAAAAGATCTCGTGACGATTCCAGACTATCGTGTCGTAAATACAGCAGAACAGTTTAAGCAAGCTTATGAGGAGCTCACAGCTGCTGGTCATAAGGTGTGCTTTAAGCCAACGAAGTCAGAAGGCGGCATGGGTTTCCGGATTATTGATAATGAACGGGACCCGCTGCGTGACCTGTATGGCTATGTAACCCTTTCTACAACGTTTGAGCAAGCTTATGAAACGTTGTCATTAACGGAGCATTTTGACACGCTGATGGTGATGGAGCTGCTCGACGGTACGGAGTATAGTATCGATTGTGTGGCATCTGCTGAGGGTGAACTCATTACAGCTATTCCTCGCCGCAAATCAACGGGCAGGACTTATCTATTGGAGGATACGCCGGAGCTGCTGGCGATTGCAGATCGTATTGCGACAAGCCTTCGCATTCCTTATGCCTTTAATATTCRGGTGCGTTACAACAATGGCATACCGAAATTGCTGGAGATCAACCCGCGGATGTCTGGCGGCCTTTATATTACCTGCTTGTCTGGCGTAAATATGCCTTATTTGGCCGTTCAAGCGCTGCAAGGAAAAACGATTGATCCACCTGATCCGAAGTTTGGTATACAAGCGGGTTATGTAGAGCAGCCTTTGATCATGGAAATGAACAGAGTAGAATAACCGAAGAAAGGGGCGAGAGCCCCTTTTTTTTCATATTGTGCTCATTAATTTGGCTCAACATCCTTTTTTTATTTTTTAAAATTGACTTCTATGTACCAATAACGAGATAATTGTAGGAAGAAGACGAGCATAAAGATTAGGTTCAGAAAGCTCATATGGAGGTGTAGCAATGAATGCATTGAAAAAAAACGCAGCCATCGCGATTGGCGTTTATGCAGTCGCATTAGTTGTTAATGGGATTACCTCCCCATATATAGCTATGGCGGTTCCTGTGTTCGGTTTGTTAATCGCATTATCATGGAAGCAGCGTCCAAGGAAAGAAGTTAATCAGCCAACACGCGAGCCAGAGCTGCAGCAAAATACGCAAAACCCGCCCATACAACAACCCAATGCAGTTTCAACTGCTCAAGCATCATTGGCCTCAAAGCCAGCTCCTGCAGCTGTCATTCCGCCGCAGGTTCTAGATCCTGAGCTTGCTTCTGCATTAGAATACATCGGAATCATTGAAGATATGATTTTACTCGAAGGCGAGAAAAATAATTTAGACGATGAAATTGTTCAGAAGACGCTCGCATTGCTGTCGCGGCTAAACCGACTAATTCCGGATTTAATGGCGTTAGGAGACTCAAGCATTAATCACAACATTTTGCGATTGGTGCGAAAGGATTTAAATTCGACCATTAATCCATTTCTTCGGCTCAGCGGCGAAGCGAAACGCCAGAATAGGCGGCTTTTACTTGATGGCATTAAGGATGTAGATTCCAAGCTTACTTTTTATACGAAGACGCTTGAGCAAAAGGATCTTATGGAGCTTCATACAAAGGCTGAGTTAATTCAGCAGCGTTATCGACTTACTGACTAATGAAGGGGGAAATGAACAATGGCGCAACAACTCGTACAATTAAAAAATGAAGATATTCAGAAGCTGGAGCAAGAAGTGCAGAACACGATGCAGAAGGTAGCGACAACCGATGCTATGCATCTGGATACACTAATGGATGAGATTACGAAAAAAGGCCAGAAGACGCTTGAGCGCTCAAGCCAGACGCTTACGATGCTCGAGAGACCGCTGTCGGATCTCATGTCAGGCAAACGGTCTGAGGTAGCAAACAACATGCTTAAGCTTCGCAGCGAGGTTGAGGATTTGAGCAAAAGCAAGCAGCTCTCGCTCGTGCAGAAGCTGCTTCGGAAAGCACCGATGAAGGCTTATATTTATAAATATCAATCTGCAAAGTCTAACGTGCAGGTGATCGTCAAATCGCTCAGAGACGGCCGCGACAACTTGGAAGAGAACGTCATTCACATGAGAAACTTGAAGCGCAGCAGTCTAGACAATGTATACGACCTGCAGCTGCTTGTCGAATATGGTAATCGTCTCAAAAAAATGTTCGAAGAGGAAATTGCTAAGCCTGAGAACGAGCACCGGAAAACCTATTTGGAGCGCGGGCTTCGAAAGGTTGTAACGAAGCTTCAAACGTATACGGAAATGATCATGCTTTATCAGCAAGCCATTGCCGCAACGGATATTATTAATGATACAAATGATAAGCTAATGGATGCGCTGGACAGCTCGATTGATAAAACCCAGCATCTCATGTCGGTGTCAGTCTTGATTGCCAGTGCGATTGATGACCAGATGAAGGCAATAGAAGCAGTCAATTCAACGAACGAAATGTTAGGCAATCAATTTGCTGAGAATGCGCGTCTTTTGAATGAAACGAGCGAGCGAGCTAATCAAGCATTAACGAAGCCGGCTATGAGCATGGAGCTTGTGGAGCGGGCAATGTCGGATCTCTTCTCCGCGATGGACAAGTACGAGAACTCCAATCGACAAATTATTCAAACGGTATCCCAGCAAACGGAAAAAATGACGCAAATTAATCAAAAGGTTGGACAACGCTTAGGCATTCAAGCGGGTTCTGGAGCTAGCCAGGCGGAGCTTCCTTCTTCAGCAGCCAAAGGATTTTTGGAGTGAATCAAAAAAGCATAATTAGCAGGACGAGCTCTCCAAGGGCTCGTTTTTTTGCGTTTTTTGAGAAGAAATGACGGATGTCCTACAAGTAATGGCTCATAAAGCATAGAGAAACAGCATAGTCTTAAAGAAAAAACGAGGTGATCATGCTATGATTGGCGAAATTGCCATAGCTGCACTCATTGTCGTCTTAATTGTTGTTGCCAGCTTTGAACGGGCGGAGGATATTTTGAAAGATTTTTAAGCATCGCTGTTTGTGTTCACCTCTGATTTGGTATAATAGGATGAATTATACTGGCTGATCGGAGGTGTTCCAATTGGAGTTTACCTATGAAATTATTTCGGAGTCAAATATTAATGTACGGTTCATCTATGGCGGTGAGTGGTTTACTTTTAATCTGTTCAATCGAGACCAGCAATGGGTCCTTCATCCTTTTGATTCCTCTTTGATTCGCAATAAAGATATGAGCAGGCTTGTCATAGCAGATTTGATCCAGCATAAACCTTTTCAAGTGATGTTGGCGAAAGAAGGCATTCTTCTTTCCGAGCTGAATACATCCATTCCGCTTGGACAGCAGGAGGAGACAGAGGTGGAGTACGAAGCGCTTCCTCGTATAGGGCGCGGTGGTTCGGACCTGATCTTTGACGAACAGCGTTCTTCCAAGCCAGAAGAAATCAATATCGAACAGTTAATTGACGAAAATGACCTGGAGGATCTTATTCGACTCGAGGTACAAATGATTGAATCGCGTCAAAATCTTTATAATCAAATATTGCACCGAATGTTCATGGCTGATCTAGGTCCAACCGACCCGGAATTCCAGAAAATTCAACAAATTGTCAAAACATATGGGGAAGCGAAAACAAGGCTCCAAACGATACAATAACGGAGTCACTTCCTGTATAATAGAAGCACTGAATGGTTCTGGAGGAGATTAGGTTGGCACAGCTTTATTACAAATATGGAACAATGAACAGCGGTAAATCTTTCGAAATCATTAAAGTGGCTCACAATTATGAAGAGCAAGGCAAGCAGGTTCTTATTTATTCACCATCGGTAAGTGCAAGAGGCGGTGTGGATCGTGTAGGTTCTCGTGTAGGGTTCGAGCGGGAGTCCATTCCGGTTCAAGAGGATACGAACCTTTTTGAAAGTGTGAAAAGCTTCGTTGCAGGAGCTGCACCATCCAAAATTTATTGCGTACTCGTGGATGAGGCGCAGTTTTTGAAGAAACATCATATTTTGGAGCTTACACAAGTCGTGGATGAGCTTAACATCCCTGTTATGGCGTTTGGGCTCAAAAACGATTTTCAAAATCAATTATTTGAGGGCAGCTATAACTTGCTCGTGCAGGCGGATAAAATTGAAGAGATTAAAACCATTTGCTGGTTCTGTGATCGGAAAGCAACGATGGTTATACGCTATAATGACGGACAGCCGATGAATGCAGGTGCGCAAATCCAGATTGGCGGCAACGAGGATTATAAGCCTGTATGCAGACGCTGCTATAACGAAGCTTTTCGCAATGCGTAAGCAGAGGTAATAACAATACAAAAGAACCTCCAGATCCACTGTTGCAGTGGCTTTGGAGGTTCTTTTGTTTGGTTTGCTATTAAAGACTGAATTCACTTGGATTAAGTCCAAGGGTATTGCAGATGTCACGCACAGCAGCTTGTTCCTTCATATCGAAATCGCCGTCTGCTGCTCCGATTGCGCTGCACACACCAACGATTACACGAGCAACGTCTGGTTTGCTGCGGAATTTGGCAATCGCTTTAAGCGCCTCTTGCTTGCCAATCATCGCGTCAAACTCCATGTTGCCTACAAAGTGATTGAAACGGTTAATCACATCACTCATATCAAAAACTTTTAATTCTTCGCTGCGGCCTATGTAGCCGGCCATTTTTTGTTTTTCATTGGAGTCGACGGAACCGTCTGCTGCTGCTACAATCGCACAGCCAGCTACTACCGCATCTAGGAATTCTTTATTTTTAAATTTTTTGACCTGATCGGTTAGTCCTTGCTTACTTGTTTGCAGCCATGATTTGAAAGAGCTCATTTAGCTCAGCCTCCTAGAGTGAATTTAAATCTTATTATTCTATTGTAGATTTAATTGGGGTCATTTAGCAAATTTTGCGGTAAATTGTCTGTTTATGCTGTTAGATTAGATCGTTGAATGAAAAGGAAATAGGATGAACTATAGAATGAGAGACGATGTATTTTTGAAATCGATTATATTATACAAAAAACAACGCACATCATCTTAAAAATGACTCATATTATGAAATCGTTTTCAATTTTATACTTGTAAGTAATCTCGTCTACAGCTGTCCATTTCAATTAAGAAGGGATATGCCGTGAGACGACAATTATAGTTATGGGGAGGGTTTGGTTTGAAAAGAAAAATGTCGATGATGACGGCGATGCTGCTGGTCATATCGCTAATGACGAGCTTGCTTTCAGTAGGAGCAGCGCCTTTGGCGCAGTCAAATGGGGGATTGCCGACGTACTTGGACCCATCAAAAAGCGTGGATGCAAAGGCGGCGGATCTGCTTGCCCGGATGACACTAGAAGAGCGCGCAGGACAAATGATACAGCCAGAGAAATCGAATATTACGCCTGAGGAAGTGAAGCAATATTTTATCGGCTCGGTGCTTAGCGGCGGCGGTTCGTTCCCGAACGGCAAGCAGCAGGACAGCACGCGTGAAAATTGGCAGACGCTTATAGACGGCTATCAGAATGGCGCGCTTTCTACGCGTCTCGGGATTCCGCTGTTGTATGGCGTGGATGGAGTACACGGACATAACAATGTGAAGGGAGCAACCTTGTTCCCGCATAATATCGGTTTGGGTGCAGCGAATAATGCTGAGCTGGTGAAACAAATCGGCGCCGCGACAGCAAAGGAAATACGCGCAACCGGAGCAAATTGGGATTTTGCGCCGACGATTGCAGCCCCGCAGGATATTCGATGGGGCCGGACCTATGAAGGATACAGCGGCAATCAAGCGATATCCAAGGTGCTTGGTGCAGCATACATTCAAGGGCTGCAAGGAGAAACACCTGCGGAGCGCAGTCAGACGAAACATGTCGTTGGCGCTGCGAAGCATTTTTTAGGTGAAGGCTATACGGATAACGGCGTTAACCAAGGGAATGTAACGAAGTACACAGAGGATCAGCTTATTGCAAGTGATTTAGAGATGTACAAAGCTGCCGTTGATGCAGGTGTACAAACGGTAATGGCATCTTACCACAGCATTCAAGGCCTTAAGATGCATGCGAATAAGCGGCTTCTTACGGATGTGCTGAAGGGTGAGCTTGGATTTAAAGGTTTTGTTATTTCGGATTATAACGCGATTCAGCAAATCACGCGTGATCAAGACGGCAAAGCAGTCAGCGGCTTGAAAGATCAGCTGAAAGCGTCCGTTAATGCAGGCGTAGATATGTTCATGCTGACGGGTGACTGGAGAGCCAGCCTTGAGCATTTAATTAGTCTTGTTAAGGATGGCAGCATTACGGAAGAGCGTATCAATGATGCAGTCCTCCGTATTTTGAAGGTAAAAATTTCATCTGGCCTATTTGAGAATCCAAAGACAGATATGGATTTGGCAGGCTACTTCGGTGCATCTGAGCATCGTGCGCTTGCGCGTCAAGCTGCGGCGGAGTCGCTCGTTCTTCTGAAGAACGATGAGGTGAACGGTTCACCGATTATGTCTCAGCTGAAGGATATGGACAAAATCTTCGTAGCAGGTAAAAATGCGAACGATATCGGCAACCAATCTGGCGGCTGGTCGATTACTTGGCAGGGAGCATCCGGGGCGATTACGACCGGAACGACAATCTATGAAGGACTTAAAGAGGTTGCAGGAGCCGCGAAGACGGTAACGTACAACAAGCATGGCCGCGGCGCTGCTGGTTATGACGTAGCTATTGCTGTTGTAGGCGAAACGCCTTATGCAGAAACGAATGGAGATCGTACGAGCCTGAATCTCGACGAAGAGGATCTCGCAACGATTGCAAATATTCGTGCAGCTGATCCGAACATTCCACTCGTTGTTGTTCTTGTATCCGGACGCCCGCTTACGATAGCGGATCAACTGGGTGACTGGGATGCGCTTGTCGCAGCATGGCTTCCAGGTACGGAAGGTCAAGGCGTCGCTGATGTACTGATTGGGGGCAAACCGTTTAAAGGGAAAAACCCGATTAAATGGCCATTTTATGTAACGAATAATTATCCAATTATGACCGATGTCAGTCCGAATTTGCTGTTTCCTATCGGTTACGGCTTGACGAGCGGGCAGGCTACGCCTGATCTGCCGAGCAAACCTGTAGAACCAGAGAAGCCTTCACTGCCTATCCCGGGCAAGGTCGAGGCGGAAGCGTTCGATGCGAAGAGCAGCGGATTGAATACAGAGGACACGCAGGACATTGGCGGCGGCAAAAATATTGGCTGGACGTCCGGCGGCGCATGGCTGGATTATAGGGTGAAAGTGAGCGAACCCGGTACCTATAAAGCCGATTTCCGCTATGCTGGCAACGGCGGTGCAACGGGGATTAAGATTAAGAGCGAAGCGGGAGCGACGCTTGGTACGTTGAGCGTAGGCTCCACAGGAGGCTGGCAAAGCTGGCAAACGGCCACCGTCGAGAATATCGTGCTAAGCCAAGCAGGCATTCAAAAGCTGAGGCTTGAGTTTATTGCCGGAGACATTAATTTTAACTGGGTAGAGTTTACGCGTACAGGCGATGTTCCAGCTGGCGGCGGTGGCGGCACTGATCCAGGTAATGGAGGCGGCGAACAGCCAGTCCTTATTAGCGGAGCTGTTGAGGCATGGATCTCCAGTGAACGTGATGCGGGTGACCGCAAATGGTATTATGCGGATCGTTATCAAGCTGGCGATAAGAAGCTGGAGCAGCAGACGAATTTAGATATTACCCTTCCAGATAACAGCAAAGCGACAACGATTACGATAAATCCGGATAAAAAATATCAAACGATGCTAGGAATCGGTTCGTCCATGGAAGAAGCGACGATTCATAATCTTGTGAAAATGTCTCCGGAGAAGCAGACAGAGCTGCTTCGCCAATTGATCGACAAGGATAACGGCATCGGCATGAGCTTGATTCGCCTAACGATCGGAACCTCCGATTTTACAGCGCAAAAGTTTTATTCGTACGATGATTTGCCTGCCGGTGAAACGGACGTTGAGCTTAAGAAATTTTCCATTCAGAAGGATATTGATTTTGGCATTATTCCAACCGTCAAAAAGATACAAGCGATTAATCCCGATGTACAGTTTTTTGCATCGCCTTGGAGCCCTCCAGGCTGGATGAAAACAACGGGCAGCATGGTAAGAGGTCAAGTGAAGGAAGAATATCTTCCTGTGCTTGCAGATTATTATGTGAAATTTTTAGAGGCATACGCTGAGCATGGCATCTACTTTGAAGGCATGACGCTGCAAAATGAGCCGCTGCTCGAAATTGATTATCCAAGTACAGCGATGTCATGGCAGCAAGCGTCACGTCTAGCCAAGCTGCTGCGGGCAAAGCTAGATCAGAATAGCAATGCAAAAATCAAAAGTGTAAAGCTATGGATGTTCGACCACAATCCTGGCGATACGATGGCTTATCCAGCACAAATTCTGGGTAATTCCGTAGAAGGGGCTTACGATGCCATAGAAGGGACGGCGTTCCACGATTATGGCGGCGAGCTGTCCATGATGACGGAGCTTCAAAAGCTGTTCCCGCAGAAAAGCGTGTATTTAACGGAGCGTGCGGTATGGGGGACAACGGGCGCTGACCGAATCGCACAATATTTCCGCAACTATGCTAAAAGCTATAACAGCTGGGTTACGATGCTGGACAGCGATATTTCATCCCATCAATGGGTAGGTATTCCTGATCCGACCCCAGTCGTTCAGGATTCCTCGAATCCAGATCACTACTGGCTGCTGCCGGAGTATTATTTGATGGGGCAGTTTACGAAATTCGTGAAGCCTGGTTATGTGCGAATCGATAGCAATTACGGCTCGGCTGCGACAGTAACCAACGTTGCATTTGCAAGCCCAGACGGCAAAGAAATTGTAACGGTTGTCATCAACCAAACGAGTGACCCGCAGCCATTTAAAATTATAGTTGATGGACTTCAAATTGAACCGGTCATTCCAGCCAAATCAGCAGCAACCTATCGCTGGAATCGTACGCAAATAACAAACGTTCCAGCAACGATTGACGCTACGCGCTTCGCTTCAGCAGAAGGCGAGTTCCAGGTTAATCCGAACGGATACTTAGGTTCATTTGCACCAAATGGAACAGCTTCGTTCGATTATGTTGTAAATGTAGCAGAAGCAGGCGAGTATGAACTCGATCTGGCGATTGCAGGTTTCCAAACGGATGGTCTGGTTAGCTTTGAACTGGATGGCCAGCCGCTTGTGTCACTGCCGATCAATCAGACGACGTACCAGTGGGAGTACTTCGCTAATCGCCGCGAGCGCGTTATGCTTCCAGAGGGTGCGCATAAATTAACGATGAAAGTGAGTAAAAACGACTTCAATGTTAGAAGTATTGCGTTCACGAAGGCGGATAAGGCAGCTATTTCACTTCCCGCATCTATAGAGGCGAGTAAATTCACATCTGCCTTTAATGTACTCGTAAACGGCTCAGCGGTCAGCTATGCCGATCCGAATGATTGGATGGAATATGAGGTGCAGGTTCCAGCGGATGGAAACTACGGTATAACGTATCAATATTCCACGACCTATGACGGAGCGAAAGCAGAGCTTTCACTAGGAGGAAATGTACTGAAAATGACTGAGCTACCAAACAGCGAGAGCTGGGATGCTTGGGCAATGGCTTCAGATACAGTTGCTCTGACTGAAGGTGTTCATACGCTAAGAGTTCGAATCGTTGATCAAGGCTTCAACTTGAATGCCATTGCGGTTGGGCCTGCTATTATCGCAGATGCCTCAGCCGTAACAGAAGGTGCAGAGGCTGGAAGCCATATTTTTGTCCAGCTGCTTAACGACACGTATAAAGAGGAGCTGACTTCCTCCAATTGGTCCATCGACGGGTATGTCGGAACGGTTGTAGATAGCGTTTATCGTGTTGATGACCATATGGCTAAGCTTACCTTAGGAGGAGGGGCGACTAGAGACTATGACTCTGATCGTACCGTCACAGTAACAGCCAGCACATATGAAGCTGCTTCTGGAAGCACCGGTAAGACGATGAGCTCTAAAGTTATCATTAAGGCTATTGATGATGCGGAGTCGTTATCCTTGTCAGAGAGTCAGATTGCTTATGACGTAAATGGCAAAGAACTAATCGTTACCCTTGCTGGCGGTACATTCGTGCAGAGTCAACTTGGAGCGATAACCGTGTCGGGAGCGGCGACCTCGCAAGGAGGCGTATCACTGCGCTCGGCGGAGCTTCTCAGCCCTAATCGAGTGAAGCTTACGCTGAACTGGAGCGGAACCGTTTACTATAATGAATTGGAATTGCAGGTTAACGTTCCACTGCAAGCCTACGATGATTCAACAGGAGGTATGGCGTTAAACGCTAAGGCAGTGCTGCTTGGAACCGAAAATGTGAAGGAGCCAGTAAATCTTTTGTCCCTTGATTCATTGGATCAGTTCAATCGATTAAAAGGATTCGCAGTGTCTGGAACAGGAAGCGCGAGCAGGCTAACCCAAATTGATGCGGGCGATTATGCCGATTATTTGGTACACGTGCCAGCTACTGGTTCCTATGTTGCAACCTTTAAGGCTACATCTGGCGGCCAAGCTGTGAATGGCATCGTGCTGGAGGCGCAAGATGGCGCAGTTCGGAAAACGATTAACGTACCAAACCTTTACAACCAGGTCGTTGAAATGCGAATTGTCATTGATCTCGTTGAAGGCGACCAAAAGCTTCGTATTCTGGCTGGAGCATCCGGCTACGAGCTTAGAGGCATTAAATTCGAGCCTTATGTTGTACAGGTAATGGATCAGAGCGGTGTTATGAAAATTGAAGCGGAAAGCTACACCCATGCGGATGCGGCTGCTGTTCAAAGCAATATGGACGGACAAACGCTGTTATTCAAAAACGTAGGTTTTATCGCGGCAGCAGGCTCGCTTTATTTTGACGTTAATATCGCAAAATCGAGCTTCTACAAAGTGACCTACCGTTATGCAACGCCGCAAGCAGGCGTGAGTGGAACGTTGTCCGTGAATGGGCAAAAGTTGTCTACTACACCGCTAGGAGCAAGTGGTGGATGGGATAAATATGCAGAGGCTTCTGGCATTGTAGAGCTTGCAGAAGGCGTGCAAACGATTCAATTTACTAGCAATAATGATGGGGCAAACCTTGATTGGATCACGCTTGAGCAGACTGAAGCGGTTACGCAAATTACAGGTACCACAGCGCTTCCGACTGCTTCGCTGAAAGCTGGAGCCTACAAAGGAACCAAAACGGTTGCTTTAACGACTGCTACAGAAGGAGCAGCCATTTACTATACAACAGATGGATCGCTGCCTACCAGTACAAATGGGCAATTGTACAAAGGAGAGTTTAAGCTCTCGGAGCTGACAGTGCTCCGCACGATCGCGATTAAAGCAGGAATGAAGGACAGCTTTGTTGCACCATTTACGTATATCATTACACCAGGGGAAGAGCCAACAACAACACCAACGCCAACACCAACGCCAACACCAACGCCGACGTCACCAACGGGGCCAGCTGTAACGCCAGCTCCTACGACGCCTCCGAGTGGAAAGGGCACAATACCGGCACCAACTCCGGTCATTGACACGGCTAGCGGACTTGGTAAAACTGCGATAAGCCAGACGCTTATCGACGAAGCTTTGAAATCAGTAGAAGGAAATAATGGTACCGTTCAAACCATTACAATTAAAGTACCGAGTGTAAATGGAGCTAATGGCTACGAGGTGCAATTGCCTAAAGGGACAATTAGCGTGGCTAAGCTATCGGTACAGTATGAAATTCAGACAGGTACGGGTACGATTGTTGTACCAAGCCATATGTTGAAATCACTGCCTTCGGATGCGAAAAACGTGTCCATTGTGATTGCGAACATCGATAAAACAAAGCTTAGCGAAGATGCGAGAGCAGCCATCGGCAGCCGTCCTGCGATTGAGCTGAATCTCTTCGTTGACGGCGTTAAAGTGGTATGGAGCAATACAGAAGCTGCTGTAAACGTATCGCTTAGTTATACTCCAACAGCTGATGAGCTGGCGAGCAGCGAGCAAATTACAGTGTGGTATTTCGACGCAGCAGGTAAAGTGATTGCAGTGCCAAGCGGCAAGTATGATAAATCGCAAGGTGCTGTGCTTTTCACAGTAAATCATTTCAGTACGTATGGCGTAGTATTCGTAAGCAAAACGTTTGACGATCTTGGCAAATATCCTTGGGCGCAACAAGCGATTAAGGTTATGTCGGCAAAAGGCGTCATCAACGGCATATCGGATAAAGCATACGCTCCAGCTCAAAATGTGAAGCGGGCAGATTTTATTACCCTGCTCGTGAAAACTTTAGGTCTTAATGCTGCGTATGATAGTCAGTTTACCGATGTGGCAAAAGGTTCTTATTATTATGATGCGGTTGCCATTGCGAAGAAGCTTGGCGTAGTAACTGGCCGTGCGGACGGTGCATTTGATCCGAATGCCTCCATTACAAGGCAAGAAATGATCGCGATGACAGCAAGAGCGTTAAATATTTCTGGCAAGAAGCTGCAAGCAGGAAGCTCGGAGCAATTGCAATCGTTCACCGATTTGAAGCAGTTAGCAGCTTATGCAACGGACAGTGCTGCTCTTCTCGTAGCGAACGGCATTGTGAAGGGCGACGGCGCTAAGCTTAACCCGCTTGGTTATACAACCCGTGCGGAAGCAGCAGTTATTATGTATACCATTTACAACAAGTAATAAGATTGGGATGAGCGATGCGGCTCATTGAATGACAAGGAAGAAGCCTTCGAACTCACTGATAAAGTGGGAAAGAGGGCTTCTCTTTTTTTTGCCTATTCTATGAAATTTTTTTCAAAATAGTCGTATGCCGTTCTCACTATTAATCTAGCGAATAGGATGAGGGTATCAAACGGTAGGAGTTGATTATGTGTCATTTTATTTTAAGCTGCGCACGTACCTAGGGAGAGATGTAGAAGTTATTCTCTCTAATGGGGATGTGGTTGCGGGTGTGCTGCTGACGGTAGGCTTCTCATACATTGTGGTTCGAACCTTGAGTGTACCTGGATACGGTGGGACGGAAGATGTGTTGATACGTTTACGGGTCATCGAATATGTCCGGATTTTATAGGAATGGCTGTACGGATGATGGAAGAAGGCGTGACTATGTCGAGCGATTGACCGCGGATAAGGAAGTGCTGCCTCCTTTACAAAAAGGAAGAGATTTCTCCCAAACAGGCAATCGGCGCGGGGTTCACCAGCGCTTGTCAGTGATTATACCCGCTCAAAATGAGGAGCGGACAATAGGACGTGTCATCCAAGAAATAATATTGCTGTCGCCAGCTGAAATTATCGTAGTTGTTAATGGCTGCAATGATCGTACAGAGAGTATTGCTAGAGAGCTTGGCGCGTCGATCATTGTTTTTCAGGAGCCGCTCGGAACGGATGTAGGCAGAGCTATTGGCGCATATGCAGCCACTGGCGATGCGCTGCTGTTTGTGGATAGTGATTTTAATATCCCTTGGAAGGAGCTTGCTCCTTTTCCTAATGCGCTGCTAAGCGAATGTGATCTGGCTGTTAATAAGCTGGATCACCACCTCAGCATGCGCATGCCTTGGAGTGCCGTGACAACGCTGAAAATAGCACTGAATATGGCAGTTGGCCGCGAGGATCTGGCGAATGCTTCACTTGTACATGTTCCATTTGCGCTGAATAGGCGGGCGCTTAATGTTATTCATTGGTCCAATTTATTATGTCCGCCGAAAGCTTATGCGCTGGGACTGCTCGGGGGGTTAACCGTCAAGGCTGTTCACTGCGTAGAAGTTGATCGCTTAAACCGTTATCGTCCGAGCAAACACAGCAATGCCGGAGGAGACCATTCCATTGCAACGATGCAAATAATAGGGGATCATTTTGAGGCTCTGCATGCCATTCATAGGAGAGAGGGCAAGAAAGGAGAGATAGGGTGCAGCGGGAATTTGGAAAAGTAAGTATCGTTATTGCAAATTATAATCGTGCAGCATATCTCATTGAATGTTTGGACAGCTTGATGAGTCAAACGTATTTGAATAAAGAAATCATCATTGTAGATGACGCATCGACCGATAGGTCGCTGGATGTTATCGAGGCTTGGTGCGAAGCGAACGGAGTAGCGGGCACAGAATCTATCGTACTCGTTAGACTTCCTAGAAATATTGGGTTTTCTGGAGCTATTACGGCGGGTTTCTTCCACGCTCGCGGACAATATATCGCGGTACAGGATGCGGATGATTTCTCCCATCCGCAGCGTTTAGAGAAACAAGTAGCTTATCTTCAAAGCCATGCAGAGGTTGCACTGGTAGGAACGAGCTACGCTAGCTTTGATGAAGCCGAGAAGAGGCAGTATGTTCAGGAAAAATGGCTGCGTTTCGGTGATGATATTCATGATGTTTACCGCAGCGGCGGTCACTGTGTTTGCCATGGGACGATCATGTTTCGCGGCGATGCTTTTGACCAGATTGGCGGATTGAGCCGCCGAATTGTCGGGGCGGAGGATTATGAGTTCATCGTTAAATTTTTGAATAATAAAGCTCGTATTGCAAATATTCCTGAAATTCTTTATTACTATCGTCTGCATGCGAGCCAACGATCATTGGCTTTTTATGCGAAAAAGGAGTGAGGTGAAATGGCAGGCTCGCCGTTATCCGTCTTAATGGCTCTGGACAGTATGGATGCCGGTGGTACGGAAACACATGTATTAAGTCTAGCAAAAGCACTAATAAAAATAGGTCAAAGAGTGAGTATCATTGCCGCGGACGGCCCTATGCGGTTTCGGTTTGAGGATGCCGGGTGCCATGTATATTTGTTTGAATTCCAGCCAGCTGGAGCGTCAGTTCAAACGGAGCGAATCGTCAGGCTGCAGGAAATTATGCGAAGCGAGAAAGTGGATTGCGTTCATGTGCATCAGACTCCATCAGGTTTGTTTACGGCAAAGGCAGCTAATTTATTAGGAATTCCGTCTATATTTACCGTTCATGGCACCTATTATCCGCAGACTGCTCTAAAATCGCTGCTTGTTTACTCGGAATCGGTCATATGTGTAAGTGCTCCTCTTCAAAGCTGTATCACGCGGTTTGGATTTCCGTCTATCGTTGTCCCGAATGGCATCGATCTAGCGGAGTTTTATCCATCCAGCGGCGCAAAGCTTCGCTCAGACTTAGGTATTTCTGAAGATGCAATTGTACTTATGTATGCTAGCCGCTTGGCTTGGGGAAAGGCAACCGCATGTGATGTCCTGCTGCGGGCGATGAAGGATCTTTATCGTTATGGGTGGGATAAGCTTGAGCTTATCGTTGTCGGGGATGGCCCTAAATATAATGCAATTTCAGAACTTGCGGAATTTATTCAGGCGGAAAGCGGAAGACGGTTCATTCATATGGTTGGAAAACAATCTCAAATGCGAGAGTATTACAATGCTTCAGATATCGTTGTCGGTACGGGACGCGTTGCGCTGGAGGCAATGGCTTGCGAGAAGCCAGTGCTTGCCATTGGCAACCATGGCTATTTTGGCTGGGTAGAGCCGGGTAATTATGAGCAGGCTTGGCTTAACTATTTTGGAGACCACGGTTCGTCTGCCGCTTATTCCCGTTATTTGTTTGCAAGCGAGATTGCAGATGGATGCCGCAGGCTGGAGGGGCTGCGCGCTAATGGAATAGAGGGAAGACGTTGGGTGGAACGTGAGTTTCATATCGATCAATCCATTGATCAAATTATGAGCGTGTATCGTTCAGCAATTGGGGAGATTTAATGAAGGGCGGTACGGAATGAAAAGAATTTTGTATGTAGGCTGGTTAGGGTTTAACAATGTTGGTGATGAGTTAATGTGGCTATTGTTTCGCGACTTGTGTAGAGCTTATCTGCCTGAGAAAAAATATGATGTCATTCCGTCAATACCGGGCGTAGATATTCGGAATTCGGGTCCGTATGATGTTGTCGTGCTCGGCGGCGGCTCGCTGCTCATTCCAGGTTATATCGATGTTGCTTACCAAGCGGCTCGGAACCATAAAAAAGTAATGATTTGGGGCAGCGGTCATGATAGACAGGAGTTTCCTGTAATTGATGCCTCGGGAAAGGTCGCAGCCCATTTGGCCTACACCGGTGAGAACCTAGCAACGAATGAGAAATTAGCTGAGCTAGTGAAGATGTCAAAATATTGCGGTGTCCGAGGTCCGTTGTCCTATCAGTTTCTCGAGGATTCTGGCGTCCGAATGGAGCAGGCGATCATAAGCGGTGACCCGGCATTTCTGCTGCCTGCACCGTCGCCACGCAAGAATGGGCAGGCTAGCAGAACGATTGGTGTGAACTGGGGAACAGCTTATAATCGAATATTCGGTGGCAACGAGGAAAAGGTAGAGCAGCAATTGGTAGAGGCGCTGCGTATATTAATATCGCAGGGTTATCGCGTTAATATTTTCTCCGTTTGGGGTCCTGATAGAGAAGCTTGCAAGCGTCTATATTCGAAGCTGGGAAACCAGACGAATGTGGATCTTGATTTGGAGCTGTACCATCATGAGGATTTGATGGAGAAGCTTAAGTCCTATGCGCTGACGATCAATTTCAAATTGCATGCTAGTTACCTGTCAGCAGCGGCAGGCGTGCCGTTCGTAAGCCTTGGATATCGATTCAAATGCATAGACTTTGGCTGCTCGGTGGATCTTCAGGATTATGTGCTCTCCACCGGCGATACGGCACTTGGCAAAAGCATTCTGGACAGAGTAGCCAAAATTGAAAAAGAAACGGATATGATTCGCGAAAAGTTTTATTCACATCAGAGCCGTTATCGCGAGCTGCTGAAAAAGCCATTTCAAGAAGAACTGTTTTAAGGAAATAGCTGCAACAGCGTAAGAGGAGCTGCCCGAAGGTTTATTAACTTTCGGGGCAGCTCTTTTTTTAATAGACAAAGGATGGATATTATAGGAAGAAGGTTGACATCGAAAAATAGTTTATGATATATAAAAAGAAGGATTGGCACTCAAAGAGTTTGAGTGCTAAAATATAAGGTAGCGGTTTAATAAACGTTGAACAAGCCTTCCTGTTGCGTTACCTTTAGGCTTACTAATTATTGATGAATGGAAAGGGGATCTATCCATGTCCAAAAAACAGTTCAAAGCAGAATCGAAACGATTGCTGGAAATGATGATTAATTCCATTTATACGCAGCGCGAGATTTTTTTGAGAGAGCTTATCTCGAATGCCAGCGATGCGATCGACAAGCTATATTACAGAGCGCTAACTGACGACCAAATGGTATTTAACAAAGAGGATTATTATGTTAAAGTCGTTGCCGACAAGGCAAACCGAACATTAACGATCACCGATACAGGGATTGGCATGACGAAGGAAGAGCTGGAGAATAACCTTGGCGTTATTGCGAAGAGCGGATCTTTTGCCTTTAAGAAGGAAAATGAGCTTAAGGATGGACATAACATTATCGGCCAATTCGGGGTGGGCTTCTACTCTGCATTTATGGTGGCGGATGTGGTTACCGTTGTGACCAAAGCTCTTGGCAGCGATGAGGCGTTCAAATGGGAATCAACTGGCGCCGACGGCTACACGATTGAGTCATGCGAGAAGGACTCCGTTGGTACGGAAATTGTACTTAATATTAAGGAAAATACCGAAGATGATCAATACGATGAGTACTTGGAAGAGTACCGTTTGAAGTCGATCATCAAAAAATATTCGGATTTCATTCGCTACCCAATTAAGATGGATGTGAAGGGCCAACGGCCTAAAGCAGATGCAGAAAACGAGTTTGAGGAATATCAAGAAGAGCAAACCGTTAACAGCATGGTGCCGATCTGGCGTAAAAACAAAAATGAGCTGACATCGGAAGATTATGATCAGTTTTATTTTGAAAAACGTTACGGCTTCGACAAACCGATCAAGCATCTTCATATTAGTGCGGATGGCGCTGTTGTGTACAATGCGATTTTGTATATTCCGGAGAGCACACCTTTCGATTATTATACAAAAGAATATGAGAAGGGGCTGGAGCTTTATTCAAATGGCGTTCTAATTATGGATAAATGCTCAGACCTGCTGCCTGATTATTTCAGCTTCGTTAAAGGTATGGTTGATTCGGAGGATCTATCGCTCAACATTTCTCGTGAAATGCTGCAGCATGACCGTCAGCTGAAGCTGATTGCGAAGAACATCAACAGCAAGATCAAGAGCGCGCTGCTTGGCATATTGAAGGATGACAGAGAGAAGTATGAGTCATTCTACAAAGCATTCGGCAGACAGCTGAAATTCGGCGTATATAACGATTACGGCGTGAACAAAGAAGTGCTGCAAGACCTGCTTATGTTCCACTCCTCGAAAGAGAAGAAGCTAGTTACACTGGACGAGTATGTGTCAAGAATGAGCGAGGATCAAAAGTACATTTATTATGCTTCCGGTGAATCTATTGAGCGAATTGATAGACTTCCGCAAACCGAGCTGGTAACGGATAAAGGCTTTGAAATCTTGTACTTCACGGACGATATTGATGAATTTGCCATCAAGATGGTTGCGAAGTATAAGGATAAAGAATTCAAGTCGGTATCAAGCGGCGATCTTGGTATTGAAGAGGACGAGAAGGACAAGGAAACGGCCGAAGAGCAGGATGCCAATAAAGAGCTTTTCGAGCAGATGAAAGAAATTCTTAACGATAAAGTAAAAAGCGTAAAAGCTTCAAAACGCCTTAAAACACACCCTGTGTGCTTATCCACTGAAGGCGAAGTAACGATTGAAATGGAAAAAATATTGAATTCGATGCCGAACAATCAAGATGTAAAAGCAGACAAGGTGCTCGAAATTAACGTGAACCATGAAATTTTCCAATCGTTGAAGGATGCTGCTGGGCAGGATAAAGTGAAGCTGGCTCTTTATACAAGCCTGCTTTACAACCAAGCGCTTCTCATCGAAGGTTTGCCAATTCAAGATCCAGTTGCGTTTACGAACGATATTTGCAAAGTAATGGTTTAATAGAGCAAGCGACAAGCAAGCGTAAAAAGCCCGCACTGGATCATACCAGTACGGGCTTTTTTTTCTACGACAGCACGATTATCTAACGGAGTTTTCATTCCGTCTATCGAATTCATAAGGGAGACGAAGCTGATTTTAGAAATGGTGCTGCGCGATGTTGGATAAAGGGAGCACTGCCCCTGGCCCACATACTTTAGAATTAGGAAATTAAAGTCCTTGAAACAAAAAACTGCTAAGACCGCTGCCGAATGAGGCTGTGCGATCTTGCAGTTTTTTGTTTTTGTATATTGCTTAATTGATAGCTTATTTTTGCGGAGCCACATGAAATGGTAATCGCCTTCCGCGTATTGGAATTCCAACGAGGCGCGTGGTTTGCTTACGCAAAATATAATAAATCATGGTATTGATTATTATTCCGGATATAATAGCACTACAAGATAAGAAATAATTGAATAAGAATGCAGAAACAAATAAATAAACAAATAAATAAACAATATTCATTGCATGAATCAATGTGAAGCCGCAGAGGAGGGTTTATAGATGATACGGATAAAACGCCGGCTAAACTTAATTACGCTTATTTTGCTGCTCATGTGTATTATTATTGTTCCGGTTCTTATCCAAGGTTATATGTTGGGCAAAGGAGCGGTTAAGCAAGTGGAAACGTTATACGACAAATCGGTTTCGAGCAATATGGAGTCGCTCTCCATCAGCTTGGACTTTTATGTGAACCATATCGAGGATTATATTCGCACCTTGTCGCAGGATCAGGAATTACAGAGGCTGTTAAGTCGAAATAATAACGCTCCCATAAATGAACAGGCGGTCAGAGACCGGCTGAAGTCGTTCACTGCTGCGTATCGGTTAAGAGTGCCCTTATACGTACAAATTATTAACGATCAAGGGGAAGTATTCAGCAATAACGTTTTGCATGATACCGAGGTTGAGCGGTTGAAGCAAGTCGTGCAGCAGTTTAATTGGCCTTCGGAGAGGATACCTTATGATAATAACGTCATGTATCGCAATGTGGGCCCCAACTTTCACGATCTCTCGGAGGGGCAGAACGCTTTTTATTTCACTAAAAATATTGTACAAGGCAATTCGGTGCTAGGCCTCTTAAACGTAGAGGTCAACGAGAGCTTATTTCAGCGGCTGCTGCGCAAAATTCAACTGAACAGCTCAACCCTTGCATTCATAAGTCAGGAAGACGGCGAATTGCTCATTTCTAGCGAAGATGATGACGACCGCCTGAAGGAGCTATCCAGACAGGCGATATCGAAGGCGAAGGTGGACGGTGGGGGATATGAAAGCTTTCTGATTCAGTGGAACGGCCAAAGCTACTTTTGCTCCATCCAAAACATTCCCTTCTTAAGATGGTATTTAATTGCGCTAACGCCGGAAGAGCTTTTGGCAAGTCCCACTAAGCAATTGTGGAGCCATACGCTCACGGTAACCGTGTCGTCCATTCTTTTGATTTCACTTATCCTGTATATATTCACAAGAAAAGCGATGATACCTGTGCTGAATTTATCGAGGATGGTTCGGAAAATACGCTTTAATGATGCTGGGCAGGGRCAGGATGTCATTGGAAATTTCCAATACAAAGGCTTGGAGGAAATCGAAATTTTATTCTCGGGCATTCAGCAAATGCTAAGCCGGATTAATGAACAGATTGAGCGAATTAAAACGGATGAACGGGAAAAGTCGAGCCTGGAGCTCAATCTCTTGCTGTCCCAGATCAAGCCTCATTTCCTGCATAATTCGATTAATTCGATCCGTTGGATGGCGGAAATGAAGGGCGAGAAGATGATTGCCCAGACCCTTGTTAATTTAAGCAGCATGCTGAACTATACACTAAGCAAATCAAGAACCATATGGAGCACGGTCGGCGAGGAAATGGATTATGTCAAAAGCTATATTGCGTTTCAGGAAAAACGGATGTTCATCAAAATTGAAACGATATGGGATGTGCCGCATGAGGTGCAGGGTGCAAGAATATTGAAGCTGACGCTGCAGCCGATTGTCGAGAATGCAATCATGCATGGATTTACTAATCTTGATGGAATTACGCCACAGCTGACAATTACTTGCGCGATGGAAGCGGAGCAGGTACGGGTGGAGGTTATAGATAACGGAGTCGGAATTGAAGAAGGCTCCATTGCCGGTATGCTGATAACGGATTCCAATGAGTACGAGGATGAGGAACGAACCTCGGGGATCGGGCTTAAAAATGTGCATCGTCGCTTGCAGCTGGAGTATGGCGAGAGGTATGGCATCGAAATTCGAAGTGTAGTGGGTAAAGGGACGAACGTAACGCTTACCTTTCCCTATATCGATCATAATGGAGGAGATTCGGAATGAAAGTGATGATTATTGAAGACGATATGCTAGTTAGAATGGGGATCAAATCATTAATTCCTTGGTCTGAGATGGGGCTGGAGGTCGTCTGCGAAGCCAGAGACGGAGTTGAAGCTGTTGAGTTGTACGAGAGATTTCTGCCGGACATCGCACTTGTGGATATTTTGCTTCCCAGAATGAATGGGCTTGATTTTATTGAGAAGGTAAAGCCTTTAAATCCTGACGGGGAATTTGTTATTTTGACCTGCAACCAAGATTTCGAAACGGTTCGCAAATCGCTGCGCCTGGGCGTTCATGACTTTATTGTAAAATCCACAATGGAAATTGAGGAGCTTCAGCTCATTTTGAAGCAACTGACAGCCAAGATGAAAGCCAAGCTGCTGGAGCATCATTTTCAGGAGGAAGGGACGCCGGAAGCGGGTTCAAGATTCGTTCGTAAAGCCAGCTTATTAAGAGATTGGCTGCACGGCTTGTATAACAGTGAAGAGACAGAAGCGTTTGCCGAGAAGCTGGGAGAGTATAAATATTTTCTGCAAAAGGGAGAATATGAGGCATGGGTTGTGGCGTTAGATCCTTCTCAGGATGAATCCAAATTAACTTCTCAAGAAATCGTTAAAATAGGCCATTCGATTGACCATATGGCTGTTGAACTTTATCGCAGCAGGCTAATTGGGTTCGTGGAAAACATAAATGATAACCGATGGCATGTATTGGTAAGCAGCACGAATAGCTCGGATATCGACCCGAAGCTGTTGATCGACTCGGTTTCGCAGTATATGGGCCATACTCTATCCATTGCTGTGAGTAAAAGGTTTACAGACTGGCGGGAGTGGACCGTGTATGATCGTTTTGCTAGCGACCTGCTAAGCCTCAAATATTTTTGTGAAAATGACCACCTGTTTCAGGGCGAGCTGCCTGAAGCAACGCTTTCCGATGCCGTGTTTATTTGGAAAAAGGCGATAATGAACAAACTGTCCAGCTTTCAATACGAGCAGGCAGGAGATCTGCTGGCAAACCTCAAGCAGGTCGTCGGCCCGCCATATCCCAAACCAAACCTGCTGCACAATGTACTGGAGGATATTTTATTTCAGCTGAAGCAAATCTGCGAAATGTCGGGACGGCATCCATCGGAGACTTATTTCCAAAGATCTGAGCTGCTGGACTGCGTTTCATTAACGCAAGCGGTGCATTTGTTATACAACGCTATCCATGTGCTGCAGGAACCGGCATTCAAAGAGAAGAACGGCCATGAAAGAAAGAAGTTTGTTGAAGCCACCGAGATGTTTATTCAAGAGCACAGGTTTGATGAAATTAGTTTAAATGCCATCGCGATGCATCTTAAAGTAAGCCCTGTATATCTCAGCAGAATATATAAGGAAGAGAAAGGGATTTCTTTCAGCACCGCTGTTTTGACAGCCAAGGTGGAGCAGGCCGAAACGATGATCCGCAGCGGAATGACCTTAACTGAGGTTTCGGACAAGCTGGGCTACTTAAACTTAAGCTCGTTTACCCGCATGTTTAAGAAAATTAAGGGGATTGCACCCTCACACTATGCAGATGCTGAAAAGAATTAAAAGATGTTAACTGCGGCTTGAAAAATGATAAATGGTATCCTCTTCGGATATAAAGTGATAAATCAAATGGTTGGCTTAGGAGATTCATCTGCTTATGGAAAGCTTCTATACTAGGAAGCAAGACATCAACTAACGAAAGAAGGAAGGTTTCCATGAGAATGAGAAGATGGTCTGTTTTAAGTATAGCTTTAATGATGCTGGTTACAATGTCGCTTTCTGCATGTTCCAAGAATGAAAATGAAAGCGCTTCTACAGGTGGAGAAGGACAGGAGAAAGTCAACATTGTTTTCTGGAATTCAGGGTTTGCGACCATTGATGAAAATAACAAAGCGAAGAAAAAAGAAGACTTCTACATTTCTCAGGCTGTTGCCCGATATGAGAAGGCCCATCCCAATGTGAAGATTGATGTGCAGGACGTACCTTCCGGAGATGAGCTGTTTGCTAAATTCCAAACGGCCAGCATTGCCAAGAACGGTCCTGATTTAACGGTACTCTGGTCAGGTTCCTATATGCTTCGGTTTAAGCAATTTTTAGAGCCGATGGATAGTTACTTTTCAGGTGAAGAAAGATCCAGAATCGTGGGATGGAGCGCCACAACGGAAGACTTTACGGCCGATGGAAAAGCCTATGGCGTTCCATTTGGGACAGACGGAACTTTTCTTCTAGCGTATAACAAGAAAATTTTTGCGGATGCCGGAATCGATCCCATTGCCCAGCGCCCGAAAAATTTTCAACAATTTGTAGCTATGCTGGAGAAAGTGAAGACGAAGGATATTACACCGCTTGGTTTATTTAAAGACAGCTTCCTTCATGTACCGGACTATTGGATTGCTCAAACGGTGGATATTCCAGGCCTCGACAGCTTGGTCAAAGGCACAACCAATTTCTCCGATCCTAAGCTGGTGAATGTCATGAAGGGCTGGCGCGAGCTGTTCGAGAAAAACTTGGTCATTGCCGATGATTCAGTTCGACAACTGTTTATTCAAGAGCAGCTCGGCATGACGGTTGGAGCAAATGCGGACATCTTGAACTTCAGCAAGGAGATGGGCGACAAGGTCGGCTTTATGAAAATTCCAGACTTCAGCGAGGATGTCAAAATCCACGATGGCGGTCCTGGCGGGGTGGGCGCTGCGTTTGTGGTGACGAACTACTCGGAGCACAAGAAAGAAACGGCTGATTTCGTCAAATTCCTGATGAGCAAGGAAGAGCAAATCAATAAAATTAAGTCGGGCGAAGCACGTATTACAGTCGTCAACGATGTGGATGTGAACGAGTACGTATCCGATCCGCTAGTGAAAACGATGCAGGATATGGCCAATGAACCTAGCACTATTTTCTGGCCGGACAATGTTTACCCAGCGGAGCTGACAAGCGAGATGATGTCGCTGCAATCCCTGGTTTCCAGCGGGAAAATGACAGCAGAGGAATTTATGAAAAAAATCGACCAGAAACGCGATTCGCTTCTAAAAAATAAATAGGCGGTTAAGGAGCGGCCTTCATAGGAAAGGAGGTCGCTTCTACCAAAAGGCAAGGAGGAATAGAAGGATGGGTCTCAAGCAAGAACGATGGGTAGGTTTGTTCTCCTTGCTGCCGGCTTTTCTGTTACTAGCTGTATTCGTAGGTTATCCCATGTTTAACACGTTTTTTCATAGCTTTACGGAATGGGATGGAGTCACTTCTACGTTTGTTGGCTGGGATAATTTTAAGACGATCCTTAGTAATGGCGATTTGCCGCTTATGCTGCGTAACAATCTGATCTTTTTACTATCGGTACCTGGCATCTTGTTCATATCGCTTACGGTGTCGGTTCTGCTGCATGAGGAGGTTCCGGGGTGGCGCTTGTTTCGTTCGGTGTATTACTTGCCGGCGATCCTCTCCTCGGTCGTTATCGGTTTTTTGGCAAAATCAATGTTTACGAACAAAGGGATCGTGAATACGCTTCTGGAAAATGCCGGACTTGGCGCGTTTACGACGGATTGGCTGAATACGGTGCCGACCGAATTTATGATCTTGATTCTATGTTTTTACTGGCAGACGCTAGGCCAAGGAACGCTCATTTTTTTATCGGGGCTATCTTCGATCTCCAATGAATTGTTTGATGCGGCCAAAATAGACGGAGCCAATTGGCGTCAGCGATTAATGTACATCGTCATACCGTCGTTATATCCAGCGATATTTTACTTTACGATCGTCAATGTTATTTACGTTTTTGTCGGGCTGTTTGGCCTTGTTTATTCGATCACAGGCGGTGGGCCCGGTTACGAGACAACACCAATCGATTATATGATTTATATTCAAGCTTTCCGAAGCGGAAATATGGGCTATGCGAGCGCGCTGTCGGTTTTCTTGTTCTTCATTGTTATGTTCATTACCTGGATTCAGTTGAAAATATCCAAGCGCTTGGAGCAATAGGAGGACATTATGAAAACAGCCTCTAGAAGAATGGTTAGATTTCTGATTTTTATCGTGCTCGCTGTCATTGCCTTCATGGCGATGTATCCGTTGTTCTACATGGCTATCAGCAGTATGAAGCCGACGATAGAATATATCAAACATCCGATGGGTCTTCCAAAAACCTGGTATTTTGATAACTTCATCGCACTCATTTATCGCTTCTCTCTCGTTCGGTTGTTTGGCAATACGCTCGTCTACGTGGGACTTAGCTTAGTTGCTTCCCTAGCCTTGTCTATTCCGGCAGCCTATGCTTTTGCCAAATTAAAATTCAAATACCGCAACGGGTTTTATATTATTATGATCGCAACGATGACCATACCGGGTATTACTTTTATCATTCCAAACTATTTGTTGATGTCAAAGATCGGCTGGACCGACCATATCATATCCGTGGTGACCATCTGGTCTGTCTCGGCTATTCCGAGCACGGTCTTCTTACTCACTTCACTGATGAGAGCAATGCCCGATGAAGTGCTCGAAGCGATAAAAATAGACGGTGCCAAATATCATCAGGCGATGTTCAAAGTGATTTTGCCCATGAGCTTGCCGGGCGTGGTCACGGTATCGATCTTTAATGCGACGAACTGGTGGAACGATTTGTTAACCCCGCTGATCTATTTGCAATCGGATGGCTTAAAGACCGTAACCGTTGCGGTGGCGACTGTGCTCAATCGGTTCAGCTCAGACTACCCACTGTTATTGTCAGGGCTGTTGCTTGCTTCGCTGCCGCCCATTGCGATTTATATTATTTTTCAAAGCTATATTCGTAAAGGGCTGGTTATTGGAGCTGTTAAATAAACGATATCGAATGAGGATAGGAAAGGATGTCATCACATGAGTACGAAGCAAGGACGCCTCTTTTCAAAAGTAGCGATTATTACAGGAGCGGCATCAGGAATCGGTAAAGGAACGGCACTGCTCTTTGCTGAAGAAGGCGCGAGTCTTATCCTGGTCGACATCAACGAGGAGAAATTAAACGAGGTAGCTGCCGAAATTCGCCAAATGGGCGGAAGCTGCGAGATCGTATGCGGCAGCGTGGGCCTGATGAAGACGGCTGAAGATGCTGTGGCAAGCGCGGTCAACGCTTACGGCGGGCTTGATATCGTTTTTAACAATGCGGGCATTATGCCTGTTGGCGATATTTTGGATTATGAGGAAGAAACATGGGACGAAGTGCTGCAAGTTAACCTGAAGTCGATGTTCTTAATGTGTAAAAAAGCAATCCCTGAGATGCTCAAGCGAAATGGCGGCTCTATTATTAATACATCTTCAGTCATGGCCTCTTTAACGGAGCCTGGCTATACCGCTTACTCTGCTTCCAAGGCAGGCATTATTGGATTAACCAAAGAGATCGCCGTCTCCTATGCCGAGAAGGGCATCCGCTGCAATTCCATTTCGCCAGGCTGGGTGGAGACGGATATGAACGTCCGTCTCGCCGAAAGCATGGGCGGAATGGATAAATTGTACCCGATCATTAAACAGCAGCAGCCGCTCGGAAGAATGGCAACGACGCGCGAGGTTGCGTATGCCGTGTTATTCCTAGCTTCCGACGAATCTGTCGTCGTTAGCGGCTCTAATTTAAGTATTGACGGAGCAGCATCGGCTGCGATTTGATAACAAGCCCTCATTCAAAATCATTCACTCTCATATGGAGGTTATACCTATGGCTAAAATTAGTATTATCGGAGCAGGATCTGCCATGTTCTCTCTCAGCCTAATCAAGGACATCTGCTTGACCCCTTCTCTTGAAGGCAGTGTCGTCAGCTTTATGGATATCGATGAGCAGAGATTGGAAAGCGCATATTCCCTTTGCGAACGCTACGCTAAAGAAGCTAATATCCATCTGGTGCTGGAAAAAACGACGGACCGGAGAGAATCGCTAAGTGGAGCCGACTTCGTGGTGCTTGCTGCGCTGGTCGGAGGCCATCAGCGCTTGAAGGACGGATGGGATATAGCCCAGAAGCACGGTTATCGGTTTGGCGGAAGCCTGCATGTGATGCATGACGAAGGCTTTTGGATTAATTTCGATCAGCTGCGCCTGATGGAATCGGTTATGCTGGACATTTTGGAGATTTGTCCGGACGCTTGGTATATGCTCGTGTCCAACCCGGTCATGGCGGGCGTAACCTACTTGCAGCGCAAGTATCCGCAGGCCAAGCTGGCAGGCTTCTGCCATGGTTCTAACGGGGTAAAAGCTGTTGCTGAGGTCATTGGACTCGACCCGAATCATATTACGTATGAGATTCCAGGCGTGAATCACTTTATTTGGCTGACCGAGTTCCGATACAAAGGGGAAAATGCATTCCCTATTTTGGATCGTTGGATCGAAGAAAAATCGGCTGCTTACATCGAGAGCTGCGCTACCTGCGACTGGTTAGGTCCCAAAGCACTTGATCTCTATAAGAAATTTGGCGTTTTTCCGATTGGCGATACGGGAAATCCGGGCGGCGGCTCTTGGCCGGCTTGGCACCATGCGGATCAAGAAACGGAGCATCTCTATAAGGAAGACCCACAGGCTTGGTGGCGGGATCTTTACTTTGCGGGAGGTGCAGCTGGCGTAGAGAGAATCCGGAAGGTTTCTGAAAATACGACAGAAGCAGTTATGGATCATTTCCCGCCGGTGCATTCGTCAGAACCGATGATTCCTTTTATTGAAGCGATAGCATGTGATGTGCCTAGAGTGATGATCCTTAATATATTGAATGACAGCAACTACGTGCCGGGCATCCCGCTCGATTTTCAGGTGGAAATCCCTTGTTACGTCAGTGGAATCGGCGTTCAAGGCATTAAGACCAAAGGCTTGCCTAAGCCTCTGATTAACTTTGCGCTTCGCGATCGTGTCGCACCCGTAGAGATTGAGCTGCAGGCCTATGATAGCGGGAATTTTGAAGATCTTGTCCAGTTAATTATGATGGATCCGTGGACCCGTTCCGAGAAACAGGCTCGTGCGCTGCTGGATGATATTCTTGAACTGCCCAGCCTTGCTGCGATGAGACAGCACTTTAATTAAGGAGGCAGGCAGAATTGGCTATCGAACAGTTTGAGCTTTATGGGGAAACGGCAATAAGGGTACAAAATGAGGAGCTGGCGTTCACGCTGGTACCGGCTTGGGGAAGCAACCTATTATCTTTGCGATTAAAAAATAAAGATCTTGAATTGCTGCGATTTCCAGAAAGTCAGGAGATGTACAAGGCAGATCCTATCTTGTATGGCCTGCCGATCCTCTTTCCTCCCAATCGCATTGCCGATGGCAAGTTTGCATTTAATGGCAGGGACTATCAGTTTGATATTAATGATGCTGCTGAACACAATCACACCCATGGCTTATTATTTGATGCGCCATGGAAGATTTTACGGGCAGAGGCAGAAGGAGAGAGGATCGTACTGGAGACGATCATTCATTCCGATGAGCATGAAGCGATTTTAGCTCGGTTTCCACATTCATTTAGTGTTCAAATGAGTTACATCTTGGAGCGGGCAACGCTCACGATTAAAGCGACAATCAGCAGCCGGGATGCCGCGCCATTTCCTTGGGGACTCGGCTACCATACGACGTTTAATTATCCGTTTGATCCCTCAGGGGATCTGGCGCAGTGCCGATTTTCTCTGAATGCGGATAAGCAGTGGGTGCTGGACGAACGTTTCTTGCCAACCGGCGAACTAGTGGATATTCCTTATTTGGAGGAGCTGCGCGAGGGGAAAAGCTTAGTCGAGCACGCGCTGGACGATGCGTTTCAGACAGCGGGAACGGGAGCCAATGAAGCGGTGCTAACCGATCTGAATTCCGGCATTCGCGTTGTGTACAGCGCGGACGAGCAATTTAAGCATTGGGTGGTCTACAACCATGATGCATGGCAGGGTTATTTGTGCCCAGAGCCTTATACTTGGATAACGAATGCACCAAACTTGCAGCTTCCGCAGGAGCTGACGGGCTTCCGTGTTCTTCAGCCTGGCGAGCAAGTGACAACAACAACACGAATTCGGATTGAAGAGGTGATTTGAGCATGTCTTTGCGCAGTGACCGATGGTTTAAACACCCGTCAAAGGAAACGCGATTCCAGCATCTGTCGGCCATGAGGGCTAATGGGCATGTTCCCGAATCATTTGTAGGCAAGCCGATTATTGGCATCTTCAACTCATGGAGTGATTTAAATAGCTGTAATGCGCCCCATAAAGAATTAGTCGAATTTGTCAAACGTGGAGTGCTGCTTGCAGGAGGATACCCGCTTGAGATGCATACAATCACGACGCCTGCTGATTTTATGAAGCCTTCGGATCTGCCTTATCGCAATTTGATGGCGATGGACGTTGAAGAATCTATTCGGGCATTGCCAATTGACGGTGCAGTGCTGCTTTGCGAATGCGATAAGACAACACCCGCCCAGCTTATGGGTGCAGCCAGCAGCAATATTCCTTCGCTGCAGCTTGCTGCCGGACACCGGGCATCGGGTTCCTTTCGCGGGAAGAAAGTGAATTATGGGACGGATCTTTGGAAGCTGATGGATGATTACAATGCGGGCCTTATGACAGACGAGGAATGGAGCGAGCTGGAAAAATGCATTTCATGCACGCAGGGAGGATGTCCCGTCATGGGCACATCCTCTACCATGAAATGCCTATCGGAGATTCTCGGCATGATGCTGCCGGGCACTTCCACGATTCCGGCCACGCATGCCAGCCGTAAATGGGCAGCCGAAGAAACGGGCAAACGAATTGTTGCGATGGTTAGGGAAGAATTGACTCCGGCTCGTCTAATGACGGAAGCTGCATTCGATAATGCCATCAAGCTGCTGGCAGCGCTTGGCGGCTCTACCAATGCGGTTATCCACTTAACTGCGATTGCAGGGCGGCTCGGGATCCATATTCCCTTAAAGAGATATGAAGAAAGATCAAGTGAAATTCCGCTTTTGGTCAATCTTCAACCAAGTGGAGAGCACAGTATGGATGACTTTTTTGAAGCAGGCGGACTTGGCGCTGTGATCAGCAGGCTGCTGCCCCAGCTCGATGCGACCTGTCTGAGTGCACTGGGAACTACGATTGAAGAATGTTATCGCGATTATCTCGCTTACCGGGATGATGTTATTTATTCTCTGGCCGAACCTTATAAAGTGGAAGCGGGCATTGCTGTACTAACAGGTAATTTGGCGCCTTCGGGAGCTATTCTGAAACGAGCAGCTAGTTCCTTAATTAATCATCAACATAGAGGCCAAGCCATAGTATTCGATAGCTATGAAGAGATGTATGAAACCATTGATAGCGAGGAGTTGGAGGTCGATGAGACCTCCGTGTTAGTTCTGCGAAACTGCGGACCGGTGGGAGCAGGGATGCCCGAATGGGGAGCGCTGCCGATTCCGAAGAAGCTGTTAAAGCAGGGAATTCGGGATATGGTAAGGATCAGCGACGCCCGAATGAGTGGAACAAGCTTTGGTACGAATATTTTGCATGTTTCGCCGGAAGCCCAGCTTGGAGGGCCTATCGCTGCCATTCGAAGCGGGGACTGGATTGTGGTTGATCTGGATCACGGTACGATTAGCGTAGAGCTGACGGATGTGGAAATACGTGAGCGTCTGCGTGATTGGTCGCCTGTTCGTACGCATAAGCGAGGGTTTATGAAGCTGCATGCGGATCATGTATTGCAAGCCGACCAAGGCTGCGACCTTGATTTTTTGCGTCCAAATTCCAAAGAGGAAGTTAGTTTTATAGAACCAATCGTCGGAAGAGGCTAGTGGGAGTTAGTCATTCACATACATGGAATGCTTCGAGGGGGAAACAACGATGAACAAAGCTCAAGCCTTTGCGGCTAGTCTGGGCCTGCCGGACAAAGAGCAGTATCAGCTCGCGACAAGTGCTAAAAGATTTGAAGATGGAGCCCATTACCGTGTGGAAATCCCTTCGGTAGAGGGTCCTGCAATAATGGAGAGCGTTATTGCAGAAGCCAAACAATATGGACTAACGGTCAACCGCGTCTCTCAGGGCAGCGGAATTATGCTGTTAAGTGATTCAGAAATTGGTGATATGGTCCAAATAGGCATGGCGGAAGGGATGGAGGTATGCCTCTTCGTTGGGCCTCGCATGAGCTTTGATATCGGAGCCATGTCTCTTAGCAGCAGTGGAAAGCTGCTTGGCGGGCGGCATGCAGGAATGGATCAGCTGCTCTATGGATTGGAAGAAATATTTCGTGCGGCTGAATTAGGCATTCGAAGCGTTCTTGTGGCGGATGAAGGCTTATTATGGCTGATCAATCAAGCGAAAATCAAGGGTCAGCTGCCAGCTGATTTGGTCGTTAAAATTTCAGCGCTGATGAGTCCGACCAATCCGGTAAATGCTCGGATTTTTACGGAGCTTGGCGGCACTACCTTGAATTTGCCGGGTGATATTACTCTGCCGCAGCTGTCATCGATTCGAACCGTGGTTGATGCTCCGATTGATCTCTATATTGAGTCGCCGGATGATTTAGGAGGTTTTATCCGCAACTATGAAATCCCGGAAATTGTAAGAATCGCTTCGCCGGTTTATCTGAAATTCGGTCTTCGAAATGCAGCTAGCGTGTATCCAGCGGGTATTCACAACAAGGAGCTGGCCATCGCCCAGTGCAGGGAGAAAGTGCGCAGAGCTCATTTGGGCATTCAAGTTCTCGACAGGTATCATTCGTCTGCCATTCAATCCGACAGTTTTGCCGAGGGGTTGGGAATTCCTTCAGTGAGCTAAAGCGATAACCCTAGGGATGGAGTGAATAGAGAAATGACTATAGAGCAGACTTATTTGAATTTTATTGATGGAAAATGGAGCGTATCCGCAACCGGAAGGTTGACGGAAAGCATTAATCCTGCGAATTCGTCTGAGATCGTCGGATATGTGCAAGATTCCAACGAAGCGGATCTTGAGCTTGCGGTGAGCGCCGCTAATCGTGCCAAAGAAGCATGGCGCAGGCTTTCGGGCGCGGCCCGGGGCGATTATCTGTTCAAGGCTGCTAACCATCTAGAGGCAAGACTGGAAGAGATAGCTGAAACCATGATGCGCGAGATGGGCAAGACCCTTGCGGAATGTAAAGGTGAAACGGCTCGTGGAGTTGCTATTCTTCGTTATTATGCGGGGGAAGGCATGCGGAAGACAGGTGACGTTATACCTTCAACTGACCCTGAGGCGATCATGTTCACAACTAGAGTGCCTCTAGGCGTTGTGGGTGTTATAACGCCGTGGAATTTTCCGGTTGCGATCCCGATGTGGAAAATGGCACCGGCGCTTATTTATGGCAATACGATTGTCATAAAGCCAGCCATTGAAACGTCGATTACGGCGGCAAAGCTGCTTGCATGCTTTGAGGAAGCAGGCTTTCCGTCTGGCGTTGTCAATATGGTCACAGGTGACGGTGCTCTAATTGGTGGCGGTATTGCCAATCATTCCAATATTCAAGGTATTACCTTTACGGGTTCCAATAAAGTAGGGAAGCAGATTGGCCAAGCGGCTCTTTCGCGTGGAGCCAAGTATCAATTGGAGATGGGCGGGAAAAATCCGCTTATCGTCGCTGAAGATGCTAACCTCGATCTTGCGGTAGAAGCAGCGATTAGCGGTGGTTTGAAATCCACGGGACAAAAATGTACGGCTACGAGCAGGATCCTCGTGCAAGCCTCGATTTATGAAGCTTTCCGGGCGAAGCTGCTGGATCAAGTCAAACAATTGAAGCTGGGAAATGGGAAGGATTCCACCACATGGATGGGGCCTTGTGCCAATGAAAAGCAGCGTAATACCGTTCTTTCCTACATTAATAAGGGAATCGCGGAAGGGGCTAGCCTCCTCTATGGCGGAAGCATACCGGAGGATGAGGAATTGTCGAATGGCTATTACGTGCAACCGACCGTCTTCGAAAAGGTAACCGTGGATATGACGATAGCCAAGGAGGAAATTTTTGGTCCGGTACTGGCGCTCATACCTTTTGTGGACTTGAAGGAAGCGTTAGCGCTGGCCAATGACGTGAAATATGGACTGAGTGCCTCTATTTATACACAAAATATTAGCCATATTCTGACCTTTATCTCTGATATGGATGCAGGCTTGGTACGCATAAATGCGGAAACGGCAGGTGTGGAGCTGCAGGCACCATTTGGCGGAATGAAGCAATCCAGCTCGCATTCGAGAGAGCAGGGACAAGCGGCAATCGAATTTTTCACCTCAATTAAAACCGTTTTTTTGAAAGCTTAATGTAAATAGGAAAACAAGAAAGTCCCAGTGAAGCAAGAGCTCACTGGGACTTTTTAACTCAACTTTCGCAGCTTGAAATCAGTAGTAGCGGAGAAGGTTGCTATAAGCTGACGTCGTAGTTTTTTTGTTATGCGGCACACGGCTTGAGTCAACCCGCATTGTAGTTTTTTTGATATTGCCGAGGCGTAAGCCCGGTCCACTTCTTAAAAGTTGAGCTAAAGTGACGTTCCTCCTGATAGCCGACCAGCTTGGAAACCGCATAAATTTTATAGCTTTGACGCAACAGCTCCTTCGATTGCTCTACGCGGTATTGATGCAAATAATCAAGAAAGTTAACGCCAAGCTCTTGCTTGAACAATGAGCTTAAATAGGAATTGCTGACGAAGGTTTCCTTGGCAGCAAGCTCTAGTGTGAGATTTGTATTGTACTTTTGCTTAATCAGCTCAATGGTAGCATGCACGGTACGATGCAGTGACTTCTGGTTCGATACAGCCTCGACGATGCTTTGCACGATTTTTTGCAGGACGACGGAGCAATCATCAAGCGTCTCCATGTTAGGGATTTGCTCGATCCAGTTCACGAAGCTGTCCTGCCATTCGATAGAGGCAACTTTGCGCTCTTGGGCGAATTTTTGCAGCTCTAGAATAAGACTTGTGGAGCGCAGATGAACCTCAGCTTTGGAATAGCTCGAATTGTTCCGAATATGAGACATGCTCGCTTCAATGGCATCAACTGCCTGCTCATAATGCTCATTCTGCAAAGCGAGAAGCAGGTCTTTCTCGAGTCGATACAAATAGGCATCGTCTAGAATGGAGCTTTTGGCAGCGGTTTGCTTACCAGCCTCGGCATGAAAAAATATACCGCCTCTTCCTTGATAGAATCTGGCTTCCATCGCTTCAATCGCTTGCTGGTAACCAATATGCGCATAATCAACCGAAGCAGCAGCAGAGCTGATTGATATGCTGATCGAGAGCTTCAGATAAGCTTCAAGATTAAGCTGGAGCTCCTTCATAGCACCTTCAATCGCCTCGTTGGTCGTGTTTTCTGGATAATTTCCGATCCATAACATCTCGTCGCCATGCCGAAATACCTCAAGCTTGCCATCGTACAACGGCCGAAGGGTTTCACCTGCAATATTCAGCAGCGCATAACGTATAAGCTCTAAATCACGTTTGGATGCGGTGACGTTCTGCGCCTTGTTGGAGTCAATGCGGATCAGACCGACTTGAATGGGGCCGCACGAGAGCGTCATGTCCACTTCACTCATTACGCTGAATCGATCCTCCAGAGGCATGAGCGGATGCTGAACCCATTGCGATAAAATCTGATTTTTGAGCAGATGAAGGTTGCGATTCCAGCTGCGGTTAAGGGCATTTAAAGCTTTATCTTCATTTTCGGATTGTTCAATTTTTTGCTTTAAGTCCATAATTACACGAATAATATCATGCGGCATACAAGGCTTTAAGAGGTAGTCGGAAACGCCAAGCTTGATCGCTTCCTTGGCATATTCAAACTCATTGTAGCCGGTCAGCAGCACAGAATGAAATTCATGGCCGGCTGCTTTGGCTTCACGAATAAGGTCAAGACCGTTTAGAAAAGGCATACGGATATCGGTCAGCAGCAAATCAGGGGGATTGTTATGAATCATTTCCAAAGCCTGTTTGCCATTCTCCGCTTCTCCGGCAATCTCAATGCCATACAGCTTCCAGTCGACAAGTGTAAGAATGCCTTCTCGGAACGATTGCTCATCCTCTGCAACGATCATTTTAAGCACCATTTCCATTGCCTCCTTGTTTAATTCGCAGTTGCACCCTCGTGCCTAAGCCTTCCTTGCTTACGATCTCGAATTCTGCCTGTTCATAAAATAAAGCGAGCCTTTCCTTGATGTTAGCCAGTGCCATCCCAGAGTGAGCGTCATCCGTTTGCAAGTTGCGCATTGGCTCCTCTACGGTTGGTTGATTAAGAAGGTATACCTGTTTCTCCGGCATGCCTGGTCCGTTATCGGTGACTTCTAGAATAATAAGAGAGTCCTCTGTATAAGCCTTGATGTGAATATGTCCATTTCCGCCTGAGGGCTCGATGGCATGGATAATCGCATTCTCGACGAGCGGCTGCAGGAGCAGCTTAGGCATACGAAAGTGCTCAATTGAGGGCTCCAAATCAATCTCAAAATTAAACCTCGTCGTAAATCGTTTCTTTTGCAAAAATAAATAGTTTCGTACCAGCTCGATCTCGTGCTTCAGCTCTACAAAATCGTTGCCGCTATTCAGGCTTAGTCGGAACACTTGGGAGAGTGAGAGGACCATCTCGGATATTTCTTTATCCCCCTTCTGCACGGCGCTCCAGTTTATCATATTTAAAGTGTTGTATAGAAAATGTGGATTAATTTGCGATTGCAGCGCCTTCAGCTCGGCTTCCTTCTGCTTCAGTCGCGAAGCATATACGTCATCAATTAAGGTTTTAATTCGTCCAACCATCGTATTGTACAAATGGCCGAGTCTGCCGATCTCATCGTTACCGTTGAAGTGTACCCTCTGCGTAAAATCCCCCGTTTGGAGCGCCCTCATGGAGAACATCAGCTTTTTCATCGGATTCGTAATAATGCGGGCAATGACCCAAGAGACAATAATCGTGATGAGCGTAACGATCGCCATGATCGAGAAGGTGACGGAACCAATATGCTTCAATTCGAGCACCAGCTTGCTGCGATCTTGGATAACGACAGTTCGCCAGCCGGTAATATCCGATAAGGAATCTGAAACGATATAATGATCGTTTTCCTTAAGCAGCGCTAATCCTTCTGCGGGTTCGATGGCAGCTGTATCCATCTGATCGAATACGGGCAGCATTGTTATCGGTTTGCCAATCATGCGCAAATCAGTTGAGGCGAGTATGGTGCCTTGATCGTTCATTACAAACTGTGTAGCTTCCTCATCGTCATGATATAAGGATTTGCTTAGCTTATCTGCGTCCATCCCTATAATTAAAAGGCCGCTTCGAACATAGTTGTAAAAGTTTTTGTACGGCTTCACTAAAACGATCTTATGATGGGTGTCACCAAGCAGAATGCCATCCGAAGGGTAAAACATATCCCAAATTTGTCCTGATTCTGTATTTGCGAGCCTCTCATAGTAACGCGTTTTCATAAAACGCTCAAGGCTGATAGCGCTTGCAATACCGGTCTGTGTAATCGCAAACGGCTGAGCGGGCACATCATCCTTCGTAGAGGGATAAAGCACTAGCGATTGGATCGTTTCGCCGGTAACCATAAGCGGCAGCAAATTTTTGAACACTTGATCACGGCGCTGCTGCGTGTCGCCATTCATAACCATGCTTTGAACGGTCGGATTTAGAAACAAGTAATTAGAGAAGCTTAACGTGTTTTTGGCAAAATAGTCGAGTTGATCCTTTGTCTTGATCGCCATGTTCATTTGAGATTGATGAAGCTTATCTACCACTTCTCCCGAGGCAATGTAATATGAATACAGCCCGGTAATCCCAACGGTTGCAATCAGAAGGGGAATGACTAAGGTAAGCAGTTTCCGTTGCAGCGTAATATGTCGAAAGGGAGTAAAAAAGGATCGCATCATGTTCACCTGTAGCATTCAGATTTGTGACTTCAGTATACCAAGAAATAAATCCAGTTAGGCTGATTTTGGGAATGATCCAAAAAATGAGGCATCTATTCTTAAATTTGGATCATATTTTGTCGCAGATATAACACGTTATAATGGGGACAGAACAGGGAACGCCTGCTCAAATAAAAAAAGGTGGGGTAGCGATGAGAAAAATATGGATTTCGCTAGTAGCAATAATGATGGTTTTTACAGTAGCGGCATGCTCCGGCAATAATGGAAAAAACGGAAGCAGCGAAGCGACGAATAGTCCAACTAATGCAGCAAAAGAAACGGAAGCGCCGAAAGAGAAGGAGCCGGAGCAGGTAACGCTTAAGTTTTTCACAGCGCTGGCTGACCGCTCTAACGGAGCAGGTAAAATCGAGCAAGCAATCATTGATAGTTATATGGCAGAAAATCCAAATGTGAAAATAGAAGTAGAAGCGCTTCAAGATGAGCCTTATAAAGCGAAAATTAAAGTATATGCATCAACAGATGCAGTACCTGACATTATCCAGGCGTGGGGCCAAACTTCTTTTATTAAACCTTTGATCGATAACAACATGCTGCTTGAGTTAAATGAAGCGGATTTTGAGAGCAGCAACTTTGTACCAGGTGCAAAAGATGGATTCTCCCAAGACGGCAAGCTATACGGATTGCCGCGCGGTACAGATTTCTTGGTTATCTACTATAACAAGAAAATTTTTGACGACAATAACTTAACGGTTCCAACAACAACGGCAGAATTGCTTGAAGTATCCAAGCAGCTGAGAGCAAAAGGCATTAACCCGCTTGCAACGAACGCAATGGAAGGCTGGTCACTGCCAATCTGGTTTGAGTATGCAGCACAGCGCCACACAGGCAATTTTGACAAAATGGATGCGGTATTGAAGGGTGAAGCTAAATTCTCCGGCGACGCTGACTTCCTTGCAGCAGCACAAGACATCGCTGCACTGGCAGAGAACAAAGCACTTGCAGATGGCTTCATGACAGCAGATTACGGTACTTCCCGCAACTTGTTCGGGCAAGGCCAAGCGGCAATGTTCGTGATGGGTAACTGGGAAGCAGGTCTTGCAACAGACGAGAACTTCCCTGAAGATTTCCGCAATAACGTAGGAGCGATCTCTTACCCGGCTTCTGATAAAGGTAAAGCAACAGATGTAGCTGCATGGTATGGCGGCGGTTACTCCGTATCGAAAACATCGAAGCACCCTGAAGCAGCAGTCGCTTTCTTGCAATATTTCTTCAAGCCTGAGAACTGGGCGAAGCAAGTATGGCAAACAGGATCAGGCACTCCGGCTCAGAAGTTTGATCAATTCCTGACAGGCAACGAAACAGCGCTTCAAAAACAATTGGTTGGCATTTTCAGCGCAATGACTTCTTCCAGCGGTACACCGGTACATGATAACGGTACGGATGAATTCAAGACAAAAGTAATGGAAGCTCACCAAAAGCTGTTTGGAAAACAAATTACACCTGAGCAGTTCTTAACAGAAATGGACGCAGCTGTCGGTGTTCTGAAGTAAACAAATGAGCTAGTTAGCTGATGGGGCAGCCGAATTCATTCGGTCTGCCCCGCCTTCTACCAAAGAGAGAGCGGGGAGAACCATGCACAAACTGATGAGCAATCGCATCACCATTTTTTGGCTAGTCGCACCGGGTTTTATGCTGTTTCTCTTCATGGTTTGCTTTCCTATCACTATGAGTGCATATTACGGTACGACGAATTGGACAGGAATCGGTGCTTACGAGTTCGTTGGACTCGAGAATTACCAAAAGATTTTGTTTCATGACAGCGTTTTTTGGCGTTCATTGCTTAATGCCCTACTGCTGCTTGCAGCTACGCTTCTGATTCAACACCCGATTGCGCTTTTGTTCTCCATATTTGTGATGCATGCAGGAAAGCTAGAGAAATGGTTTCGGGCTATCTTTTTTATACCAGCAGTGATTTCAATCGTTGTTACTTCGAAAATGTGGGTAAGCGTATTTCATCCGAACTTTGGGATGTTAAATAAATTGCTTGAAGGCGTTGGTCTAAGCACCTGGAAACAGGATTGGCTGGGCGATTCAAATATTGCCATTTGGTGCATTATCGTTGTGGTCATGTGGCAAGGCTTTGGTTATGCGCTTCTGCTTTATTACGCCGGTCTTCAAGGCATACCAAAGGATCTTTATGAGGCGGCAGAGCTTGATGGAGCTGGAAGAGTGAAGCTGTATACGCGCGTTATCATTCCACTTCTCTCGCCAATGGTTCGAGTTGCAGTCGTCATCGCGGTTACGGCTTGCTTGAAGCAGATGGAAACCGTATTCCTCATGACGAATGGAGGACCTGCCAATACGACACAGTTTATTGGTAATTACCTTTATAAAACGGCGTTTTCCTCGTCGCTGTACGGCTATGGAAACGCAATATCCGTTGTGTTCGTTATCATTTGTCTCATTATTACGGTAGCGATGAACAAAGCGTTCAAAAAAGATGTTGGTGAGTTTTAATACACACCCTTGTATATGCACATTTGGTATATGAATTATTTTAGGAGGCATGCCCGTGGAAGCTCTTGCAGCTAAGACCAATCGCCAAGCGAAAAACGGCAAGAAGAAGGACGCCGCATCGCCCGCATTAAAGGTCATTCTTCATCTCGTTTTATGGGTCGTAGCGCTTCTGCAAATTTTTCCGCTCATTTGGCTCATCAATTATTCCTTTCTGAAGAGCGGAGATTTTTTTGGCAGCGGTATATTAAAATGGCCCAAAACATTTGAATGGAATAACTATGTGAATGCATTCAATTACGGRAGCGTTCCAAAGTTTCTATTAAACAGTGTTTTTATTACGACTGTAACGATCTTGGTTGCTGCTTTTCTGGCGCTTATGCTCGGGTACGCGTTCACGCGGATGGAATGGAAGCTGCGCGGTCCTGCGATGGCGTTCATTATGCTCGGTATGATCGTACCGATTCATGCGACCTTGCTGCCGAACTTTATTTTGTTCGACAAGCTGAATCTCATTGATAATCCTTTGTCCTTGATCCTTCCTTACATTGCTTTTTCGCTGCCAATAAGTTTGCTCATTATTTCGGGTTTTCTTGAAACCATTCCGAAGAGCATAGAGGAGTCGGCGGTTATGGATGGCTGTTCGGTCTATGGCGTTATTTTCCGAATTATTATGCCGATGACGAAACCTGCCATTGCGACGGTTTGTATTATGAACTTCATCAGCTGGTGGAATGAATTCATTATGGCCAATACGTTTCTAACATCCGAGACTTTCAAGACGCTGCCATTTTCCATTATGAAGTTTACCGGTCAGTACTCATCCAATTATGGCGCACAGTTCGCGGTAATGACCATCATCGCTTTGCCGACAGTTATTATCTATTTATTGTTTACAGAGCAAATGTCACGCGGAATTACGGCTGGTGCAGTTAAGGGTTAAATGAGGAGAGTATAAGGAGGCTGAGGAAGCGTGCAAACACCTGTTACGGCAAATGCAGCAGTAAAGAGCTCGCGAAGAGAGAAACCGCTGTGGCGGCGGTTTCTTGCGCAATGGCAAGTACAGCTCATGATATTTCCAGCACTGATCTTTATACTCGTTTTTAATTATTTTCCGATGTACGGTGTCTTGATGGCATTTCAGGACTACAGCTTATTTAAAGGTTTTTTTGGCAGCACATGGGCGGGTTTTAAACATTTCGAAATGTTTTTTAACTCGCCGGATTTTTATAGAGTCATTCGGAATACGATTGTGATCAGCTTGCTTAAGCTGGTCATTAACTTTCCGGCTCCGATTCTGCTTGCCCTGATGCTAAACGAAGTAAGAAACATGGCTTTCAAAAGAATCATTCAAACGATTAGTTATTTGCCTCACTTCTTGTCATGGGTTATCGTGTCTGGCTTTACGATCTCCATATTGTCCGTGGATAACGGCAGCTTAAATATTTCACTGCAAGCGCTTGGTCTTATTGATAAGCCGATTAATTTCTTGTCGTTGCCCGAATATTTCTGGGGAATTATCGTGACGACGAATTTGTGGAAGGAAATCGGATTTGCAACGATTGTTTATCTAGCAGCTATCGCTGGCGTGAATCCCAGCTTGTATGAAGCGGCTTCTATTGATGGTGCCAGCAAATTTAAACAAATATTTTTAATAACGCTTCCATCGATTACTCCTGTTATTATTATTTTTCTAATTCTGAACATCGGAAGTTTATTGAATGCAGGGTTTGATGATTTGCTCTTGCTCGGCAGGAGTGCAATGCTTCGAGACGTGGCGGACGTCATCGATACGTATGCTTACCGGGTAGGCATTATTAATAATCGCTTCTCGTATGCGGCGGCAGTTGGTCTGTTTAAAGCGATTATAAGTGTAGGCTTGCTGACGATGGCAAACTACATGGCTAGGAGAGCAGGTTCAAGCCTATGGTAATTCAGCGAACTTCTATTAATATTCAGAAAAGTGGTGAAGCCTAGTGAAGCTGAGCAGCAGCGATAAAGTATTGCAGGTTTGGATTTATATTTTACTAGTGCTACTTGGACTCGCTACGCTGTACCCGTTCTGGAACTCCGCGGTGATCTCCTTTAACGAAGGGCTCGACACGGCAAAAGGCGGAATAACGTTATGGCCAAGGGTGTTCACGATTGATAATTATAGAATCGTATTTCAAAATAACCGGATTATTGATGYGTTCCTAATCTCGGTGTCCCGTACCGTTGTCGGCACGTTGATCTCTATTTTCTTAACGGCCATCTTCGCTTATGGCTYGTCCGTTAAAGGCGTTATCGGCAAAAAGTATTATATGATCTTTGCGATTATTACGATGTATTTCAGCGGGGGGCTTATTCCCTTTTACCTGCTGAACCGCGAGCTTGGCTTAATGGATACGTTCTGGGTTATGGTCATTCCGACAGCGGTAAGCGTGTGGAATATGATTATATTCCGTACCTTCTTTATGGGGCTGCCTGATGGACTAGAGGAATCTGCGAAGATCGATGGAGCCAGTACGTTTGGGATCTTTTTCAAAATCGTATTGCCTTTATCTGGACCTGTATTGGCAACGCTTTCACTATTTACGGCTGTCTATCACTGGAATGACTGGTTTACAGCTACGATTTTTATTAATGACGCTAAGCTATATCCGATTCAAACTTTACTGCAGCAAATTATGAACTCCAACACGATGAGCGAGCAGCTCTCGATCGCTTCACAAGGAAGCGGCGCTGCCTCAGATGCGTTAAGCAGAATGCAGAGTGTGACGAGCAAATCCTTAACGATGGCTACGATGATGGTAGCGACGATCCCTATCGTTTTGGTGTATCCGTTCGTACAGCGTTTTTTCGTAAAAGGCGTAATGATCGGCTCCTTAAAGGAGTAATGCGGGTATTCGACCTTAGCGCTTTGGTGTTGGGTATGAGTATGTATAAAAATTGGGAGGTTTACGAACATGAAAGGAAAAAAGCTGTTAACTGTGCTTATGACCGCTGGTCTTGCCGGTACTGTGCTTCTAGCTGGCTGCTCCAGCAACGACGGCGGAAAATCAAGCAATTCGGGCAATACAGGTAAGGAAGGGACGAATAAAACAGAGACTAGCAATGGATTTGTTTTGGGAGAAACACCGGTAAACTTTTCTTATTATGTTCATTATGATTGGTGGACTACGGAGCCGTGGGGTGCTAATCCGAATAGTAAATGGGTACAAGATAATCTAAAAGTAACCGTAGAGCCTATTCAATCCGGCGGCGCTGCAGCGCAAAAGCTGAGCACGATGATTGCGTCGAAGGAGCTTCCAGGTGCAATTATGATGGATCGGGGACCTGAAGTAGAACGATTGAGAGCTGCGGGAGCACTTGTTCCGCTGGATGATTATATCGACAAATATCCGAACCTGAAGAAATGGGCAGGCGAAGAGACGCTAAACATGCTCCGCTCGAGCGACGGCAAAATCTATCAATTCCCGAACTGGTATACAGCAGCGCCTACGGGCAACGGCGGCTGGTTTGTGAACAAGAAAATTTATGCAGACCTTGGCTCACCGAAGCTTGAAACAATCGATGATTTGTATGCTTACTTAAAGCAGGTCAAAGATAAATATCCGGACGTGATTCCATTAGAGGTAGGCGGCAACGGCTCGGGCGTTGAGGTCATGTTCCCTAGCTTCCAGGAGGGTGCAAACGGTGCGTTCCATTCCATGAAAGCATATCCTAACGGAGATAAGTTTGATACGATTTACAACAACGAAGCTTGGAAAGAAACGATGCTGTTCGCAAGCAAACTATTTAGAGAAGGACTTATGACACAGGATGCGATGACTCAAAAGGATGATCAGGTAAAAGAGAAGCTTGCAACGGGCAGAGTAGCTGTATTTGTTGGCGGTAATGCGACTAATGTGGGACGCGAAGGCCATAACGCATTAAAAGCAAAAGATCCAAATGCAGGTTATGAATTTATTTGGCCAATTGCTAAATCAGGATTGGATAAAAACAAAATTTATCCAAACGGTTATAACGCACTAGGCTGGAACGTTAACGTCATTACAACAAGCGCTAAAAATCCAGAAGGTATTTTTGCGTATTTGGATTGGATGACGGGCGAGGAAGGCACTCGTATCATGTTCTTCGGGCCAAAAGGCTTGTATTGGGATGAATTTGATGCGGATGGCGCACCGATCCCGAACGACAAATGGTTCAGCACGTCGCAAGAAGAGAAGGACAAAGATAAGCTGGAAGCCTATGTATGGGCAGGAAACGCAACCTTTGTAGATACGAGCAAGCAAAAGATCGAGCAAACGCTGCCGGAAGAACAACGCAACTGGGGTTCATTGGCACAGCTTAACATTGCATGGAAAACATCGATGAATATGACGCAATTCAATAACATTGATCCGGCTCCAGAAACGGATGAAGGAATCATTAATCAGCAAGTGACGGAAACAGCTAACGAGTATTTCGGAAAAATTCTGTTCGCGAAAAGCGATGCAGAGGTGCTTAGCTTGATCGAGGAAGCGAAAAAGACTACAACCTCGCTTGGCTTCGATAAAGTTAACGAATACCGTACAGCAAGATGGCAAGAAAACCTTGCTTTGATTAACGGCAAGTAATTGTTGTAAATGAGCGTGCTCCGGTGGGCTGCTCCTAGGTAGGATTCTACCTAGGAGCGGCCTTCTTTTTGTTGTTGTAAGAACGAATGGGTTTCTACAACAGTATTTCACACGTTCGCCTCCACCGAAATGAAGCTGTAAGCACGTATACGTTCTTACACCGGACAAACTGAGGTTACTTTGTGACTGTAAGCACACATAGGTTCCTATAGCAGTGTTTCGCACGTTCGCCAACGCCGAAAAGAAGCTGTAAGCACGTATACGGTCTTACACCGGACAAACTGAGGTTACTTTGCAGCTGTAAGCGCAAATAGGTTCTTACAGCAGTGTTTCGCACGTTCGCCGACGCCGAAAAGAAGCTGTAAGCACGTATATGTTCTTACAGCGGACAAACTGAGGTTACTTTGTGACTGTAAGCGCAAATAGGTTCTTACAGCAGTGGTTTGCACGTTCGCCGACGCCGGAATGAAGCTGTAAGCACGCATACGTTCTTACACCGGACAAACTAAGGTTACTTTGCAGCTGTAWGCGCAAATAGGTTCCTATAGCAGTGTTTCGCACGTTCGCCTACGCCGGAATGAAGCTGTAAGCACGCATACGTTCTTAAACTAGACAAACTAAGGTTACTTTGTGACTGTAAGCACAAATAGGTTCTTACAGCAGTGTTTCGCACGTTCGCTAACGCCGAAAAGAAGCTGAAAGCACGCATACGTTCTTACAGCGGACAAACTGAGGTTACTTTGTGGCTGTAAGCACAAATAGGTTCTTACAGCAGTGGCTCGCACGTTCGCCTACGCCGAAAAGAAGCAGTAAGCACGTATACGTTCTTACACCGGACAAACTGAGGTTACTTTGCAGCTGTAAGCGCAAATAGGTTTTTACAGCAATGGTTCGCACGTTCGCCTACGCCGAAATGAAGCTGTAAGCACGTATACGTTCTTACACCGGGCAAACTGAGGTTACTTTGCAGCTGTAAGCGCAAATAGGTTCTTACAGCAGTGGTTTGCATGTTCGCCAACGCCGAAAAGAAGCTGTAAGCACGTATACGTTCTTACAGCGGACAAACTGAGGTTACTTTGTGACTGTAAGCACACATAGGTTCTTACAGCAGTGGTTCGCACGTTCGCCGACGCCGAAAAGAAGCTGTAAGCACGTATATGTTCTTACAGCGGACAAACTGAGGTTACTTTGTGGCTGTAAGCACACACAGGTTCTTACAGCAGTGGTTTGCACGTTCGCCGACGCCGAAATGAAGCTGTAAGCACGTATACGTTCTTACACCGGACAAACTGAGGTTACTTTGCAGCTGTAAGCACACATAGGTTCTTACAGCAATGGTTCGCACGTTCGCCGACGCCGAAAAGAAGCTGTAAGCACGCATTGATGCTTACAATTCACAAATATAATTCACATGCAATAGCCCTTTCGAGTCATGTTTTTACCCTCCCTATCGAGGGAGAATAGGAGATAGAAAAAAAGTAATATAACCTATGGAAGCCGAGGCGAATGATGTGGAAGAGGATTTGGCTAAGAAAAAATCATTTTGGTTGTTTGTGGCTTGGGCTACAGCAGTTTTGGCGACGGCGGGAAGCTTGTATTTGAGTGAGGTTATGCATTTTGCACCATGCAGCTTATGCTGGTTCCAGCGAATATTCATGTATCCATTGGCACTCATACTAGGCATAGCCTACTCTAAGGGAGATGAAGGCATCGTATCGTACGCACTGCCTTTAGTTGTAATTGGTGGGGGCTTCTCGCTTTATCATACGGTGCTGCAAAAGCTGCCGCATGATTCTCCGCTTGCTGCGTGCGGCCCCGTTTCTTGTCAGGGAGACTATTTGAACTGGTTTGGATTTATTACCATTCCAATGCTGGCTCTCGTGGCGTTTTTGATCATTTTGACGGCGCTGCTTCGCTTGAAGAAGCTTAATAAACAGTCATAATTTCATGGAAAAGGCAGCTGAGCAGCTCAAAAAAATTGAGTGCACAGCTGCCTTTATTGCCATTGTTTATAAAGCTAAGCGCATATCGTCGCAGGATCATTTCTCTAACGAACTGTATTATGCTTATTATGATGAAAACTACTTTTCTTTCATTTTAACGAACCGTATTAGCACTATAGGCTGATTTATAGGGTGTCATGAGTCAATTTTCTCAAAATAAAGATTCTGGTATTCGTTACAATTTTAATTCATAACAAATGGTTTAATTAAGACCTACTAGGTTCGTTAGCTATACGGATGATAAGGGGAGAACATCGTTCTGCCCAAGCTCCATCAGAAAAAAAGCAGGAGCTGTTCCAAGCGTAGATCAATCTACGCCTAGAACAGCTCCGTTTATGCCTCGGCTTAAAGTTGTTTCAAAAACTCAACAATCGTCAGAAGTCCCTTGTCAAAGTTCTCAAGGTTGAAATGCTCATTAGGAGCATGCAGATTTTCGTCTGGAAGTCCGAAGCCCATCATGACGACAGGAGCGCCTAATACACGGGAGAATGTCTCGACAATTGGAATCGAGCCGCCATCCTTCGTGAAGAGCGCGCGAGTGCCATATACTTTTTCGTAAGCATCGGCTGCCTTTTGGAGCATTGGATTTGATGGGTCCATGTCGAAGGCACGAGCTTTTTCGCCGCGTTTTATAATTAGCTTTGCACCGGACTGAACATGCGATTCCAGATGAGTTACAATACGCTCTAGTATTTGAGCCGGGTCCTGATCGCCAACTAGACGACAAGTGATTTTGGCGTGAGCTTCTTTTGGAATGACCGTTTTCGAACCTTCGCCTTGAAACCCGCCATAAACGCCATTTAGTTCAAGAGTTGGCCTTGCACCTGTTCGCTCAACAAAGGAATATCCTTCTTCCCCGTATAAGGCGTCAAGTTCGAGATTTTTTCTTAATTCTTCTTCATTATGATTTTGCTTTAGGAACTCTTCACGCATAGCAGCGGAAAGCTCTGGCACACCTTCATAGAAACCTTCGATTGAAACTCTGCCTTGATCATCATGCAATGAGCTCAGCAAGGAAATCATGGCGTGAAGGGCGTTCGGAACACCGCCGCCGAATGAACCCGAATGCAGATCGGTATTGGCAGTAAGTATCGTTACTTCAAGGGAGCACAGTCCGCGCAGCCCAGTAGAAATAGCAGGTTTTCCTTTTTCAAGAAGCGATGTATCTGAGATGACAATGACGTCAGCCTTCAGCTTATCTGCATTCGTCTCCATAAAGGTCGGCAGATTAGGGCTTGAAATTTCTTCCTCGCCTTCAATACAAAACTTAACGTTGACTGGAAGCGCATTTTCTTGGTTCAGAAGCGCCTCAACCGCCTTTACATGCAGGAAAAGCTGGCCTTTATCATCGGTTGCACCACGAGCATATAATTTGCCATCGCGGATGGTTGGCTCAAAAGGAGGAGTCTCCCAAAGGTTAAGAGGATCTACAGGCTGCACGTCATAATGGCCATAGATAAGTACTGTCGGTTTGCCTGGTGCATGGATATGCTCGGCGTACACGATGGGATGCCCAGCTGTAGGATGGATCTCCACATTCTCAAGACCAGCCTTCTCTAATTTGGCTGCAACCCATTTGGCTGCTTCGTTCATGTTGTTTTTATGAGTGGATAAAGCTGAAATACTCGGGATCGTCAAAAACTGCTTCAGCTCATCCAAATGTTGTTCTCTTAGGTTCTGAAAATAGGATTCATAGCTCATTGGATAGTTGCTCCTTACATTTGGTATAGACTAAGTATACGTCTACAAGTGAATAAGTAAAACAGCTGCAAAATTTAATTCGTGTATTGCGGGCAGCAATCTGCAGAAATAGTGGAAAGCAATCCGATATCTGCGTTTATAAATAATTAGTATCCAGCAAAGAAATAAATTGTTTGGCCGCAGGGGAAAGATGCTTATTCCTATGATAGACATAACTAATTCCTCTATTGAATTTTACTCCTTTAATGTTCACCTTCACCAATAAGCCGCTTTTGATCTCCTGTTGAATAGCAAAGCTAGAAACAATAGATACCCCAAGCTCATGAATAACCCCTTGTTTAATTCCTTCTAAATTGCTAATTTCCATTTGTGTAGGAAACTCAAGCCCGTACTCAGCAAATTTTTTCTCTAAGTAAATGCGTGTTGCTGATTTATCGGGTTTAATAATTAACGTTTCGTTGACCAAATCTTCGAGTGTGCACTCTTGTTTATGAGCAAGCGGGTGCAAGGGGTTCACAATTAAGACAAGCTCATCCTCGTAAAAGGTTTTACGCTGAAAACGGGATTCATCGATTTCAATACGATCAGAAATAATTAAAAACTCTACTTTATTGGATTCCAACATATGAACAAGGTGATTTGAAGCTGTAATGTTCATGTTTATTTTAATCTGCGGAAATTTTTTGGTATAACCTCTAAGGATCATAGGAAGCAAATAAACGCCTACAAAATTGCTCGCACCAAACGATAAAGTTCCGTATGACAAGTCTTCCAGCTGCTTAATATGGTCTTTGGCTGTATGAAGCAGGTTAATAATTTGCTCTGCGTATGGCTTGAAATTTTCTCCCTGTTTCGTTAAATAAAGCTTCTTGCCAATTCGATCAAATAGAGGAACGCCAAGCTCTTCTTCTATACTTTGAATTTGCATGCTTACCGATGGTTGTGAGCAGTAGAGAAGTTCCGCTGCTTCTGTAAAGTTTAAGCATTCTGTTAGCGTAATAAAGGTCTGAAGTTTATTGATATTCATTTCCACGACACCTTTCGACTTATCATTTAAAAATAATCTATAACGAAACGTTATGGTTATTCAAAGTTAATCAAATTGTATTATATTTTCTGGTTTTATAAAATGAAAACGGTAACATTATTAGTTTGAGGAGGATGCAAGATGAGTGAAGTCTCGCGAGATGTAGAGAATGAGACTAAAAAGCCGCCTATGAAGAAAAAAGGGAAGCTTGAAGAAGGGATGCAAAGATTTGGTATTCCACTTGCACTTATTGTGGGGCTGCTTTTGTTCTTTATGCCTACACCGGAAGGCATGAGCTTAGAAGCCCAAAGAGCAATTGCAATATTTACAGGAGCATTGATTTTATGGATTACGACTCCGCTGCCTATTTACTTAACATCTATCATCGCTATTTTGCTTCTTCCATTAGTAGGAGCAGTTGAAGATCAAGAAGTGGCATTCGGTACGTTAGGATTTGATGTGATCTGGCTGATGGTTTCCGCATTCATCCTCACTTCCGCCATGATAAAATCAAATTTGGGTAGACGCTTATCCTTATGGATGGTCACGCAGTTTGGTAAAACGCCAAAAAAGACATTGTTTTTATTAATCGTTATTAATTTTATTTTAGCTTTTTTTGTTCCTTCAACTACAGCAAGAGCTACGCTCATGGTGCCAATATGCTTGATTTTATTAGAGGTGTATAAAGTGCTGCCGGGTGAGAGCAATCTTGGAAAAGTAATGATGCTTCAAGGCGTGCAAGCAGATGCGCTTGCTACCTCAGGTGTTATGACAGCTACTTCTGGCAATATCATAGCTGTTGGTTTCATTAATGAACAAGCGGGCGGCGATATTGGTTATATGGATTGGCTTCTCGCCTCTATGCCAACTGCAATTATTACGATGATGATTACTTTCTTCATTGGTTTAAAGCTCTTCTCCATCAAAAGTGAATCCCACTTCGATCATGCGAGGGATACGTTAAAAAATGAGTTGTTAAAATTAGGTTCCTTCTCTTTAGATGAGAAAAAGGCAGTAACGATATTCCTCCTTACGGTGGCATTATGGGCTACAGGAGATTACCATAGCGCTTGGTTTGGCTTTGAACTCAGTACGGAACAGACAGCTGTACTCGCTGCACTTCTCTGTTTGCTTCCAAGGGTAGGTTTGTTGACCTGGAAAGAAACGAACATCAAATGGGAGCTCATGATTTTTGCAGCAGGCGCTTATGCAGTAGGGAATGCATTGGATAAATCCGGCGGCGCAGAATGGATTATTGGAAAAGTAGTCGCTGCGCTCGGATTGGAGAGCATGAATCATGTTTGGGTATATGTCGTTGTCGTATTCCTTAGCATGTACAGTCATCTTATATTTACGAGTAAAACAGTGAGGGTCACTATATTAATACCAGCATTCATCGCTTTAGCGAAAACGCTCGGCATGGACCCTGTGCCTCTTGCATTAGCAGCAGCTATGACCATGACCTATACCATTACACTTCCGCCGCATTCGAAGGTAAATACGATCTATTTTGGAACAGGGTACTTCTCCGTGTTGGATCAAGTGAAATATGCGGTAGTTACTTGTTTTGTCGGAGCATGCGTAATTAGCTTGGCGATCTTTACTTGGTTTAAAGTAATCGGAATATAGAGAGAGCAGGAGGGAGCCATATTGAACAGAAAAGTTATTTTAGCTATTGCAGATGGAATAGGGGATCTTCCACATCCTTTGCTTGAAAACAAAACGCCATTGGAATATGCAGATACACCTAATCTAGATAGATTAGCTTCTACGGGGGTTACAGGCATCATGGATTTGATTAGCCCTGGCATTCCAGTAGGCACCGATATGGGGCATCTAATTTTGTTTGGCTATCAGCCTCATCATTATCCGGGACGCGGGCCAATTGAGGCTTTAGGAATTAACATGAATGTTCTTCCGGGCGATATCGTGCTGAGGTGCAACTTTGCTGCAGTGGATGAGAATGGGATTGTCGTTGATCGCAGGGCAGGACGGATACGCAATGGAACAGAAGATCTTGCTGACGCGATTAACGGGTTAGAAATAATGGGAGTGAGCATATATTTCAAACCGGCTACAGAGCATCGTGCTGTACTTATATTAAGAGGAACTGGGCTCAGTGATCAAATCAGCGATTCAGATCCGAAAGCGCCAAACGATGGCTGCCCATATCATACTATAGTCTCTCTTGATTCCTCGGCGGAGTCCAAACGAACAGCTATGGTTCTAAATTTGTTTCTTCATAAAGCGCATGTCATCTTATCCAATCATTCTGTTAATGTAGAGCGTATGAAACAAGGGGAATTAGCAGCTAATTTTATTCTCACGCGTGGAGCTGGACAGATGATTCAGCTTGATCCCATAACCGATGCTCTTCATATGAAGGGAAGCTGTATTGCTGGAGAGAGTACCGTACTTGGCGTTGCCAAATTGGCTGGCTTTAAACCGGTAACAGATAGTAGAATGACAGGAAATATGGATACGGACGTTGTACTAAAAGCTAAGCTGGCACTTGAAGAAATTTCTGAAAATGATTTTGTATTAGTGCATCTAAAAGCACCCGACGTTAAGGGGCATGATAATAAACCGTTTGAAAAAGCAAAAGCGATTGAATTGTTTGATCAAATGGTAGGAATTATAGCGCAGGGAATATCTGAAGATGTATATTTGGCTGTGGCGGCTGATCATTCTACCCCTTGTGAAATCGGTGAGCATACCGGCGATCCCGTGCCTATTTTAATCAATGGCCCTAGTATTCGAATAGATCGAACCAAACAATATAATGAATTAGATTGTGCGTATGGAGGATTAGGGCGTCTAACTGGACATGGGTTTATTCAAACATTGCACGGATTAATTGGACGAGTGAAAAAGCAGGGTAATTAGGGTAGGAAGAGAAGATCAATCTTGTTCACAAAAGCAAGGCGAAGCGATAGTTATAATTTAATCATAAAGGTCAAGCCACGTTTCCGAAACGTGGCTTTCTTTTTCTTTTAATGGGTTGATGTCGATATTTGACAAATGAAAGACGATTTTGTCACTACATGGTAATATTAGGCTTAAGAACGATAAGGAGGTAACTATTCGTAATATAGCAACTTATTTTTTTGAGATTTCGGACTTGTTAAGGGGTGAGTGGTATGTATATACTGCGCAAAATTACAGAGAAAAAGAAAAATAAAATCAGTTTGGCTACGCTTTTAATCGGATTAGTATCGATTTCAGTTCTACTTACGTTATCGATATTGCTTTTTGTATCTTATGAATACAAGAAACAATCATTATATGAAACAACGCTAACTCTAAATCTTTCAACCGCTTCTAAGATGAGTCAAACGATGGATTCTCTCTTTATATCCATGCGCAGCAGCCTCAAAAATGCTGCTTCTTTTTATTCAGTGGTTAATGCGGCAGATGCGGACTATCTTGATCTCATCCGTAAAAGCAGCAACTATTTTAACTCGATTATGGTCGTAGATGAATCAGGCGTGATTAGGAATATTTCTCCTTCTTCTATTGGGGCTAAAGGGGAGAACATTGTTACGGATGCAGCGATTGAGGCATTTAAAGGTAAAAAACCATATATATCAAAACCATTCATGAGCCCATCTACGAAACAGCTTATCGTATTTATCAGTGAGCCTTTATATGACGAAAAAGGAATCTATCGCGGTTTTATTGGCGGGAGCATCTATTTGCAAAAAGATAATGTCCTAAACATGATTTTTGGAAATTACGGTCTTAATGAAAGCGGATCGAGCTTATATGTTGTAGGCTCTGATGGAAGTCTTCTTTACGATCCTAATATCATTCAAATTGGCAAAAATATTAGCTCCTATCCGATTGTTCAGCAGCTCAAGCAAGGAAAAAGCGGGTATACACTTACGAAAACAGATGGGATTTCTTTATTGGCTGGGTATTCCTATGTGCCGGAAAATGAATGGGGAATTGTAGTATATTCCGAAATGAGTACGATTAAAGCACAACTTAATATCCAAATCCGACAGATTTTGCTTTATTCGCTTTTACCATTTATTCTATTAATGCTCGCTACGATTTGGTTTGCTCACCGACTAGCAAGGCCATTTGTTATGCTTGCCAATATCGTGGGCAACATGGGGAACAAGGAACAAAAGCTCCTTACGATGGATCAGCACTGGAATCGCGAAGCGGATGTGCTAACCAAAACGGTAGTGCTTGCTTTGAATGGCATACAATTGAAAACAGATCAGCTAACCCAGGCGGCAATGACGGATGCATTAACGGGCTTAAGCAACCGAAGAAGCTTAGAAAAAACGATGAAGCAATGGATAGAGGAGCAAAAAAACTATTCCATCATCGTACTGGATATTGATCGATTCAAGCTGGTTAATGATACGTACGGACATCAAGAAGGGGACAGAGTACTTCAGCATTTGTCGAAAATCGTCATGGCTACGATAAGGCCAGGAGACTTATGCAGTCGCTATGGAGGCGAGGAGTTTGTTGTTCTGCTGCCCTATACTAATGTGCATGATGCTTATGAGGTTGCTGAACGCATTCGGGAATCGATGGAAAACAGTGAGAATCACTTAAAGCATAGGATTACCATTTCACTTGGCATTGCTCATTTTCCATCACAATCAAGAAACGCGGATGAGCTGTTTGTACTGGCAGATCAAGCCTTGTATAAGGCTAAGAATACGGGAAGAAACCGGACGATGATCGCGGAAGTGAAAAATGAGTATTTGTGTTCATTTAATAGAAATAATTAGATTAAGAGCACGCCATGAATGAATGTATTTAAGAGGGTGAAGATATGATTTCAATAGGCCTTGCAGGATGGGGCGATCATGACCAGCTGTATGTTCCAGTTAGCAAAGCGGGCAGCAAGCTGCGGCAGTATGCAAAACATTTTCCTGTTGTAGAGGTAGACAGCACTTTTTATGCCATACAATCTAAAGAGCGATTCAGCAAATGGCTGGCGGATACGCCGGAATCCCTTCACTTCGTCATTAAAGCTTATCAAGGGATGACCGGACATCAGCGCGGACCTGCCGTGCCGGCTTCGGAGACAAATGAAATGTTCGGTGCATTTCGGCAAATGCTGGAGCCCGTAATGGAGACAGGCCGATTGACGGCAGTCTTGTTCCAGTATCCGCCGTGGTTTGATTGTACAGCAGCCAATGTGCGAATTCTGCGGGAGACAAAAGCAAGGATGAATGGCATTCCTTGCGCGCTGGAATTCCGTCATCAAAGCTGGTTTACACAGGAGTACTGTGAGAAAACGCTGGATTTTATGAGGCAGGAGCAGTGGATGCACAGTGTTTGTGATGAGCCGCAGGCAGGAATAGGCTCCATACCGATCGTTCTCACAGCAACCGATGCACAATCAACTATTGTGAGGTTCCATGGACGCAATGTGTCTGGCTGGAATCAAGCCAGTGCACCGAATTGGCGCGAAGTTCGGTATTTATATCGCTATAGCGAGGAAGAGCTGCAAGATTGGGCGAATAAGCTGCGGCTGCTGGAACAGCAGAGCGAGCATATTTACGTCATTTTTAATAACAATTCCGGAGGGGACGCAGCAGACAACGCGAAGCGGATGATGGAGATACTGGGACTGACTCGCCCGAACGGCGAAAGTCCGAATGAGCCGCCGCCCCCGATTATCGAGCAGTTGGATTTATTTTAGATTGACGAATATAATTTAGTAAATACAAAATCATCCAATTAATGTAATGGGAGGCTTGATATGAACCAGAGATGGAGCGTGAAGAGAACAGTTGTAAGTTTCAGCTTGTTCATTCTTATCGCATTGGTTTTATCCGTAATTATTTGGTATCGAATAACGGACCCGTTAGTAAATAACGGACTTCAACGAATCAATAATCATGATGGAAAGGTAGTAGAGTATGTCGTTGAGCTCAGCAATGAAGGGTTTCAGAAAATCGACATTAATAAGGTCAGCGTGAATGGTGAAGATCGCTCGAATGACGTCCAACTAGGCATCTCTTATGATTCTACTCATATGGTGCAGGTCCTTCCGAATTCAGATCCGGCTACTCAGTTTATGAAACTATCGGCCTCTTCTATTTATCCAGCGCTTTCTCGGGGTGAGATTCAAGCAGCACTAGAGAAAAAAGAACATACACCAATGCAATACGGCCTCCGAATTCGCTATGAACATCAACCCATACAGAATGTAACGATCACGTACAAATATTTAGGTTTTACGAAAACGAAAAGTATAACCAATTGGTTTGAGTCCGATTCTCTACAATAAGTGAGTACAACTTTATTCTCCACTTTAATAAAAATTGAATACGCTGAGTAGGCGGGGGGACTGTTTATGAGAACGATCAATGTGTATCACTATGACGCATTCAGCAATATTCCAAACATGGGAAACCCTGCAGGAGTCGTATTTAATGGTGATGATCTCTCCGAAGAGCAAATGCTGACCATCGCAGAAAAAGTAGGCTTCAATGAGACGGCATTTCCGCTGAAATCGGATATGGCTGATCTTCGAATTCGTTATTTTACGCCAGGTCATGAAATAAATCTTTGTGGACATGCAACGATGGCAACCATTTATGCGCTGCAAACGAAAGGGCTGCTGGAACATCCGTCAGCATTCACGATTGAAACAAAAGCTGGAGTATTGCCGATAAAAATCGATTTTGATGCAAATGGTGAACCTCTTATTACGATGCGGCAAGCCGCTCCTCAATTTCAGCCATTCCATGGTTCTTTATTGGAGCTGGCTCATTCTATGGGCATCGAAGAAAGTGAGATCGAGACGGAGCTCCCCACTGTGTATGGAAGTACCGGTGCGTGGACCTTATTAATTCCTATAAAAAGCCTGAGTACTTTCAGTAAAATGAAGCCAAACAATTCGTTGTTTCCGCATATTTTAAAAGAAATGCCAAGGGCGTCCATCCATCCGTTTTGTTTAGAAACATACGATGTGAATGCACAGATGCATGCCCGTCATTTCTCATCGCCATTTTCAGGAACGATTGAAGATCCCGTAACAGGTACGGCTTCTGGTGTAATGGGTGCATACTACGCGAAGTACATAGATAACAACTCGGAAAAATCAATTCATCTTGTCGTTGAACAAGGGCAAGAGATTGGCCGCAATGGCAGAGTTGGTGTATCTGTAACAAGGAATAATGATCAGCTCGATATCGAGATTACTGGCAACGCTATTTATGTTCATGAATTTGAGATATAACTACCTAACGCAGCAGTGATAGATTGAGGGTGCATTTAATAGATGTATAAACATATAATATTTGATTTTGACGGCACACTAGTAGATTCAACGTCGGAAATAATGATGGTTTATAACGAATTAGCAGTAAAATATAATTTTAAAAAAGTAAATCATGAAGAATACAAATTATTAAACCATCTATCATTAAAAGAACGGTTTAAAGCTTTAAACGTTCCGATGTATAAGTTCCTTTTGATTAGAAAAATAGGAAAGGAATTTAAGGAGCGCTATAAACAGCATCTTAACTCGATATTATTTATTGATCAGATGAGAGAAGTGGTAAATGCACTTCAAAGTGAAGGTTATAAAATCGCAATCATTACATCGAACTCTGCAGCGAATGTCTCTGATTTTTTACATACTCAAAATTTCAAGGGTATCCATGAAGTTCGATCGTCAAATGGACTATTTGGAAAACATCAAACGCTAAAAAAATATTTAAAATATAATCAATTAAATTGTGAAGATGTAATTTATATCGGTGATGAAACAAGAGATATTATTGCATGTAAGAAATGCGAAATCGATGTCATTGCAGTGTCTTGGGGATTGGATACAAAAGAATCATTGCTGGCACAGAGTCCGAATTATTTAGTCGATCAACCGCATGAAATTAGGGAGATCTTAATAAAATAGAAGAAAAAATTATTGAATATTTTAAACAAGATAAGGAAATTCAAGTATGAGAATCGTCCAATCCATAACGATATTATAAATTTAAATTCGAGGTGAAGCGATGTTTAATCCAGCGGTCTTCTTCTATTAGTTGTGCCGGCATTTATGGCTTAAGAGCCAAAATCTAACCCGTCACAACGGGGATGAAGATGTTTGATGAGAAGGAAATGACAGCTTGGGGAAATGAACAAAGTTACGCTAGAGAACATGTGAAAATTCACAAAAACCCTAGAAGAGCGAAGTTAAGAGACTTCCGCAAAGGAATAAAGGGCGTTCACTATAACAAAGAGGTCAAAGAAGTAAGGAAATCAGACTATCGTAAGTATAGAATACAAATGAAATGCCTTCTTCGAGGCGAGCATTACGAATTGCTGCGAGGCTATCAACGAACAGGTGGACGGATTACTTGGTAGGTCGATAAATAACAGACATTAAACTAGGAGGAGATGAGAATCTCCTCTGATTTGCATGCTTACTGCCATGTATATCCATAGGTTACTTATAGGTTACTAAGTAAAAAGAAATTGCGTACTTCATATTTGTATATCGTTGTACTATTATTAGACATGAAAGGCTTAAGCAGATGAATAAACAAATGATTCAGATATTTGTGGAAGCGTTATCATGATAGTAACCAACCAAGCTATACCATTTTAAATTACGATAAAACTGACGAGGTGAACGAAATGAGAGTTGTTGTGACAGGGGCTGCGGGCAATGGAGGTCAGGCCGTATGCAAAGCATTGGCCCAAGCTGGTTATACCGTTCGGATGGCAGACGTTATGCCCCCTCAGTCTGATGATTTGAAGCAGCTTGAGTTTGTTAGATGTGACATTAGGACGCCAGGCGATGTACAGCGTGCGGTGGAGGGCATGGATGCCGTTGTTCACCTGGCAGCATGGCACTGTGCACACAATCCGCCAGTTAGTGATGAAACTATTTTTTCTGTTAATGTCGATGGTACTTTTTATCTATTAGAAGCATGCAAGCAAGCGGGTATAAAAGCGATTGTCTATGCCTCCTCGATGGCATTCGGATGGGGCTCGGTTTATGGAGTAAGCAAAGTCATCGGGGAAGACCTCTGCAAGGCTTATCATGAAATGACAGGCGCATCGATTGCAATGCTGCGTTATCATGAATTTATTCCTCGGCCATATTTAGAGTTTGGGGAACGATTACTTCGCAATGGGGTAGATAGACGAGATGTGGCGGCAGCTACAGTGGCATCGGTCAAAGCAGCTTTGGAAAAGAAGATTGGGCTATTTCGCACAATTGTACATACCAATCATCATATGCCGCAAGAGGTTGTTCAAAACTTCAGCGAGCTTGGCGCAGAATGGTGTGAGACACAAGTGCCGGGCGCAAGCCGCCTGTTGAAGAAGTATGAGTTGACGCTGCCAAAACAAGTTGAGCAGCATGATCTATCAGAGGCAGAGGAGATGCTTGGATGGAAACCGGCATATGGTTTTCTTGAGTTTTTGAGAGACTTAAAGAGTAGAGATGAAAAAGGGATCGACGTTGCTAATCTATGGGTTCCTTCGGAAATTCCAGCGTTAAATGAATAGGTTGAATAGTGAAAAGCAGCGCTGTCTGAGGATAGCGCTTGAATAAGCAAATGCCATATTTAGGCGTACAAGAGGTGGTCCCTGCAAGCACGGGCCATCTTTTTTTATGATTTTTTTAATTTCATGACATTTTCATTTATTTGGCGTATTATAATGAGCGTGCTTAACCATAGCGAAAAAAAGGAGTTGAGTTCTGTAATGGATAGTCGAAGTAGCGCCGAACCCGAGCCAAGCTTGTTGCAGGGGGAAGTCATGAACAAACCAATCTTCAGAAGATTGATTACTGAACTGAAGGTCAACTCTTTTGTATGGCAGGGGCATTTCTGGCTTCCTCATTAATCTGAGGAGGTTGTAACCATGTTGAATATTTATATTACTGACGAGCACGGAATACTGAAAGAAACGGATGAGATTACTTCAGGATGCTGGGTCAATCTTGTAGCACCAACGGAGCAAGAAATGAATCTAGTAGCTGCTAAAGCACAAATTCCTTTGGATTTTATAAAGGATCCATTAGATGAAGAAGAACGGTCAAGGATTGAAAATGATAATAGCAATGTGCTTATCGTTGTAAATCTGCCATTGGTTTCGACGGATGACAAGGGTATTCCCATGTATGATACGATTCCACTAGGGATGATTATTGCGGACGATTGTTTTATTACAGTGTGTCTAAAAGACAATCCGATTTTTCACGTTTTTGCACAAAATAAAATAAAACAATTTTACACGTACAAAAAAACTAGGTTTTCATTTCAAATTTTATATTTAATAGCGACTTCATATTTGAAGTACCTTAAGCAAATTATTAAAATGACAGACGAAATAGAGAAAAAATTGCATCAGTCGATGAAAAATAAAGAACTATTTTCCTTATTGAATATGGAGAAAAGCTTGGTCTATTTTACAACCTCATTAAAGTCCAACAACATCGTCATGCAGAAAATGTTGAAAAGCAAATACATGAAAATGTATGAGGATGACCAAGAATTGCTAGAGGATGTCATTGTAGAAAACCAACAGGCTATTGAAATGTCTGAAACGCATACGACGATATTAAGCGGTATGATGGATGCTTTCGCTTCGGTCATTTCCAACAATCTGAATATTGTTATGAAGTTTTTGACATCGATTACGATTATTTTATCGCTGCCTACGATGGTCGCAAGCTTCTATGGGATGAACGTTAAAATTCCGTTTCAGGATTACCCTCATGCCTTTTTTATCGCGATGACCATTTCCGTTATTTTATCGAGTGTCACTGCCGTTATCTTCTGGAAGAAGAGGTTCTTCTAAACTATAGCTGCTTTAAATGAAGTAGAGGCTGTTCTAAACGTAGATTTATCTACTTTTAGAACAGCCTCTTTTGGGGTTAGATGAGCTTATTTAATGAACTGGAAGCAGCGAATCAATGAATTCACTAATCTGCTGGTGATATTCATCCCAGAGATAGTCTTTATTCTCAATGATTAGTTTTGGGATGTCCCACGCATTAACAGTTGCACGGACAAAGGACTGACTCCGTGACCACACCTCTGCAGCTTGTTTGAAATCCTCATCTGTATGCAGGGAGACAGGACCCCATTCATTTCCTCTTACGCTGCAAATAAACCGCCATTGTTTCTCAACATCCACTTGATAATAGTAAATAAGGCTAGGTGCCAGTGGTGCCAGTATCTGCTGTAGGGAAGAAGAGAAAACGAGAAGCTTCTGTTTATCCATGCCCATGAGATGAGCGACACTAATGGTGTCTTGAAGAAACACACTTTCAATAATAATGACTTCATGGGCACTGTGTAGCTCAGCTTGAACAAAGTCAAGATAACGAGTGGTGAGAAGCTGTATGAACTGATCTGCTTCTGCTTCATTTGTGAAAGAACTGAACTCCGGTCCTTGTAAGAGCAGGGGATGTAGTGCTTCCTCTTCTAAAAAACACCTTGCTGCTACTTGTTTTGAATTTAGTTTATCTAAAATGGATTTAGCTGTTGTCGTTTTTCCAGAGCCAGGAATACCGTCAATAATAATTAATCTTTTTTGTTTACTCATGTATAGATCCTCCCTAAATTTAAAATGAATAAGGACGGATCATTCTTGGTTTCAGACAGCAAAAATTGAAATTAGCGTTCATTTTCACTTGTTATACCTCCAAACGTTTGGATTCTAACATTAGATTCGCTTCGTTTAATTCATTTCCCTTTTTCTGGTGAGGCTCATTTCACTAGGAATGTTAATTCAACCTTGCTTTGAGTGTATGAGACCAAAGCTTGTGAATTTCTGCTGCAGAACAGTTGAATGCATCTTCAAAATCGAGTGGATTTCTGATGATTTTATTAAGGGCGTCAATGCCATAGTGTTGTAAAACAAATTCAGAGAGCGTATAAGAAAACTGAAACCCCTTTTTTTCATCAAATTCCCATGTGTTATCTTCTAAATCCTCAAAAGTAGGAATTTGGCTGTGTTTCACAAGCTCTGCTATTGAAGAATCGATGTATTCCTTTGTYATGAGACCAGCTTCGTATCCGCCTAGTCCTTGGTATAACCATTTTGGAGCGGCAGGGTTAATATCTGTCACCAACCAAATCGTATAGAGATGGAGTGTTGATTTAAGAATGGATTGATACGTATGTTCTGGACCTGGATGGAGCGGAGAAGCAATTTTTATCGTATTATTCTCAATTACACCCATAAACCAATTGGGCGCATCTGGCTCACCAACCGCATGATGGAAGGATTGAAGATCTGGATAAATTTCTATTGATATTTTTTTTGAAGGTTGATGTCTTAATTGCGTACAAATACGATCAACGCTGGTTTTCAGATGATTGATGATATCTTGATACACCTTGCTATCCTGCTCGGATGCACCCTTAAGCTCATTTTTACTAATAACAGTAATATAGTCGATTACAGACATAAAGCTTCGAACCTCCTCGTCATTGTGCAATTCTTTTCTTAACTTTTCTAAAGCTCTGTACAGGCGATTTTTGACTGCGCTTAATTTCATCTGAGTAATCTCGGACACCTCTTTCAAAGTGCAGCCGACATCATAATGGAGCGAAATGATTTCACGATCAATCTCGCTTAATTGTTCTAAAGCTAAGGTGATATCGATTCGTATCTCTACATTTTTGGTGAATTCAAAAGATATAAAACGATTTTCTAAGTGGTTTAAGTCTACATAGGTTTCGCAATTACGATCTTTTCTTCGGAGTTCATTTTTTAAATTGTTGTTCGCAATATGGCATATCCAAGTGAATAGACTAGAATCACCACGAAAACTATTGATGTGCTCCATAGCCTTCATAAATGTTAGCTGTGTTAAATCCTCTGCAGTCTGAATGTCGACCTTCAGCGAGAGAAATCTTCTAATTCTATCGTAATATAGCGTGAAAATGTCCTCGAATTTGTCGTGGGCCCCTGACATCAAGTGAACCTCCCCCTGTCTTCACGTTTATTAGACACCAGGGAGATGGAAAAAGCCACAGCAAAATGTATTATTTATGGATTGAATTTTTTGTTAGTGCTTAAAGGAAAACCTCCCGTTAATTCGATAAATAAATGGCTTTTTGCCCCATTAGCAGGAAATTCTCCTGCTATATTCGTCAAATAGGCCCATTTGGTGAGGATATGCTGAAAATAACAGGAGTTTTTCCATCTAGTGGCTTTGAGAGCAAATAATCGTTTTAATTAGCGGGAGTATTTCCTGTTAAACGGCTTAGCAGCTGCTAAGTTACCTCAGATAGGAACGCCAAAAAACAAAGGAGCAGCCATCTCGGCTGCTCCTTTGTTTTGCGAATCCATTGTTTGAACTTCCACCCACCATCAATACTTCAGCTTCAATAAATTGCGTTCCGCAATGAAGGTCGTTGTATTAAACAGCAGCAGGACATCCTCAATCCCGTTGGCTTCCATGTAGTCACTAATATTGCCGTTATTGTAGCGAATGTCGATCACATGGATATCCTCGACATGTTGCGTCAGGAAAGGGAGGAAGCTGTGCGCATATGAATCTTTAATGACAAGCAGCTTCTTCTTATCGGCTTGCTTCGGAGGAAGCTCGCTGTGAAGCGTCATTAAAGCGTGCACGCCGCCAAGAAAATACGAGTATTTATCCTTCTTTTCCAAATAGCTCGAATCATACATGGTCGTAAAGGTTTTGTCCGTATCAGCCACGTACATGTCTGTTTTCATTCCGTTTTTAGCTTTGTAGGCTTCAATGGAATCAGGTGTTAAACCGCTGAACTGACCGCGAGTATGATAGCTGCCTAGAAAAGAGTTGGTAACGGTCTCGATGTCGAAATCCTTCTCGGCCATTGGCGTCCAGCCCATCTTCTCCGCGTAAGTAACATAGGCTAGATAGGCGCCATAAGTCGTCCAGTGGTGGTCTGTTTTGTAATAAAGCGGTCTGCTGCTGCCGGCTTCAGGCTTCAGAAATTCGAATCCGTCGATAAACGACAAGCTCCCTTTAACCTGATCGGCAATAAAGCTGTTTACCTTCGTTTGCGGGTAAGCATCAGCCAGCCATGGCAGCCGTTCTGGATACAGGCCAATGGAGGTCGGAGCAAGCATAAAGGTGATGTTGGCGTTAGGATGGTTTTGTACAAACTTCTCCACCGCAGCAGTGTATTCTTCTATATCTTTATCGTTCGGTTTATTAAATTTCTCGAACAAATAGCCGTCAGAGCCTTTGTAGATGCCGTTATTTTCCTGCTGCAGGCGAAGCTGCTCAAATACAGACTTCGTCCATACCCAGTTGGTTCGGAAAGGAAAATGATCGGTTACGTAGTTTTCCGTATCATCGGCAAACTTCTTAGACCAAAGATTATCCCAAGTCAGCTCAGGTGACTTCTGGAGCGTGCGATTCTCAACGTCCGAGAATGCTTGTACGGGCAGTAAAAAAAATAATAACGACATAGCAAATAGGACACCGACGAAACCCCACACAAAAACGTGGTCCGTCTTCTTGCTCAAAACCGCCAGCCTCCTTTTACATTAAAAACGGAAGTAAAGAAATGGGTTAAACGTCGCATCAACCAAGTAAGCAACGGACATAAAGAACAACAAAGCATGCCAGCCAAGCTGTAAAACGGGTCGCGTACTTCTGTTTTCCTTGAGCTTGCGCTTAGGCAAGGATGCGAGCACTAATAATACGAGTAAAATTGCATTTGTGTACAACAAATAGAAAGTTTCATTGTTCCATAATGGCTGGTCATTGGCGCCAAACATAGCAGCAAAGTAAGTACCCATATTTCCTAAATCGTCAAAGGCAAAGAATACCCAACCGATTAAAATAAGCAGCAGCGCATACATATGCCTAACCCAAGCTGGCATTCGCTGCAACAGCTTTAGACCGAACCATTTCTCGAATACAAGAACGACGCCGAAGTATAAGCCCCAAAGCAAAAAGTTCCAGCTGGCTCCATGCCAAATACCGGTCAGCAGCCATACGATCATAATGTTTCGAAGCTGTATCCAAGGACCTTTGCGGTTACCGCCAAGCGGTATGTACACATAGTCGCGGAACCAGGTGCTAAGCGATATATGCCAGCGGCGCCAAAAATCAGTAATGCTTTGCGCCGTATAAGGACGATTAAAGTTTTCGTTAAACCGGAAGCCAAACATCAAGCCAAGCCCTATGGCCATATCGGAGTAACCGCTGAAATCAAAATAAATTTGGAAGGCAAAGGCGATAATGCCGAGCCAAGCGGTCAAGGCAGGCATCGTATCTGCTCCTGTGCTTGATATCGTATTCCATAACAGTCCGATATTGTTTGCGAGCAGCACCTTTTTCGCTAAACCGATAATAAATCGTCTAACGCCTTCAGCGAACAGCTCGATGTTCACTGTGCGATGGCGCAATTGCTCCGCAATTGTAGAATATTGCACGATTGGTCCTGCGACCAATTGAGGGAACAAAGCGACAAACGTACCGAAATCAATCCAGTTGCGTTGTGCCTTTGCTGTACCTCTATAAACATCAATAATGTAGGACATCGATTGAAAAGTATAAAAGGAGATACCGATTGGCAACGCCAGTTCAGTTAATGGTATTTGTGTACCTAATAGTGCATTCACATTGTTAATGAGAAAATCAGCGTATTTAAAGTAACCAAGCAAGGTTAAGTTTACGACGACAGAGGCGACGACAATCCATTTCCGCTGCAGGCTGCTCCGCTTCGGGTTGCTAAGAGCAAGTCCGAAGCTGTAGTCAGTAACCGTCGAGAGCAGCATAATTGCGATGTACACGGGCTCGCCCCATGCGTAGAATACGAGGCTTGTGGCGAACAAAACAAAGTTTTTAATTCGCCACGGAGACACGAAATACAGCAGCAATACAGCAGGCAGAAATAGAAATAGGAAAAGTAGACTGCTGAATACCATATTGCTTATTTTTTAGCGAAGAAGGAATCGAATTCAGTTACAAATTTATCGGCTTGTTCAGAAATGACGAAAAAGACGTGATTGCCTTTCGCTACAAGCTTGTAGTTTTTGGCGTTTTCGTACTGATCCGGCAAATAAGTTTCAAATGATTTTTGAACATCCGCAGCACGTTTCTTGATTCCATCCTCAACAGCAGCAATATCTTTAGCATCCTTCACTTTGAAAACAGCTATTTCATTTGTTTTAACGTTCATTAACGGTGACATAATTGTATAATCTTCCAGAATAGATGGGTCGAAGTAATACATTTGTTTCACCATGTCGCCTGTCATTTCTGCTAGCGCGGGTTGTTCAATTTTGGCCAACATGCCGTCAACCATCTCTTTTGTCGTTTTTGTTGTTACGAACTGCTCTTCTTTGTTGCCTGATGTATTGGAGTTAGCTCCTGAATTTGAGTTTGAACCTGAGCATGCCGTCAGCACCAAACCTAATGCAATGACAAGCATAAATGCAAAATATCTTTTTTTCATCGTAATCAATCTCCTCGGTGTCATTTTTGTTATCAAGTTTAAAAACGGAAAATATTAAGTTTATGTTGCAGTTTTAATTATTATGGTAAAATATGACGTTAATAATTCATGAGAATTTGATTATTTCATTCGAGAGAAAAATGAGTGATTACGCGGAGTTTTTGCCATAGAGGAGAGGCTTGACCATGAAGCAGCAATGCTTTTCGATTTATCGATGGTCAAGCTCTCACAAAAAACGAGGTCGATAGAGTGGACTCAAAAATAGAAATTCGATTTGGAAAGAAAGCTGGATGAACGCTTGGTACAAAAAGCAATTATGAATTCTTCGAATTCGAATAAACGCGATCCTCGGAATTGCCGAGCACGAGCTCACATTGGCCTGCAGCTGAAAGCTTGTCCAAATAGGCTGCCACTGCAATGTAGATGCCAGGTTTTCCGGTAGACATTCGTATATCTTGTACAAGCTTCTGTTCAATTAAGAAGTTAGAGATCGCTAATGTGCTGATACGTCCATACTTGAGAGCATCATCAACGACACGCTGAGCCGGCTGTGACAAATAAAAGGGACTTGAAGTTTTGGCATTCGAGCTGCTTAGCTCAGATTCTCGCATTGCGGCAGCACCTAATTTTTTGCCAGCCTCCTCGAATGCAAACGCATCTTGGTTCACCGGAGGCTCATCGAACACAAACGCGCCTTGGCTCTCCTCAATCTCATCAAAGACGAATGCGCCTTGACTGTTTTCGATCTCATCAAATACAAATGCACCTTGGCCATCATCGGAATTGTCAAAGCTGAGTACGCCTTGCGTTACATCGTTATCTCCAAAATCGAAGGAGCCTTGCGAATGTTTTGGAGGGTCAACAGGCTGCTTGCTGTTCTCCATGATGTCCTTGTCGGAACGGAAGTCGCTATGCAGGTTCGGGGTCTCCGGTATTTGCTGTTCATCGTCTTCTGAAGACGATTGATCATAGAAGGTTAAAGCGGCTGCTATTCGCTTCTTCCTGCTCGCTAGGTCCAGTTCATGCAGTCTTCTGCGGATACGGGACAGCTGTCTCTCCAGCAGCGGAAGATTGGCATCGATATGTGCTTGAATGTCGGCAGGTACTTCAAGCTCAGATGGCAGCGGCAAAAAAAGATGCTGATCGAGCTGCCAGCCATCTCTATATTTGCATAACATTTCATTCATCTCGCCATCGAGGATGTCGAAGCCTTTCATAATATCCGATATCGCTTTCGCATCAATTCCGGTATGCAGCTGTAAATGCTCGATACCGAAGTAGCGAATCGTATTGGTAGGGAGATGAAGCACCTGATGCTGGTAGCGCAAGGAACGGCCGCATTCACATTTTGTATGAGGAGACACTTCGCCGCTATCGGTGAACCCGATATAGTCCCATTCTTCAATAAACGATTCAATATCCTCGAATTCAGCATCCTCAGGAATGAACTGGCATTTTTTTCGGGCAAGCTGTCGTGCGAACAACGTTCTTCTGCCTCTAACGAGCTCATGGTGCAAAAAATGACGTTGCTCCTCCGTGAGCGTTCCCATTATGTTATCGCGCTGCTCCAGCGACATCTCGTATTTCATAACACACCTCTATTCCGTCTAAAAAGGGAGTGAAGTCCCCCTTTATTGCATACTTTATTTATTCACATTATAGATGGGGGAGCACAAGAAGTCATTAGCGATGCCAAACTATACAACTCATTACCCGTTTTTTCATAATGTTCAATCCGCATCCTTAAGATTTGTTGCTTAAAAAACGAATTCGTCCTATCAGGATTTGAAAGTGTATAATATAAAGAAGCTGAGGTTGTATAGATTTTATTTCATAATAAAGGCAGGTCCTCATACTTATGTCCAGCAAAAAAGAGAAAATTGAAGCTCCTAAAATARCAAGCGAATTGAAATCTTTAGACGTTCCTGATTACGAATGGGCGGATGAGATTGAGATTAGCGACAGCATCATTCAAGACAGCGGTGTTCATAATCAATCGGCTTATAAGCCTTGTTTTGATCGCGTGGTGTTTAATAACGTATCGTTTCGGGCGACAAGCCTGCGAAAAGCGGAATTTACCGATGTTCGTTTTGACAACTGCGATTTATCAAATATCGATCTAAGTGAAGCGGTATTTCATAGGGTCACATTCCTTAATTGCAAGCTGCTTGGCATGGATTTGACAGGCTCAATGCTGCGCAACGTAAGGTTCGAGCAATGTGTGGCGGATTATGCCGTACTGCGCTTCACCAATGCCAAAGGCGTTAAATTCGACAAAAGCTCGTTAGCCAAAGCGGACATGTCCAATATGACATTAGCTAATTTCTTTCTGCATGAAACAAATATCGATCAAGCGCAGCTTTCACAGACGAAGCTTGGTGGCATCGATATTAGCAGCTGTGAATTTAACAGCTTAGGCGCGTCGCTAGAGGATTTGCGGCGCTGCATCATCTCGCCTGCACAGGCGATTACAATGGCGACGATTTTTGGGCTTGTTGTGAATGATGGAACATAATGGCGAGCAGTATACCAACGCCTAAATGGTAACAAAGAAGACCACTGCGTACGAGCAGTGGTCTTCTTTTTGCATGGGAATGATTTACTTATATATCGTGTCGTGATACAATCACATCATGATATATCGAGATGCGATATAACATGGGGTGATATACACTTTCAGTAGTTCCACACAAAAGGAGCCGAGTCACAATGGAGAAATTACTTCGCAATTATTTGCCTATGTCGGAAACGGCTTTTTATATTTTGCTGTCGCTTATAGAGACTCGTCATGGTTACGGGATCATGCAGCATGTAGATGAACTAACGAACAACAGAATTCATTTAGGCGCCGGGACTTTGTACGGAAGCTTGTCGCGCATGGAAAAAGACAGCTTGATTGAAGTTGTGCTTGAAGAGGATAGGCGTAAGTTTTATCGCATCACGGATGACGGTAAAACCTTGCTCAAACTAGAGATGAACCGGATTGGGGAGCTGTATCATAATAGTTTAAAAGTGGAGGGGAAACTTCATGAATAACGAGAAACGGGTGACGAAATGGTGGGTAAGCTGGGATTCGGAAAAAATAGAGCGATGGCTTGAGCAAGAGGAAGCTGAAGGATGGCATCTGAGGAAAGTAAGCGGCAATGTCGTTCGTTTCCATTTCCAGAAGGGTGAGACTAGAAAGCTAAGATATTGCCTCGACTATCAGATGAACAAAGACCCAAACTATGTGCAGCTGTTTAAAGAAGCAGGCTGGGAGCTCGTATATTCCGGCGCAGGCTGGTATATTTGGCGAATGCCCTACAGTGAGGTGCGGCCTGAAATCTACTCCGATCTGGATTCTCTAATTGATCGCAACAAAAGAATTTTGTCCCTGCTTTCAGTCGTATTATTCGCACAGTTTCCCATTATATTGATTAACATTTTTCCATTACAAATGTTCAATCCATGGTCATTAATCATTTTAGGTTTGTATATGATCGTTGTTGGGTTGTTTGTTTATGGTATTATTCGTATCGTTTCCAATAATCGAATGCTTATCAAGAGACGAGATTTGCATAAATAGCACAGAAGTAGAGGCTGCCCGCGGGCAGTCTCTTTTCTTTTTTCACATGTGTGCACACCGTTTTGAGCAGGTGAAAAAATCAAACCTGAGTGAACATAAACGCTTCATTTTCGGGAGAATTAGGCGGTCTAATGGAAGTTCATTGCTGTCTAAATTGTTCAGTTGAAGAGACGGTACACCTAGGCTAACATTCATGGAGACGTTCTAAGCAGCACGATCTGCAAACGCATACATAAAGAGCGGATACCCAAACTAAAGGAGGAATTCAATTGTTGAAAAGAAAGAAATGGCTGTCTTTGGCGCTATGCTTCTCTCTATTAGCAAGTTTTCTAACCTCGCTTGCCCCTGTAAACGCAGCAAGTGAAGGGCTAGAGGAAGCTTTAGCTGTCACGGACGATTTTACAGAGCAGGAGCTGAAGGATAACGATTATATTTTATATTTCGTTAATGCAGGTGATTCAACCCCGAAGACAGTTGAAGGGAACGACAAGCTGGGCTTGTATAGCTCGGTTACGGAGCAGGTATATGGAATAGATCCCCTAACGTCTAAATCATGGGGCTTGGTGACGACAACGAGCGGCACAAACGTCTGGGATGCTACGACCAAATCCGGATCGTTAAGATATTATAACGGTACGCAGGTTAGAGATAAGGCACTGGCTTATGACTTTGAGCTGCCAACAGGCGAATATGACGTGACCTTTGGCTTCAATAATCCGTGGAGCGGAAGAAGCGTGAACTTGCTGCTGGAAGGGAATAACGTTTCTGGCGGTGATTTTGCAATTGGCGGTGAAGGGGCTGAAAAATCGGTTACTTATCGCAAAATCAGCGTTACCGATGGGATGTTAAACGTAAGGATACAAGGGCCGGCAACAGCTGCGCTCTCAAACTATAACGATCCACTCGTTAATTATCTCATCATTAGACAGAACAGAACGGTTCCACTTTCTGATTTAGATGACAAGATTGCAGCAGCAAGAGCTGAAGCAGCAAACACGAAATATACGCCATTCAGTCTCGCAGTACTGAACGAGGCCATTCAAGAGAGTGACTCCATTCTGCAATCGTTAGTGGGCACCGGTGCGGATATTACGGATCTCGCAATTCAGGAGCAGATTATTTCGGCTATCGCAGCATTATCAAAGGCGATATCAGAGCTGGCGGTTAAAGAGACATACAATTCTTTTAAGCCCGGTGCGGTTTGGAGAGATACGAACGGGGCGCTCATTCAAGCGCACGGCGCTGGCATGATGTTTGATGAGAATACACAAACCTATTACTGGTATGGCGAGGATAAAACCTATGGTTATTTGCCTGCCAGAGGGGTAAGGGTTTACGCGTCCAAGGATTTGTACAACTGGGAGGATCATGGACTCGCCCTGACAGCGATCGGTTCCATAGATGACTTTGAGAATGATCCGCTTATTTCAGAGCTATATGCTGGTCGGACAGATCAAGCTGATATTTTGAACGACATCGGTACGGATCGCATCATTGAACGTCCTAAAGTCATTTATAACGATCATACAAAAAAATATGTGATGTGGATGCACACGGATGGCCCAAGTGCGACATCGACAGCCAACTATGCGAAAGCAGAAGCCGGCTATGCGCTTAGTGACTCTCCACTCGGACCTTTTGTCTATCAAGAGAGCCACCGCATGGACCAAGCGCCTAAGGGAGCAACTGATAACGGCCAGCCAAATCAGCCAGGCATGGCGCGGGATATGACGTTATTTAAGGATGACGACGGCACCGGTTATTTGATTTATTCGAGTGAAGAAAATTTAACGATGTACATCTCCAAGCTCAATGATTCGTATACAGATGTTGTTGGTTGGCATAAAGACGGCAACGAGGAGCGAGATACGGAGTACAAGGGAGTGCATGGCGAGGACTATGTGCGCGTATTCCCGCTCGCTCAGCGCGAGGCACCAGCACTATTTAAGTACCAAGGGAAATATTACATGATTTCATCCGGTGCGACGGGCTGGGCTCCGAACGTGGGCAAATATACGGTTGCCGACAGCATGATGGGACCGTGGAAAACGATGCGCGATGTTGCGCCTGGAAGCTCAACGACCTTTGGCTCGCAGAGCACTCAAGTGATTACAGTAGACGCGGCTGCGGGGAAATTCATCTATATGGGTGACCGCTGGAATCAAAACGATCTTGCGAATTCCCGCTATATTTGGCTGCCGATTGAATTTGGTCAAAATGATGAAATTGCCCTTCAATGGCATGATGAGTGGTCGCTTGATTTGCTCGACAGCATGGGGAAGGTGACATTGAATACTCCGCTTCCTGCAAGTACAACAATTGGCAAAGCGCCAGCACTTCCGACTACTGTACAAGTGACCTTATCGGATGGAACGGTGAAGGATACGCCGATGAGCTGGAGCATAAATGAAGCGTCATTCAAAATTCCGGGGACGGTGCGCGTCAGCGGCAAGCTGACAGAGATCTCCAATAAGGTAATCGAACATCAGATGTATGTCATTCCAGAGGGCAGCACTTATTTTGTTCATGCAGGCGGTGCGGAAACGTCAGATTATAAAGATATTACTCAATTGATTGGCGAAGATCATTTGCTAAACGGAAACGTTATCGATCAGAAATATGATCCGGCGAACAATCAAACTTGGGGTTATATCGGTGACAATACGCTGACATCCGGTACGAACAGCGGCAATATCTTTGATGGATTGCGTTATTTGAAAAGCAATGCAGGCAATGATCTCTCGTACCGCTTCGACATCGATAATGGAAGCTACGATGTTTATGTAGGCTTGTACGACCCGTGGTCCCAGTATTCAAACGGCAAACGGATAGCTGATATTTTGCTGAACGGAACGGTAAAAACAAGCGGGTATGTTTTCTCCTCAGCAAAAGATGTGCTTAGCTATGGCAATGTAGCCGTTGATAACGGAAAGCTGGAGCTGACGGTGCATAGAGCAGCGAATGCAGGCGCCACCAGTTCCGATCCGCAAATTAGCTGGATTATGATAACGGATAGCAAAGGCGATGTTGTTGAGACTCCTACAGAGCTGATTGTCCATTATGACATGAGCAAGCTGGAAGGCACTTCGGTCATTGACCAGACTGGCAAATACAATGGCAAATGGGTTAACCCTGCCAACGCGGAGTGGATTAAGACGGATGCAGCGGGAGCCATCAGCTTTGCTGGCGGCAATACAAGCTCTTATATTGAAATGCCGCAGGGTATTTTGGATGGGCTGACGGATGTCACGGTATCTGCCCTTGTCAATTGGAAAGGCAAGAACAGTGCAGAATGGCTGTTTGCGCTTGGACAAGGCGATACACATTATTTGTATATGACGCCAAAATATAATGCAGACAACACGGCGCGATTCGGTATCGCAACGAATGGGTGGCGCAATGAAGTGGCGACGAAAGCGCCGCTGCTCCAATCAGATGATTGGAAGCTCGTTACGGCAGTAATGTCGGGTACAGAAAACAAGCTGTTGCTGTATGTAGACGGCCAGCTAGTCTCGTCTGGTAATGCTGGCGGCTTTACTCTCGATCAAATTAACAATAAAAACGGCATCAGCGGTTTTATTGGAAAATCCTTTTATGCGGGAGACGCTTATTTTGGCGGTATGATCGCAGACTTCCAAATCTATAATGGCGCACTTCCTGCCTCTGAAGTGAGCGAGCTTAATGTGGCGGCAAATGAGAAGCTGGCAAGCATGGAGGTGCTGCTGCTACAACATGCGGCCGATCAATTAGATGACCTGAGCTTCCTTGGGGAGAATAGCAGCAAGGATGCAGTGCTGACGGATCTCGAGCTGCCAACGACTGGATTGCATGGAGCAACCATTACTTGGCAATCAGATAATGAGTCAATCATTAGTAATAGCGGTACTGTTGCACGGCCTGTTTTTGAAAATGGAGATCAGATTGTAACACTGACCGCTGTACTCTCAGATGGAAAATCAACTGTAACAAGAACGTTCACGTTTACTGTATTAAAGCAGCCGGATACGGCTGTTCATGTAACAGGAATTACGGTGAACAAGGATGCGGTTATGCTGAAGGAAGAAGAGCAGCTGCAACTGAATGCAGAAGTTGCACCGCTGAATGCGGATAATAAAGCCGTGTTATGGTCCAGCGATGCAGCAGCCATTGCATCAGTCGATACAAACGGCATTGTTACAGCTCTAAAAGAAGGAACAGCTACCCTTACGGTTGTGACGGTAGACGGTGGATTTACAGCTAAGGTTGTCGTAACGGTGGAGAAAAAGAAGGATACTGGCGTAGAGCCTAGCCCAACCCCAGATCCAACACCGAGCCCTAGCCCGGACCCAACACCAAGTCCGAGTCCAGATCCAACGCCTAGTCCGACGCCAAACCCTGGAACGAACCCAACACCAAGTCCGGTTCCAACACCGAGCCCAGACCCAGAGCCGCATTTCAAGGATACAGCAGGGCACTGGGCAGCAGCATCGATTAACAAGCTGTCGGACAAAAACATTTTGGGCGGTTTTCCAGATGGCAGCTTTAAGCCTAATCAGGAAATGAGCAGAGCGGAATTTTCAGCGGTTATTTACAGATTGTTAGGCCTCAAAGCAGAAAGCAGTGAATCTGGCTTCGGAGATATTACGCCGACTGCTTGGTATAGTAAATATGTGAATGGCTTGTATGCCGCTGGAATTATAACTGGTTTCAATGATGGCAGCTTCAAGCCGAATCAGGAAATGACGAGAGAGGAAGCATTCGTTATTTTGTATAGAGCGGTTAAAGACCAAATGATCGTTGCCTCCGGAGCGGCCAAACCATCCTTTGCGGATGAGCCCAGCTTGTCCAGCTGGGCAAAAGAAGCGATAGCAGCATTAACGGAAGCGGGTATCATTAAAGGTTATGAGGATGGTTCAATCAGGCCAAAGGAAAAGATTACACGCGCCGAGATTGCATCGATTGTAGCAAACTTCGTCAAATAGCAGGCTTAACGCGAGACATCCCAAAATAAGGGATGTCTTTCGTTTATTTAAATATAAGGCAGTATATTTTTTTTCTAAAGAACGCCGAATGCGTTTTAGCTTGTTAGACGATAAAAATGATATACTGTTGTGAAAACAATCGATTATTATGGAAAACGATGATATGATTTAAATAACGAAATTTGACGATAATTGTGCGCATGTAGGAGGCTATTTACAGATGGAGTACATTAGTACAAGAGGAAATGTTGGCAAAATAGGGTTTATCGATGCGTTTATGATGGGCTTAGGCAACGATGGAGGACTGCTTGTTCCGAGCGAAATTCCAGTTATTTCAGCTGAAACATTAAAGGAATGGCAGAATCTTAGCTATCAAGAGCTTGTACTTGCTATATTCTCACATTTTACGAATGATGAGATTCCAGCACAGGATTTGAAGGATATGGTGTACGCGAGCTATGCTACTTTCCGTGACCCGGAAGTAACGCCTGTCCGCAAGCTGAAGGATGATCTTTATTTGCTGGAGCTGTTCCACGGGCCTACCTTTGCATTTAAAGATATCGCGCTTCAGTTCATGGGCCAGCTTTATACGTATGTTGCAGCGAAGCAAAATAAAAAAATTCATATACTCGGTGCTACTTCCGGCGATACAGGAGCTTCGGCAATCGAGGGCGTTAAAGGCAAAGACGGCATCAAGATTTGTATTCTACATCCACATGGCAAAGTAAGTAAAGTACAAGAGCTGCAAATGACGACGGTTCAGGACGACAATGTGCTCAATCTATCCGTAGATGGCAACTTCGACGATTGCCAGCGCATGATTAAGGATTTGTTCGCTGACCTTGATTTTAAAGCTAACAATCAGCTTGCGGCGATCAACTCCATCAACTTTGTTCGAATCTTGGCGCAGACGGTTTACTATTTCTATGCCTACTTCCAAGTGGCGAAGCAGACGGATGCGAAGCAGGTTAACTTTAGCGTACCGACAGGCAACTTCGGTGATATTTTTGCAGGTTACCTAGCGAAGCGTATGGGACTTCCTGTAGGTAAGCTCATTCTAGCTACGAATGAGAACAATATTTTGGAGCGCTTTATTCTTGAGGGCGTGTACAAGCCGGGCGACTTCCGCAGCACGTACAGCCCATCGATGGACATTCAAGTAGCCAGCAACTTTGAGCGTTACTTGTATTATGTGCTTGGCGAGGATGCTGCTCAAATTCGCAGTCTGATGGATCAGTTCAAAGCCGAAGGACAAATCGTCATTGCCGGCGATGCGCTGAGCAGAGTGCAAGCCGAGTTTGGCGCGCATGGCGTACAAGGCCAAGAGTGCCTGAGCACGATTAAGAAATATGAAGCGGAAAACGGCTACCTGCTTGATCCGCATTCAGCTTGCGGCGTCGCTGCGGCTGATAAATACAGCAATGAACAAGGAATCACGATCTCGCTTGCGACGGCTCATCCGGCTAAGTTCAACGAAGCCATCGAGCTTTGCGGCATCGAGCAGCAATTCCCTGAGCAAATCGCTTCGCTGTTTAGCAAAGAACAGCGTCAGACTCGCGTAGACGGATCGCTTGCAGCGGTCGTTAGCGAATTAGAAGCATTTTATAACGCATAATCATGAATGCTTGGATACGATGGAAAAGGCAGCATCTAGAGGAGAAATCCTTTCGCTGCTGCCTTTTTTCTATTGGAACCTACATTTAGGCTCGTTTAAGTATATTTCGGAGCACAGAAGTGATCAGCTTATGATCTTGATCATCCGGCAATCCGGATACAGCAATGGTTCCGATTACCCCGAATCCTCGAGCGTAGATGGGATACGCTCCGTTATAAGGAGCGTAGAGCGAAGGGGATAACGAATAACGCTCGGCAAGCGTTGTACCGGCAGCGCGCAACTCGATTTCCATACGATAGGAGCTGACTCCAAAACGATTGACGACGCGTGCTTTTCGCATGACCCAGTCATCATTGTCTGCCGAGGTGCCGGGAAAAGCATAGTGAAACAGCTGTTGTTCGCCTTTTCGAATATCAATCGTTACCGACTTGTTCTCCGATTTGGCCTGCTCAATGAGCCCAAGCCCGATTTGCAGCGCGGTTTCGTTCGTGAAGGAGTCGAATTGCAGCTCCTCTTCCTCGCGCTTCAATTCCTCTAGAGGTTGTTCGTGATTCATTATGCCGATCTCCTTTACAGCGATATATTAAGCTCTGAAGCCGTCTTGCATATGTACTCCCGAGCTTGCTGATACTGCTCATTGGTGGATAGGTGCTCGATAATGAGCGTCGTATCCGGGTGCAGCTTGTTCAGCTCGGTAAGAAATGTACGGTAATCAAGCAAGCCTTGGCCTGGGATGACCTCATCCATATGAACGGTCAATTGACCGCGCAGCAAAATATCCTTCGCATGGCAATTCCGAATATATGGCCCAAGCTTTGCAAAAAAATCACGGATGATCTCGCCATTTTGGTAATAGGCCCGAGGGCTGCTAATGATATTGACGGGATCGAAGTGTACGCCAAAGCCTTTGCGATCGATCGCTTTGATCAAGGCAAGATAGGAGTCAGCCGAATCTGGGAATACCCACGGCATCATTTCCAAAGCAAATACGGTTCTCTCTGGTTTAACCGCATCGATAATTTCACGCGTCGTCTCTACAATGAGCTCAAAGGTTTCATCGCTGAAATTTTCGGGATCGGGTCCGTCCCATTGTTCGCCGCGTGACCCGGCAATGTTTACGCAGCACTGCGCAGCCATCCGTTCTGCAAGTTCCAGACGCTGCGTGCAGTAGGCAATAGCTTTGCGCCTTGTTTCCTCATTTCGGCTAATAGGGTTGCTCCATGCGCCGACCTCGGAAATCAGAATATCATGTTTTGCTGCTGCGGCTAAGTAATCATCCAGCTCGCTAATATCTTCATTGCCGTCTATGGGGCAGGTTGTTGCGCGGAAGCCCGCTTGTATAAGTGCATTTGACCAACTTTCAGGATTTTTGTTTTCTAGAAAAACCTGACCTCCAAGCCTCATCGAAACCCCATCCTTTGTTCGAATATTTTCTCGCTAGCAGGATTAACTTATGTTGAGCAAAGTATAACATGAACACGCGTTTATACAAGATCAAACTTTTTGATGAGGATGAGCCCATTGAAAAAATAAAATTTTGTTGCTGCAAAGGGAATGACAGCCAATTTATGAAATGTATATGATAATGGCATAAACACGCGCTCATGAAAGAGGCTAGCAACAATTGAAAAAGGCAGACATAAATAGTGTAGAGGTCGCCCGACAATATCAGTATAGAGAAGAATGCTTAGTTACTGACTAGGAACTTTCTGAAGAAATTCTGAATATTACTAAGCTTTTTTTAAAGAAAGAAATGCTCGCCTAATTCAAAGGCGAGCATTTCTTTTAGACTATTTAATTAAGGTACCTTTAGAATTCCTGTAAATTGATTAGGTGCAACTCTATTTTTCAATTATAAGACTAATTGAAAAATGTATATGTTCAACTGGTGGATTAACTTCATGTCACAATATATTAGAATTTATCATCTGCAAACGTATTAAAGATAACCATGTCATTTAATAAAATAATCTAGTGTCCCGTGGTTTATGGAAATTGAACCAATGGACGTAATCATGGGGTTCGATGTCAAACTGTTCTTCCGCGAGGAAATGCGCATGGTTAGCGAAATCCGTCTTAAAGATACAGCGAGCTACTCGTTCTATGGATCTGTTCATCCTCCATGTCTCATAGGTTCATGACGAGCCCCAGCCGTTTAATCCTTCTTGCCCAGAGAGATGTACTGATCCTCGGAAGTGCCGAAAGGAGTGTTTAGTAGCGCGCTCATCAAGCCGAAAGCGACCTCGGACTTGGAACGAGTGAAAACGAACTTTGTGACCTGCTCGGGAAGGAGTTCCGGGCATTCCGAGGTGCAGACGACGACAAGGTTCTCCGGGCTCAGGTACTTCAGTACCTGCAAGGCCAAAAATTCGTTGAAGACGACGAGAGGCTTGTTCTCGTGCTGCTGGATAAATTGCTTGAGCGACTCTTCGTCACTGGTGGCCGCATATACGAGCGATTCGTCCAATCCCGAAGAGGATCGAATGATTTCGTGATACCGCTCGTTCGACATGTGTTCGTGAATGAGTGCATAAGGCTGTCCGGCCGGCAATGACGAGTTCAGATCACTGAACAATCGTTGGAAATCAGGATTGACTTGCCGGAACAAGGAATCGTCGATCAAGCTGTCCACGATAACCAGCGGCGAGCCGTATTGCAGATTCCTCGATATCGCATGGAAGGATTGGGCCATAGCGTCAATCAGAAAGACGCCATCCAGCTTGCGCTCGGCAATGATCTCGAAATTGGGTTTGGCCGGATCAATTTGGGATACAAGGAGATGATAGCTCTTCTCCCGACATCGGCGCTCTAATCCGTCAAGGAAAGCTCCGTAGCTGACCGGCTTTGGAATGCGGGCGTCTCCGGTGCTGACGAACAGCACGCCGAGGACGTTGGTTTTACCCAGTGAGAGCGACTTCGCCGTCAAATTTTGAACGTAATGAAGCTTGCTCGCTGCCGTAAAGACCCGCTGCCGCGTCTCTTCTGGAATCGTCTGGGTGCTCACGTAATTAAGGACATAGCTTACCGTGGCGACGGAGACGCCGGCTTCTTTGGCTACGTCGCGAAGTGTCGTTTTTTTCATCGTATCAGTAACCGCCTCGTTAGGATCAAAAGTTTAGATAATCATAAGTCCGAACTTGGAAGGATGTCAAACTTCCCGTTGACAAGCCACGGGAAACGCCCTATACTGAAGCCGCTTAACCGGTTAAGTTAAAACTTGAAGAATAAAGTTCTCAGGAGGGGCTATGCAATATGGAAAATTCGGCTCAATCGAAGCTGATCGTATTACCCGGGGTGCACGCATCCCGGCTGGGGAACGAAAGAGACATCTACATTTATTTGCCTGCGGGCTATGACGATGATCCGTCCGTAAGGTATCCCGTGTTGTACATGCACGTAGGCCAGCACGTATTCGAGCCGAGCAAGCCATCCGGAGAGTCCTGGGGTATGCACCGCGTAGCGGACCGACTATTGGCGGAAGGGCTGATTCGGCCAATTATTATCGTAGCGGTCGAACATAAGTACGAGGACGGAACCAGTGAATATTTCCACGACCTGTGCGCGTATCCTATTCGCTGCGTCGGCGAGCTTTACGAGCATTTTCTAATCGAAGAGCTGAAGCCAATCGTAGATCGCGCATTCAGGACACTGCCGGATGCGGAGCATACGGCGTTAATGGGCTCCTCGGCGGCCGGCATTGCAACGTACAACATCGGGCTCCGCCGTCCGGACGTATTCGGCATGCTGGGCATCCTGTCGCCTTTTTTCGTCCAGGTAGATCCCGGCACGCTGGAAGAAACGCCGCAGTATCGGCTGTATCCGTATAACGATGGGCAGAAAATATGGATGGACATAGGTGGGGCGGAGGGATTCTTCATGCCATCCCACGTGCGGAGCGTCGCGGAGAATATGCAGCAAGCTGGCTGGAAGCAAGGTGAGGAGCTTTATTATTATCTGGACATGGAAGCCGCGCATTCCGAATGGGACTGGAGCCGCCGGGCGCACATGCCGCTGCTGCACTTCTTTGGCGAAGCCGCCGATGTGTCGGTTCTCGCGCTTGAAGGGGACGGTATCGTCGGTGTCGACGGGCCTGTAGTGGTCGTTAATGCGGTTGCCGCGCTTCACAACGGCATACGCTTCAGTTTGCTCAGAGCCGATTACCAGACGGATAATCCGGATGTCCTCGGGATTTCGCCAGACGGAAGGCTGCTTCCACGGAAACCCGGCACTGCGACGATCGTCTGCCGTTATGGGGGCCATGAAGCAGCCAGAATGTATACTGTCGTGGAACGGCTATCTGAGACCGTCGTCGTCGAGCTTGAAATTCGCGTGCCGGATACAACGCCGGAAGATGCCGAGATTTATGCGACGTTCGGCGTTCCGAAGCTCGGCAAAGGATTGTATGGCGGAACGGTCAGTTTGCCTAGAGGATTAACGTTCGATTTTCTCATCACCCGGGGCTACGATAAGGAAGAGGTCGATCGGGATTTCGGGCGGATGCGTTACAGAAGGCTTGTCACGGACGAGGACAAGAGAGTCGTTTACACGGTTCATAATTGGATAGACTTAAGGCCAGTTACGGGAAGAGAGGAGGAGATTTGAATGACGCAGCCTTCGCGAGTGGAAACCATCGCGAATTTCCGATCGGAAATTATGCGCAACGAAAGGGACATTTTCGTTTATTTGCCGCCCGGCTACGGGCAGGAAGCGGACAGGACGTATCCGGTGCTTTACGTCCATGACGGGCAGAACGTATTCTATGAAGCATTTAACGGGCAGTCATGGAACCTGCACCGCGTATGCGACCGTCTGATTGCGGAAGGACGCATCGAAAAATTGATCGTCGTGGCGGTTTCGAATATGGGGCTGGAGCGAAACAGCGAGTTCGCGCATCAAGGCTCGTTCGCGGAGGAGCTCGACTACCCTTGCCGGGGAGAGTTCTATGAACGTTTCCTGACGGAGGAAGTTAAACCCTACATCGACCGTACTTACCGGACGAAGCATGAGAGCCGCCACACCGCACTGATGGGTTCGTCCAGAGGCGGGCTCGCGACTTACCATATCGGGTTCCGCCGTTCCGACGTTTTTGGCAAGCTGGCCATGGTTTCGCCTTATTTTGCCCAATACAATGAGGAGACGATGACGCATCTGCCCATCGTTCAGACTTTCGATGGAAAAGGACCGTTTCAATTATGGATAGATGCTGGCGGCATGGAAGGCATGACTGTGCGTGTCGATCACGTCAGGCACATGGTGGAGCATTTCTTGAAGCTAGGCTACCGGTCTGGAGACGACCTCGTGTTCTGCTACGAACCGATGGCAGAGCATAACGAGGCAGCTTGGGAGCAGAGGGTATACGCGCCGCTTGTCTTCTTCTTCGGAGACAAAGGATCGCCCGTCTCAGCCGAGTTGACCGGTGATCCTATCGCCGGGATCGAGGGAGCCGAGGCATGGGTATACCCGCTTGTCTCATATGAAAGCGGTTTAGTTTCGGTCGACCTGGACGCAAGCTTTCGCGTAACGCCCGAAGGCGCAGCGGCGGTCGATCCGACAGGCTTGATCCGGGCAGTCAAGACGGGGGATTGTGAGATCGCATACAGCGGACATGGGCTGAACGCATTGACAATAATCAGGATCGTGCCGGAATTATCCGAAAAGGTCGAAGTGGAGCTGGAAGTTGTCGTACCAGACGATACCTCGGCAACGGCGAGAGTATATGCGGGGGCGGAACTGGAGAAGTCCGGACCTCGCTCCTACCGAAGGCGGCTTTTCCTGCCGAGAAATACGGGATTTGCTTTTCACGTCTCAGAGCATTCTGGTCTAAGGGAAGCAGGCCCGGAGGGGGCGGATGTCCCGAAGAGGCGGTTCGTCGCTGACAGCAACAAGACGTTGCATTATGAAGTCCAAAGTTGGATGCTAAGTCAATCGATATGAATACGGGGTAAAACACTGACTCGCGGCGCGTTCTTAACGCTATCGCTGCTCGCCGCAGCCGCGTGCTCCAACGGCACAACCGAGTCCGGAGCGGGCGTAACTCCCGTGCAAAGCCAGTTCGATCTGGCGTTCGAGAAGATCGATACGGAGCTTGTACCGGAGACTGGCGCGAGCTTGCTGGTATAGGAGAGCAAAGAAGCCCGGCCTTTTGTGGATGCCATCATCAAGGAATTTACGGAACTATACGGCGTCGAAGTGAAGATGCAGGAGCTTGGAACGATGGATCAAATCGGAAAATTCGAGCTGGACGGTCCAGCTGGCATTGCGGCAGACGTCATTACGACTTCCTAGGACCATCTGGGCAAGGCGGCAAGCGCCGGGCTGATTCTGCCTAACGATGAGTTTGCGGACGCGACGCGCAGCGAGCACGAGGACGTGGCGGTCGCCGCGGCTTCGTATAATAACAGGCTGTTCGGCTATCCCATCAAGGTCATGACTTATGCCATGTTCTACAATAAGGATTTGATTTCTGAGCCTCCGAAGACGATGGAAGAAGTCATCGAGTTCGGGCGATCGTTTAACGATCCCGAAAGCAACAAATACGCGTTTATGTTCGATGTGCCGTTTTTCTATTACAGCTATCCGTTCATCGGATCTACTGGTGGTTATATCTTCGGGAGCGGAGGCACGGATTCTGCTGACATTGGACTAAACAACGAGGGCGCGGTTAAGGGAATGCAAACTTTTGCGGAGTTGCTTAAAGAAATATTGCCGATCTCCGCGGGAGCGGTATTCATTGCCATACCGAATACGCTGCTGTTCATGTATTTGCAGAGGCACTTTGTTGACGGTCTGGCGGCAGGCGCGACTAAAGGATAGAAGAGACAGAGGGAACGACTTCATTGTATTAACGTAGTGTGCAAATCTATAAGGTGTGGACTCACTTTCAGCTATCTTATCACCTTAATAAGCTTACTGCTAAGCCGACGATCTTCAGTTAACCATAAACTGATTTCGCTCGGCTTTCTTTAATGGTTGCGGCTCTTTGATCATTTTTATTAAATGTTCAGAGCAGGTGGTTAATTTGATGAACGGTATAGAAAGATCCTGTAGAAAAAAATCACATGACTTATGCAGTTCATACCAACAGATGGAAAACCACTCGTCTGTGAACCAAATGGCTTTTTTAACCAGTAAGGACGCTTTACTTGCGACCATGTTCAAACCCTATAAGCTTGCGCAGTATACACTTAGTCGATTTTTCACAACTTCGTTTGCATGGAGAACGTTTGGTCATAAACGTGCGGCAAGGCTTCAAGAAGTTAGCGTTACGGCACTAAAACCAGGTGACGTCATAAACTTGATGATACGCTTATTGCCCATCCCTACGCCAAAAAATTGCCTTTCTTATGCTGGTTGTTCGACTCTTCATCCAAAACGTATCGCTGGTGTATGAATCTGGTTGTCCTTCAAGAAAGGGCAAGCGATCTCGAAAGATAAGCGTGTCCCTATTGCCGCGGTCGTCACTGTTCGCTTGAAAGAAGTTGGCATAGAGGACTATGAATACAGCCCTGCAACGTACAAGGGAGCCTATCTCATCATTAGCAACCGCGCATATGGAATTCGTGTTCGCTACGGAGGCATTAGTAGCCTATGCGTTATGGCAAGCAAACAAAGAAAAAAGGAGTAATGAGAGCTGCACCCACGGCGAAATGGTTCGCGGACTCTTCAAAACTCGTTGCCATGTTCGTAAAAGAAACCAAAAGGGATCTGAACGAATCGATATCGATTTTGACACAGAAGTACGAATTTTCGCAAGCATTATTTCTGCCTATTGGCCCAAGCGTCTGCTCATGACCAGGTGGCCGGTTTATTCAAGCATAGATTCTCACAATTCCCACTTAATTCATCGAACTGTATAAGTGATGTCTATATGATATAATAAACTTAGTTTGCTAGATGTGGTTTTCGTTAGGAAAAAATAAGTGAATAGCAAAGGGGAATTCATTTAATGTTAAGAAAAATAGGCCTAATCTTGTTAGTAGTTAGCATGCTGCTTCCAGCATCTTTGAGTCATTATGTTAGGGCGGCTGGGAGCAATAATGTGGATGTGGACAGGGTTGAATTTACATATCCGCATACCCCCTCTCTTTCGAACACGATTAACGAGTATGATGTTTACATTCCGAGAAGTTCGATTTCTACGTACTATTTCGCTATCAAGACCGTCGATGAAAATGCAACGATACAATATCAAATGAATGGAGATAATTGGAAAAATCTTGGACAATGGACATCTACAGGCCATCTTCCTCTAAATCCGGCTAATAACCTCATAGAAATAAAAATTACTTCTTCCGATGGCACAGTCACTCGACTGATCAATTTCCATGTGCATCGGCCGATGGCCAACGATGCTGCTCTAAAGAAGCTGGAAACTTCAGCCGGGACGATTGCATTCGATGCCAATACGCTTAATTACACCGTTCATGTTCCTTATTCGACAGTCTCTACGAAGGTCACTCCTACTCTAAACGATGCCGATGGTAGCTTGTCCATAAATGGAATAGGGGGCACAGATGGCGAAGCTAGCTCCGCTATCCAGCTTGGAGTGGGCAGCACGGCCATTCCAGTTGAAACGATTTCTGCGGATGGCTCCCAAACTAGAAAATATACTATCGAAGTTATTCGTTCTGAGCCTAGCACGAATGCAACTTTGGAGCAGCTAAGCTTATCCGGAAGTGCTTTGCTGCAGCCGGATTTCGCCAGCGGACGCTTCAGCTATGAGGCTGTTGTAGCAAATAGTCAAGATTCCATCATGGTAACGCCTACAGCATCAGAAGAGAATGCTTTAATCGCCTACAGTGCTAATGGGGGATCATTCACTAGCATATTCAGCGGTTCGGCAAGCATTCCTCTGCCGCTGGAGGTAGGCCTGAATACGATTGCGATACGCGTCACCGCCGAGGACAGAGCGACGGTGAATCAATATGTGCTGACAGTTTATAGGCAGAGCAACGATGCGAATTTAAGCAGCTTGTCTCTCTCTGCTGGTACGCTCAGCCCATTATTCGAAGCTGGAATTTATAGCTATTCAGCCGAAGTGGGGAGTAATCAGAGTGCGATTACGTTGACGCCTTCGGCAGCGGGAACGAATGTGTCTATAGCGGTAAGTGTCAATGGCAGTTCCTATCAAAGCGTGACCAGCGGTTCGGCAAGCGCTCCCCTGCCGCTGGAGGCAGGCCTGAATACGATTGCGATACGCGTCACCGCCGAGGACAGAGCGACGGTGAATCAATATGTGCTGACAGTTTATAGGCAGAGCAACGATGCGAATTTAAGCAGCTTATCTCTCTCTTCTGGTACGCTCAGCCCATTATTCGATGCTGGAATTTATAGCTATTCAGCCGAAGTGGGGAGTAATCAGAATGCGATTACGCTGACGCCTTGGGCAGCGGGAACGAATGCGTCTATAGCGGTAAGTGTCAATGGAGGTTCCTATCAAAGCKTGACCAACAGTACGGCAAGCGCTCCCCTGCCGCTGGAGGCAGGCCTAAATACGATTGCCATACGCGTAACGGCCGAGGAGGGAAATGAGCAAATCTACACCGTACAAGTCTTGCGGCCAAGCCACAATGCTACACTGAGCGATTTGAGTTTGTCAGCAGGAACACTTACACCTTTGTTTCATCCTGAAACAGTAAACTACGAAGCATCCGTTGGTTATTCGGTTTATGCGATAACGGTAAAACCAGTTGCAGCAGAGAGTCATGCTTTAGTAAGCGTATCAGTAAATGACTCGACCTACGTCCCAGTTGCAAGTGCTAGCGACAGCGTAGATCTACTGTTGAGTCAAGGGAACAATGATATTCATATTAAAGTCGTCTCGCAGAGCGGTGAAGAACTGCTATACACAATTAGGGTAAACCGAGCTTTTGTTCCGTATACTCCGCCATCTCCGACTCCAACTACGGAGACTCCTGTTGGTCCCGTCAAGCCCATTTCATTTAACGATATTTTGGGGTCATGGGCAGAGCCGATCATACAGTCAGCAGTTCAGCAGGGCTGGATTTCGGGGTACCCTGATGGGACCTTTAGGCCTAACGAGAAAGTATCAAGGCAGGATTTTATCGTCATGCTGGTTAAGGCATTAGGTTGGTCTGGTCCAGCACAAGGGAGTGAACCGAGCTTTAGTGATGGGGAGCAAATCGCCCCTTATGCAGCGAATGCGATCGCACTTGGTTACCAGCATGGTTTATTTATTGGCTATCCGGATGGAAGCCTCCAACCAAAGGGGGGAATTAATCGTCAGGAGTTAGCCGTAATAGCTATGAGAGCGCTTGGCGAACCTGAGGGAGGCGCGCTTGCGCCAGAGACTGGGTTTGCTGATGATCGTCTTATTTCAAATTGGGCCAAATATGCTGTGAAGACAGCTAAAGACCGTGGCATCCTGAAGGGTCGGGGAAAGAATCTATTTGTTCCGGCTGAATCGGCAACTCGAGCTGAAGTCGTTGCTATCATTCAATATATATTGGATGATCTAGCAGCGAGCAAATAAAGGCAATTTGTTATGCTGAGCCGACAGCTTGATCTATTAGTCAAATTGCTGCTGCCCTGACATCAGCCATTGAAGGTTGGTTAACCAATAGAGCTTTCAGGCCTGCTCAGGTGCAGGCTTGGAGGCTCTATTCTATTAGGTATTGGAAACTTGCTATAATACCTGTAGATGACATGACTTATGCAGTTCATCCCAACTGATGGAAAATCACCAAAAGTCAGTATATTGTTGAACAAACCAAAAAATCCCTTGACTTTTCTTAATCACCCCAATAATCACGAAGGATACCCTTTCAACCGGGTATATCTTAGAGGATTTTAGGTGATTTTTTAAAACAAACACTTGAACAGCCACGGTTTCGCGATCTTAATCAAGGAGAATGCGCTGGAGCGCCAATTCTGCGTTCACTATGGGATCATTTCGATTTTTTTTGTATTATGGGGAAAGCGCATAGCCACGCCTATCGCGACCTGCCATTCTACTTCGATACGCCGGTAGAGCCTGTGCTTCAGGCAATCGCTGCGGCAGAAGCGGGCAAGCATGTCATTTGCGAGAAGCCGCTCGCGGTCAGTGCAAGCCAAGCAGCGGAGATGCTGCAGGCGGTAAAAAAAGCAGGCGTTATGCATATGATTTGCCATAATTATCGTTTTGCGCCTGCGATACAGCTAGCTAAGAAGCTGATTGATGGTCATATTATCGGCTACGAGCATACCTTTATTAATATGATGGAATATGATGGCGACGTTCATGGAAGGGCTGCAGAGCGGGATTAAACCTGCTCCGAACTTCGAGGACGGCTATAGAAATCAGCTCGTTATTGAAGCTGTTGAGCGTTCTGCCGAGTCGAGACAGTGGATGGATGTACCTGCAATTAGCGATTCTTTGTTGTTTTCGTAGCTTCATATAACAAAAAATGAATAGTCGGTTGACGTGCAAGGCTGTAGTGAAGAAGGATTATTCTTCTTGCTGCAGCCTAATTTTGATTATACATATGTTATAATCGCCATATTAAATAAGGTGCTGAATCCTATTTCGGGAGTATGTACCACTAGAAATATGTAATTGAGTGAGGGATAACCTGTGAATGACTTCAACAAATTCAATCGCGAGAAATGGAGCAAGATAAGAACAAAGGGCAAGCTGTCGTACGCTATTAGATGGGTGCTTTATTTATTGATTTACGTTTTAATTATTCAGGGAGTACTCATTGTACTTGGTCGTAAAAGTGTAGATCAAATCGAAATGGCGCCTATTATTTTTATTTCAGTTGTCGTGGGTGTTACTCTTTCTTTGATTCGATGGTCTGTGTTTGAGAAAAAATATAATCAGGAATAAATAAGGACGAGGTGAGTATACATGTTGGCATCCATTACCCAAGCTGAGAATGGTTATTCGGTCCGTTTCGAGCGCAATTTGAAGCATGCTGTGGAGAGTGTCTGGTCGATGCTGACTGACAACGAGAAGCTCGCCCAGTGGTTCCCCGAACTGCGTGTCGCGGACCTGCGTGAAGGCGGATTAATAAAATTTGATATGCAGAATGGACATTTTGAAGAGATGGCCATCATTGAGCTCAAAGCGTTATCGGTTTTGGAGTTTACGTGGGCTGAGGATATCGTTCGTTTTGAATTATATGCAGAGCCAGAGGGCTGCCGCTTGGTATTAATCGAGAAGCTTGTCCAAATTACAGCACATACCCCTAGAGATATTGCCGGCTGGGATGTATGTTTGGATGTTATCGAGGYATTGCTGGACGGAAAAACCATTGCCTCTCGCAAGGACGTATGGAAAATGAAATACGATAAATATGTACAAGCTTTTGAAAATTTGCCTCAGGCTAAGAAATAAGTATTCAATCAGCTTGGGTTATTGGATGTGAAAGAGATGATTACAGGAATATTGGTATTTTTATTAGCTGGGTTAGCTGAAATTGGTGGGGGATACCTGATTTGGTTATGGCTGCGTGAAGGTAAGCCGATGTATTGGGGAATGGTCGGAGGCGTAGCTTTAGCACTATATGGTGTTATTGCTACATTTCAATCCTTCCCTTCGTTCGGGAGAGTCTATGCGGCGTACGGGGGCGTTTTTATAGTGATGGCCGTATTGTGGGGCTGGCTAGTCGATAAAAAAACACCTGATTTATACGACTGGATAGGTGCTGCTATTTGCTTGGTCGGTGTTTCAGTTATACTGTGGGCGCCAAGGCATTAGTATGATCTAGCTTGCTGTGTAGAATAACCATTTACAATTCAGGGAACGATTTGTTAACATATATGAAATATTGAAAAAGGCGATGACGAGAAGAGTACATAAACACATTCTTTCGCAGAGAGCCCCGGCAGCTGAAAAGGGGCAAGGAATGGTTTATCGAAACAAGTCTCTGAGCATCACATCGGAACCTGAGCAAGGGGATGCTGTGACAGGAGCTCCTGTTATAGAGCTAGAGTATAAGCATCCTTTGGTGCCGTACTTGAAGAGGTTAATATGGCGACATATTAACGAATCTGGGGTGGTACCGCGAAAAATTTCGTCCCCAAGACGCGAAGTCTTGGGGGTGGAATTTTTTTTTGCTTTTTGGGACATGAAAAATCAAAGTATCGATAGCAACCCTAAATTGGAGGTTTTACAATGAGCAGCGAATTAGAGCCGAACACGGATCATTTTTTATACAAAATCATAAATGAGGATCTTCAAGCAGGCGTGTTTACACGAGAAATGTGCACGCGGTTTCCGCCTGAGCCTAATGGATACCTGCATATCGGAAGCGCCTATGCCATCCATACAAACTATACGATTGCGCAAAAGTATAATGGGAAGTTTCATTTGCGATTTGACGATACGAATCCTCTGAAGGAGGACATCGAATATGTGAATGCCATTATCGAAGATATCAATTGGCTTGGCTATAGTCCGGGCAGCCATATTTATTATGGTTCGGATTATTCAGATGCGATATATGATGCTGCAGTTGCGCTCATAAGTAAAGGAAAGGCTTATGTTTGTGAATTATCACCAGAAGAAGTTACGGAATATCGGGGGACGCTTACGGAGCCGGGCAAGGATAGCCCTTACCGAAATCGCTCCATTGATGAAAATTTAGAGCAGTTTGCGAAAATGAAAAATGGTGATTTTAAGGCCGCTTCCAAAGTATTGCGTGCCAAAATAGATATGAGTGCGCCTAATATTAATTTAAGAGATCCTGTTATTTATCGCATTATCCATGCTGAGCATTACCGGACGGGAAATAAGTGGTGCATTTATCCGATGTACGATTTTGCGCATCCGATTCAAGATGCCATCGAGGGCATTACCTACTCGTTATGCTCCATTGAGTTCAAAGACCATCGTCCTTTGTACGAATGGGTATTGGAGGAGCTGGAATTTGCTCAGCCGCCAAGGCAAAGGGAATTCGGCAGGCTAAATCTAACGGGTGTCGTGACGAGCAAGCGATATTTGAGACAGCTCGTTGAGGGCGGCTTCGTCGACGGCTGGGATGATCCAAGGCTGCCAACGATCCGTGGACTCAGGCGAAGAGGCTTTACGCCCGAGAGCATTAGAAATTTTATCGATGAAATCGGCATGATTAGAGCGCAAAATTCCGTTGATATCGCGATGCTGGAGCATGCGGCAAGACAGGATTTGAAGGCGAAGGTCAAAGGCGTAATGGCCGTCATCCATCCACTGAAAGTGGTTATTACTAATTATCCGGAGGGCCAAACCGAGCTGTTGTCCATTGATAACAATAGCGAGAACGACACGCTTGGCAAACGCAAGGTCACCTTCTCTAGAACGCTATTTATAGAGAAAGATGATTTTATGGAGCAGCCGTCCAAAGGATTTCACAGATTAGCGCCCGGAGCTGAAGTTCGGCTGATCGGTGCCTACTTCATTAAATGTGAGGAAGTCATTAAAGATGAAGCCACAGGTGAGATCATTGAGCTTCGCTGCACTTACGATCCCGAAACGAAAAGCGGAACGGGCTTTACCGGCCGGAAGGTGAAGGGGACGATCCACTGGGTTTCAGAGAGTCACGCGGCTAAAGTGGATGTCCACCTTTATGAGAGTCTGCTGCGGGGTAATGAAATCCCGAAGGATACCGATATAGCTTGGGACAGCGTCATTAATCCGAGCTCACTTCAAATCGTGAAAGATTGTAGAATTGAGCCTTTTGAGGTTCTTCCGCAGCCAGAGGATAAGTTCCAATTCGTTCGGCATGGTTATTTTTGCGTGGACAAAAAACATACAACGAATACGAAGCTAGTCTTCAATCGCATCGTACCGCTTAAGGATACGTGGAAGAAAAAATAGAGCGATAACAAGATGAAGCCTCTCATGTGGTAAAATAATACATATGGAGGCTTCTTTTTTGTGAGGCTCTACAATCGGAGAACGAGGTGATGGAGTGTTCCTGCATAAGCTTCGACCATTGATTTTGTCCGCTGTCCTATTATTTATGCTTTTACCAGAAGCAGCAAGTGCCAACGGGGGACCGCTGCATTATCCTGCGGAGGGTTATGGCAGGCTGGAGCTGGATGATCAATCGCAAGTGAGTTTGGTTCGGGAGAAGGTTGTGTTTACCTTCCGTGATATCGAACGGTACAAAAGCCATGCGGAAGTAACGGTTCAGTATGAACTTCACAATACGTCCGATTCCGCCAAGGACTTGGAGGTTTTATTTGTAACGCCTGCAAGTGAGGCCCTTATGGTATCAGAGGGAAACAAAGAGATTAATGTGATCATGGATCCGAATGTAAAGACGGTTAATTGGCAAAATACCCTATTGAAAAATACGGTCATTGATCCAGTAAGCGGCAAGGAGCTGCGTTTATCCAATTACTCAGCGGAAATTGGTCCAGCACAAGGAGCGAGGTTCCCTTTATCTTTTGAGCCGAACGAAACGAAAAATATTGTCATCAACTATATTGAAAATGGGGGGATGTATAATAAAGGTGTAATTACGACGATTTTTTCCCATCTTTATTTTTTGACCCCAGCAGCTTTCTGGGAGGGCGAGCCGCATGTCGAGCTGGAAATACGGCTAAGCGAACCCGGTGCTGCGCTTCATTCGAATTTAGCAATGGAACAAACGGACTCCAAAACATTCAAAGCTGTTTTTAATGAATTGCCCAGCAAGGACTGGTATTTTTCTTACACGTATCCCAAAAGATTGTTGTATCCAACGAATATAGAGAAGGATCATAATCTCTTGGTGCTGGGAACAGTCGCCGCATTAACGGTAATTGCTGCAGCGCTTGCGCTGTTTTTTAGAAAAAGTATTTTATTTACGATCAGTGCATTTGGGATTTTTGCTTTTACGGTATATTATATCTCGAAAATGGGCGGTTATCCGTTTAACGCTATTTTTGTAGGGTTTGTCGACTTTGTTGTTGGCGTAGGGCTGYTTATTTGTGATATTTTAATTAGAAGAACGATTCGTAGACGTAGAGAAATGACCAAAACCATGTAATCGTCCGTCCACATCTTTTAAAAAACTCGAAATCAACGTAAACTGTAGGAAACATTAGAGGAGAGAGAGTTAAATGACAAACGAAGCATTAACCATTAATCATGAAGATCTATTGGCTGATCTAGAATACCGAGGGCTAGTACAGCAATTTACTAACCGCGAGGAATTACATAAGAAGCTTACGAGTGAACGCGTCGTGCTTTATTGCGGATTCGACCCTACAGCGGACAGCCTACACATCGGCAGCTTGCTTCCGATTTTGTGCTTGCGTCGTTTCCAGCAGGCTGGCCATATTCCACTTGCGCTAGTTGGCGGCGGAACAGGTTTAATTGGTGATCCAAGCGGCCGCTCGACGGAACGCTCGCTGAACACAGCGGATACGGTATCCGAATGGACAGAGAGCTTGAAGCGTCAGCTTTCCCGCTTTCTTGATTTCAATGCTGCGGATAATGCGGCTAAGCTCGTAAGCAACTACGATTGGATTGCGCCGCTGGATGTCATTACTTTTTTACGTGATGTAGGCAAAAACTTTACTGTAAACTATATGCTGGCGAAGGATTCGGTCGATTCCCGTCTTTCATCAGGCATCTCGTTTACCGAGTTCAGCTATATGATTTTGCAAGCCTACGACTTCCATAAGCTGCATCAAGAGCATGGCTGTTCCTTGCAAATTGGCGGCAGCGATCAATGGGGCAATATTACAGCAGGCCTTGATCTGATTGGCAAAATGGGCGGAGGCGACGCTTACGGCATGACGATGCCTCTCGTTACCAAAAGCGACGGCAAAAAATTCGGGAAATCCGAATCTGGCGCGATTTGGCTGGATCGCTCGAAGACATCGGCGTACCAGTTCTATCAGTTCTGGATCAATACTGAAGATAACGATACGATTAAATTTTTGAAATATTTCACATTCCTCTCTCGTGCAGAAATCGAAGCTTTGGAGACTGAGCTTCAGTCGCACCCAGAGAAGCGGGTGGCGCAGCGTGAGTTGGCGCGTGAAATTACTCGCCTTGTTCATGGACAAGAAGCGCTCGACAGCGCAGAGAAAATTACGCAGGCATTTTTCTCCGGCGATGTAAATCAGCTGAGTGAAGCGGAGCTGATTGAAGCTTTACAGGACATGCCTACAACGGTGCTTACGAATAGAGAAGAGATTGCGCTTATGGATCTTCTAATCGAATCTGGAGCTGCACCATCTCGCCGCCAAGCGAAACAAGATATTACGAGCGGCTCGATTTCAATTAATGGCACGAAAAACACGGATGTAGAATCCATCATCGGCTCGGAGCAAAGGCTCTATGACAAATTTGTCGTGCTGCGCCGCGGCAAGAAAAATTACTTCTTGATTCGATTTGAATAGGACAAAAATAAGCCAGACTTCCGATAATGGAAGTCTGGTTTTCTTTTGAATGTTAGATCTACTTTAGGAAGTCGAGTTTACGCTCTCCGAGACCAACGTGTGGTTATCATCCAACATCAATCTCCGCGACGAGCGTCTGGCTATCCATCGATACTAAACTCCACGACCAACGTTTAGCTATTATCCGACACCAATCACTGCGACCAGCGTTTGGCTATCCTGTACATTTGCAGGAACTTCGCCCATATTGAGCTGTGATGGAGATCTATGTTGTATTCATGCAATATCTTGTTATACGATTGACCATTTTAGCTTTTTAAGTGCACCTATATTGTATAGAATGCAGTATAGCTCCATGTAAGTGTGAGAAAGCAGCTTCTATCCAGCGATTATGCAGTATAGGCAATGATAAAGGGTAGTGTAGAGGTACATATTAGCTCAGGATTAGAAAGAGGGTGCCTCTGGAGCCTATGGCTATTGACACCCTCCCCCCAAGGGCTGCGCCCTCTGAAATTCGATTAGTATTAAAGTCTGATTTGATTATGTAAGTGGCTTATGCATGTTGTATGATAGTGATGTGCGTTAACCGTTAGCGTAGAGTAAATAAGTGCAAAAGTGCACCTGTTTTTAACAAACAAGATTGAAATGATGTAAATGGGTGTACAAATACCTCTAATTGAGCAGATTTGAAGAAGATTTGGTTAAATAAGTGCATTTCTGTGCTTAGATGAAGCTGCTGCAGGCGCTGCCGCAAATGTCTTCGCATGACAGGGGAACATCTCCGTTTTCAGATGAAAGGACCTCAAATTCCACTGTAAAGTGGAGTTTGAGGTCCTTTTTCTCAAAGAAAATAAGATCTAATTAGCGCTCAAAAAAATCGCAAAATGACTTTTGAGACAGCCCCATTTTTTAAAAATAGGAGTGACTTTAATCAATGATCAAAGCAAAGCTGCTAAAGTTTAAGCACTGGTCTTTGCGAAGCTGCTCTCGGCTGTCTTGCGGCGGGAACGCGCGCGGGAGAACCCGAAGGAGGTTGCGGCTGTAGCAGCGGCGAGTATGACGCCTGTAGCTCCAATCCAGCTGATAGAGGTAAGCGATACTTGCTCAACGACAACCCCGCCAAGCCCGGCTCCTGCAGCCATGCCCAGCTGAAGTACAGAGCTGTTCAAGCTAAGCATAATACCCGAAGCTTCTGGAGCTAGTGACATCAGATGGTACTGCTGAGTTGGACCGGATGACCAAGCGGTAAAGGCCCAGATCATAAGCAGAGGAAATACGATAACCGGAGACTGTCCAGCCAATGAGAGTAGAACAAGTGCTATCGTATGGAACAGCATGCCGCTGACTAATGTTCGCGGCGCTCCCCATTTATCGGTGCTGTAGCCGCCAAATTTAGACCCGATCAGGCTGGCGATACCGAATGCAAATAGTCCGATGCTCACGCCCTGTTCACTCAGCTTCGTTACGCTAAGCAGGAATGGTGAAATATAAGTGTAAACGATGGAATAGCCGCCGATCCACAAGAAGGTGACCGTCAGTGCCGTTACAATTTTCGGCTGCTTCAAGAGAGCAAGCTGGCTGCGAAGTGGAACGGGCTCTTCACCATCTGTTTTTGGAATGCTGGATAAAATGAGGAGCATTGCAAGCAAGCCAAGCAGTCCGATTGCTCCGAAGATGAGATGCCAGTCGTATACAGATGCGACTACCCTGCCTAGAGGGACACCAACGATTAATGCTGTGCTAAAACCCATAACGAGCGTCGCAATGGCACTGCCCTGTTTATCAACGGGTGCAAGCTTAGAAGCGACGGTCAAAGCGGTAACGACGAACACGCCAGTGCTGAGCGCGAGGACGACGCGGGACACGATCAAAAACTCAAATCCAGGCAAAGCAACAGCAATAAGATTGCCGATCGCGAATACACCTAATGAGTAGAGGAGCAGCTGACGCCGCTCAACACGCGCCGTAACTGCCATAAGAATCGGCGTGCCAATAGCGTAAGCTAGCGAGAAAACGGTTATCAGCTGGCCTGCTGCAGATACGGATACACCTATGTCGTCGGCTACCTTATCCAAAATACCCGCAATAATAAATTCTGACGTTCCAACCAAAAAGCTAATTATAGCCAGCATGTAAATTTTCCACGCGTTAGACATATAAAAAATACTCCTCTCTCCACTCCACTGTTTTTATATTTCTAAATCTATAGAAATATAACCTAAAAAAAATTACTCCAACAAATATGGCGCATACTTGCGAGCCATTTCGCGGTTCACACTGTAGTAGATATACGTACCGTCCTTGCGGAGATCTAGCAATCCGCTTTCCGTCAATTGCTTCAAGTGATGTGAGAGGGTAGAGCCGGCTACGGATTCCAGCTTTGTGCCAATATCGGAGCAGCATAAATTTTTCTCCTCAGTAAGCAGCAGAGCTATTTTCAGACGGGTAGGCTCACCGAGCGCCTTATATACTTTTACAGCTTGACGTACGTCCGCATGATCTTCTGTCATTGTGGCTTCACCTTTCTTGCAGTCGTTATTTCTATATTTGTAGAAATAAGATAGCATATCGATATTCGAATGTAAACAGGCAAGCATTCATTTTATTTTACAACAAGCATTTCCGTAATCGTATAAAAGAAGAAAGGAGCCGCAAGCAGCTCCTTTTCTTTCATCGCATTATAGGTTATGCGCCTTTACCCAAGCCGCCAAAAATTTAAGCTTCCCGTCAAAGTAACCATCATCCTGCCAAGATCCCCAAACGGCGCTTCCGCCTGTATGAAGTCCGATCAGCCAAAGCTGTCTGACGGCTACGAATACGGGAATCATCGCGAGATCTTGCTCGCTTAGCGGGCGTTCCTTCGTATAGGCTTCCAGAAAAGCATCCCAGCATTCATCCTCAAAGCTCTCACTATCCGATCTGCCATGGACGCGATCCCATAAATAAACGGATAGATCATACGAGCGCCAGCCTACGCCGCAGCAGTCAAAGTCAAAGTGTGTCATGCTGCCGTCATCCGAATGAAAGACGTTCCAGCCATGCAGATCCCCGTGGCATACTCCCCAGTCATATGCACCATCCGCGGCTTCTGCAAGGCGAGCTTTCAGCCTGCCGGCTGTTTCTTGAACAAACGCTGCATCGTTCGGGCGATGCTGTAAAGACGGAAGCATCGCCCGAAGAGGCTCGTCGAGCAAATGGGCAGCATCAAGTTCAAACCGTTCATGTTTGGGCTCATAGAAATCCATGGCATGATGAAGCTGCGCTATAGCGCTTCCGTAAGCTTGGCTTGTATCGACATTAAGTTTCCCGGCCCCATCCGCATAAGAGAATAGCACAGCATAACGAGTGCCTTCCGGTGCGTCAAGCTCAGTCAACCATTCGCCATCTCGTCTTTGGATTGGATAGGAAACCGGCAGGATACAGTTTTTAAGATAGGTTAACAAATCCAGCTCAAAACGGATATCGGATTCTGCTCGCCACAAATGCTTATAAATTCGCAATATAAATTTTCCGGTATTCGTATCCACCGAATAGGTATCATTCAAGCCATTGGACACGAATTGGCTCTTTAGCGGTGTACCGATATCATATAATAAGGCCATGGCTTCAAAAAGCGTTTCCTTATGAAATACAGTATGTACGGCAGGGATTTGCAGCATGTCACAATCATCCTTTCAATGTCTTTCACATTATCTATTTATCCTATAGCAATCGTGAGCCGAAGGGGATAGAAACAATGGCTATAGTTGTTTATTACTGCTGGAAATCTCTTTGTTGGGTTTATTTGACAATGTAAGAGCAGCGGATTATTGTTAATCAGAATTGGTAAATCAACTCTGAAGCAGGAGAGGATTATGTGCAGAAAGTGGTAACGAATCATTTTCAAAGCCTGAATGAGTATGTCTATGCTATTCAACAAAGTATCGGCGCCACAGCTGCCGCAACGTATATCATTCAGAACGATGTTGTTGTAAACGAGTGGTATTCCGGTACACATGCAGCATCAGATGCGCCGAGACTCGTGGATGAAAAAACGCAGTTCAACGTAGCATCAATCCGTAAAACGTATCTAGCGCTTGCTGTCAGCTTATTAATAGAGCAAGGGAAAATAGGCAGTGTGGATGATGAAATCGGGAAGTATCTCAATGATTATAAAGATGCAGCGCGAGGGGTAACGTTGAGGCACCTGCTTACGCATACCCATGGATTAATCGAAGAGAACGGGAAGATAACAAGAGAGTTCCCTGCTGGATATGGATGGGAATACCGCAATACGGGAATTGGCATGCTTTTTCAATTAATTAGGCATATTTCGGGGCAAAACTTAAGTTCTTTTATGGCGAGTCATGTATTTAATCAATATGGGTTAAAGGAAACGGGCTGGAGAACAAAAGCAGCGGAGCAGCTTATATATAATTATTACGATGATGAAAATACGTGGGTGGGGTCAAACGATAGTGATGCGGGTGATCAAAGCAATTTGTTCGTTAGTGCGCGCGATCTAGCGATGTGGGGGCATATGCATCTTAAAAACGGCAATGTAAATGGAAAGCAGTTGCTGCCGCAAACTGTTTTTGCAAGAGCTACTTCGCTGCATACGCCACTCACTGTTCCGGCACACCTGCCTCGAAATGGTTTTATATGGTGGCTGCAAAGTGATACTCCTTTAAATCAAATTGGGGAGCATCTGCCGAGCGACGCTTATCAAGTTCTTGGAATTACAGGCTGCGCCTGTTTGGTCATTCCGAGCTGCGATGCCGTAGTGGTTCGCATGTATAACCAGCTGCAGGATTCGAGCGGGTATGATTACTTATACGACATTAGAAAGTTTGGAAATATGGCATATGATCTGCTTCGCAGTTATGGAGGTGCTCGATGATTCAAGGCAACATTATTAAGAAAACTATCACTTCCTTAAAGCAAAGATTAGAGGCGAGCGGGTTATTAAGCTTACAGCTGCGTGAAGGTGAACTATATGAGGCCAAATGTACATTTAGACCTCCTGCAAGGGAAGAAGATTTAATGCTTTTTCAGGAAAAATTGGGTTGTAAACTTCCTCAGGATTATTTGAATTTCCTTAGAATAACGAATGGCTGCTCGCTCTTTGACCATCCGGAGTACGGAGGAGAGGCCTACTTATACGGGTGGCAGGATACATTTGGAGTAACGTACGAGGAGCCTAATGAAGGTTATTTGAAAGTAGCTTACATTTATCAGGATGACATTGTTATTCATTTAAAAGCTTTTAATGAAGGCTCAGACCATTACTTAATGGTCAAAGGCCATATTGATCAATTTCATGATGCGAGGCCGCTGCATATGAATTTTGAGCAATGGTTTGATCGGTTTATCATATGTCAGGGTGAGAAATATTGGAATTGGCCCATTTATAACGCGGGAAATAATAATAGATTAAGAGACTTATAAATAGGAGGCCTAAAGAAGATGATTGAACTAAAAGCAGCAAGTGTAGATGATGGACGTGATATTTTTGACATGTTAGTAGAAATAGGCCCGGGAGAAAATGGGTTTGTGAATAGTGCGTATGATATCGATTATAGCCAATTTCCGGCATTTATTCGAAAAAATATAGCGATCTCGCAAGGTATCGATCTCTTACCCCAGCACGTTCCCCAGACTGTTTTCTGGTTATTCGTTGATTCCTATCCCGTAGGCTACGGGAAGCTGAGGCATTATTTGAATGATAACTTAAAAATATCAGGCGGGCATATAGGATATACGATCAGACCAAGCAAACGAGGAAAAGGGTACGGTACGGTCATGTTAAATGAACTCCTAAAAAACGCAGAAAGCATGGGAATAAAGGATGTAATGCTGTCTTGTGTGGAAAGTAATATCGCTTCTAGAAGAGTCATTGAGTTAAATAATGGTGTATTAGAAGCTAATGAAGGTGGAAAATGCAACTACTGGATTCACATATGAGAATAGTCATCTTATCAATTTGCATAGTCTAGTTTGGAAAATGGATATACAGCATTTTATTGAAGATTTTAAGCAGAAAGCGGCTTCTAAATAGTTGAACCAACTGTTATCTGATTTTAAAAAGGCAATGGCAGCTAGGACTTTTTCCATGTCCGAAGCAACCATTGCCTTTTTCGCTAAAAGGAGTCTAAAGCTTGTTATTGCAAGCTCGAGTACTGCAGTGCAATAGCTGTCAAGAAACATGCAAATGCCAAGACTGCTGCCGATGAACGAACCACATCAAGCAGCTCCCAGCGTCGGATTAGCAACTTCCAGTTGCTAGGCGGCGCGTCGGGTTTCCATTCGAGCGCACCCTTGTTGATGGGGACAGTGCCAATGAGCGTGACTAGGATGAAGATGAGTAAGGCCAGAACGCCAGCCCAGCGGAAGAACAAACCTGGCTCGGAGCCGCTCAGTACTAGCACCGCAGCTCCCGACACGGCCGTAGGTAAAAAGATAGCGGGCACCAGCACACGCAGTTTAAGTACTAGTGCTTGACGAACTTTAATTTGATACTGGTCGTCTAGACCAGCCAGAGACAAGTGCACCCCATAGCGAATGACGAGCTCTTCACCAGCAAGGATGCCTGCAAGGAATAAACTGATGAACTCTATAATGATATGATTCATAATAAGCTCTGACCCAGTGTATAAGCCGAGGGTAGGGGAGATAATAGTAGAACGATGTTAGTCACTAGGATATCCTCCTTATGGTTGTTTTCATGACGGCTCGATTACCGAGCGTTCAAACTGTGGTGAAGAAAAATTGAAATGATAACTATAAAACACACTTTACTTGCCGACAGGTAAGTTGTCAAGTRTGATGAGTATGGCTAAAATGATTGAAAGGCAAGGAGTGTGACAATCATGAGTATGAGTGAGTCAGTGAAACGGACAGGCAGTGAAACAAAAGCGGAAGCTCAGCGTGTAGCTTTGGAGCTTTTCACTGCTAAAGGGTTTGAGGCAACATCACTTCGTGAGATCGCTGAGCAACTCGGGATCAGCAAGGCTGCGCTATACTACCATTTCAAAAGCAAAAATGACATCGTAAATTCAATGATGTCCTCCCGCGGTAACGAGGCGGCTGAACTTCTCGCATGGGCCGTCAGCCAAGAATCGAGTCCAGACCTTCTGGAGCGCACGGTGCTTCGTTGGGTGGATTCTACTTCTGTAGACAAGCTGCGCGGCATCCGCTTCGTAAATGCGAATCCCAATCTCATGCGGAGCGTGGTTAGCAATCCCGGTGGTCAAATCCGTGACAGCCTTGGGGCAGTGGCTGAGCTTGTGGCTGGCAAGGATGCTGATCCTACACGGAAATTACTTGTAAGAATGGCCTTTCTCAGTATTAACTCGGCACTGTTGGCCGCCAGTGGAACGGAGCGTACGGACGAAGAAATTGTTGCAGCCGCGAGAGAAATGGCATTAGCTCTTCTTAACCGCCTTCGCGAATAGCTGATAGATGAGTGTTACTGGTTTTTAGCACTTGGAAATTTATGATTGTTATATTCAATATAGGATAGTGAAATGATCACAGGCTGCCGACAAAGTCGGTAGCTTATTCATTTTAACGTTTGTAACGAACCTAACCATTATTTGACTTCATTTCTCTATAAATTATATGTTGTCAGAAGAAAATAGAGTTGTAGACTGACGTTGCTTCATTAAGCTAACGGTGAGGATACCCTAGTGATATACTTTCAGTGGAGGAACTCTGGTATAAACATTCTCTCGGAAAAGGGTGCAGTGCATGAACAAAACGGATCGTTTGTTAGCCATAGTGCTTGAGCTGCAGCGTAACGAAGTGTTACGAGCCGAGGATTTAGCCGCTACATTTGAAACAAGCGTGAGAACCATTTACAGGGATATTCAGGCTTTAAGTGAGGCCGGCGTATCCGTGATAGGAGCGCCAGGGCAGGGATACTCCCTAATGGAGGGGTATTTCCTACCGCCAGTCAGTTTCACGGTGGAAGAAGCAGTGACGTTACTCATCGGGACAGATTTTATCGAGCAATGGTTTGATGTTCACTATGGCAGTAAGTCTCGAACTTCAAGAGGGAAGATTGAGGCCATCCTGCCGGAACCGATCCGCAGCGAGGCATCCCGGATTCGCAAGAGCTTTCGTTTGCTTGCTTCCGTTGAAGATATAGCACGAATACAAGAGAAGGCATACTTGGAAGCGATTCGTCGAGCGATTCTGGAGGAAAGAAAAATAAGATTCCGCTATTCCAAAAGAATTGCCGAGGCTGATGGGAACCGCCAAAGTGTTCGTACGGTTGCTCCTTATGGACTTGTGCTTCTTCAAGGGTCATGGGTACTCGTTGCACAGTGTGAATTGCGTCAAAACATCCGTCATTTTCGGTTGTCCCGGATGTCGGAGCTTATCGAGCTGGAAGATWGATTTATGTTGCCAGCAGATTTCAATTTAGATGTATACCAGCCTCCAGACGATCGCAACGTTCGTGTGCGCATATGTGTCCAACCTGACATTGCCGATAGGGTAAGGGAATCGAACAACTTCTATATAGAAACCATAGAGAATCATACCGAAGGGCTGCTGGTGACCTTACGTGTTCGGCAGCCTGAGGAATTGCTGCATTGGGTGCTCAGCTGGGGAGGCGGAGTGGTTGTGCTGGAGCCGGAATCCTTCCGACATCGGGTTAGAAACGAACTGAAAAAAACGTTAAAACGCTACTGACATAATGGTGTCAGTAGCGTTTTTGTATACTTAGAAAAAAGATGATTAGAGGCGATGATAGACGATGATTACAACAAAGTTAGCATTAAAACGATTTGAGGAAACTGCGGCACATTATATTCATGAACTGGATCAATTCAGTCTGGAGCAGCTGAAGCAAAAGCAAAGTGAAAACGAGTGGTCAATCGGACAGATGTTTCAACATCTCATTAGCTCGGCGCTTTATATGCAGCTTCGTAATCTTGATCAATGCCTGATGCCAAGCCAAGATCCCACGGTACCTGGAACGGAAAAAACCGAGGTTGGTGTGGCTATATTTTCTCAAGGAAGCTTTCCGCCCATTCGTATTCATGTTCCGCCTTCCCCACAATATACTCCGGAGCAGCCGGAAAGCAAAGAGCAGCTAATTCAAGGCTTACACACTGTCATCCAGAGAATGAAGGACATTGAACCTACCCTTGAAAAAGTGTCCAAACAACATAAAGTGTCCCATCCGAGATTCGGCGGATTGTGTGCGGAGGAATGGTTTCTGCTTGTTGAAATGCACTACCGTCATCATCTTCTGCAGCTGGACCGCTTAAAACAAGGATTGGTAAGGGAAGCGACATAAACATTTATTAAAAAAGGAAAGGATTTCGAGGCATGCAAATGGATGAAATAAGCGAGCAAAGCCGCTTCTGGATTGGTGTTGTGTCCGCGTCCCATGTGAAATGTGGAGAGTCGGGGGGATTCGCTCAGCTCTGTCACGGCAAGTCAGCACCTTTACGTAAGATGCGAGCAGGCGATTGGTTGATCTACTATTCCCCGCGAACAGAAATGAGGAAAGGGGCACCACTCCAAGCGTTTACCGCTATCGGGGAAGTGGATGATGATATAGTCTACGAATATCAGATGTCAGAATCATTTGTGCCATTACGCAGAAATATCCGCTATATTTCATGCCGTGAGGTACAGATTAGAGGTCTTTTAGAAAAGCTTAGCTTCACTCGCGGGAACCGAAATTGGGGGTATTCCTTCCGCTACGGTCATTTTGAGATTGGTCGAGAGGACTTTTTGACAATTGCCAGTGCGATGCTAAAATGAGCGGATAGAAAGTTCATAAAACAGCGACACTCTAGGACTTTATTTTCATATCCTAGGCTGTCGCTGTTTCAATTTCTGAGGTGCTTTGTTATAGGTTGTATCTATTTTTCCTATATAAACTAGATATTGGAAACGGTTTAGGTTCTCTATTATTATGAAATTAAACCTATAGAATTCATGAGATGAGGATAGAAATGAAGCAGAAATGGCAATGTGCAGTAGACAAAACAATTCATCTAACAGCACAGGAACGAAATAAATTAGAGCAAACGTTCGAAAGCTATATGATCTGCCTAATGTTGTATGTACACCACATCTTGCCTATTATACAAATGAAACGATTTCGGATATGAATCAACAACTATTGGATCAAGCTATTGAATAATTTAATAATCTGTATGCTATGGATTGACGTTTCTTAATGAAAGGAGTGGAGTAAAATGAATCCTTTTATCGAACAATTGTTACATTCTAATCAAATGGAAATRGAATTAACGGAAGACATATTATTTGAAATTTACAATGAAGCTAAGAATACGGATGGGGAGGAGGAGGTTTGGAAAAACCTGATCTCGTTATACGATAAACCTCTCCCGAAACAAATCGCTTTTTCCCTTATAGATAGGAATATTGCTATTATGGATTTAGGTCACTCCAAACAAGACTACGATGTCTTGTGGAGATTAGCAGAGATCGTAGACGAAGCCTTATTGACACTAGCGATAGACGTCTACACTCAACTATCCTTTAGCCATGAAGAAATGGAGCTGCTGTTTAACAAATACGATTATCATAAATGGATGATGGAGAGCTTGATTTATAAACAGCCGTCATCACCTGAAAAGCGAAGATTGCTCGAAGCGGCTATAAACAGGAATATGGATGCAGATTCATTGCAAAGATTGCTTACTGTGGTGGACACTGCTAAATATGCGAACCGCAATGATTTAACACTTGAAGAGTTTCAATCCCTTTTTGAGACAAAAGAGCCCTATGTTTGGCTGTCATTATCCCAAAACGCCAACACTCCAGTACATATTTTAAACAAATTATTAGAAGCGACAAGCATAAAAAATGCAAGAGCAATAAGGCAATCAGCAAATGTAAATCTTCAAGGAAAACGCGATAACAATAATGAGGTGATAACGTGAGAATTAGAACGGCAGCTAGGGCAGTCATTATAAAAGACGAGCAATTGCTCGTCTTACGGAGGGCTGGTGTCCAAGGAGAATTTTATGTTCTCCCAGGAGGAGGGCAGGAACATGGTGAAAGTATCCATGAAACGTTGAAGAGAGAAGTATTAGAAGAGGTAAGTTTAAAGGTTGAAATTGAACAATTACTTTTTATTAATGAGTTTATCGCAAAAAGAGATTCATCGTTTTTTGAATTAGAACCGGATGTTCATCAAATTGATTTTACGTTTTTGTGTGCTATTACGTCCGACAATGAAGCATCGGTCGGTGAAACACCAGACCTTCATCAGATTGGCATAGCATGGATTCCATTGCATGAGATAACCGACTATAGTTTGCATCCCGATAATGACTTGAATTTTATTATGGGAGCGCCAACGAGAAATGTATTGTCACAATGGATTTCTAATCCTAACCATATGGAAATCCCTATGTTTATTGAAGGTTAATTAAAGAATGGGGGGTGAGCATATGAATGATTTACGTTATCCAATCGGGCAATTTGAACTCATACAGCATGCAACGACCGAGCTTCGGCAAAGCTGGATTGAGGATGTGTCGCAAATATCTCCGACTCTGCGGCACACGGTACAAAATTTAACGTCTGAGCAGCTGCTTTTACAATACCGTCCGGGCAGTTGGACCGTCAGGCAGGTTGTTCACCATATGGCTGACAACGATATGAATGCTTTTATCCGTTTCAAGAGAGCGCTAACGGAGAATAATCCCACGGCTAGCTCGTATAGAGAAAATTTATGGGCGGAATTAAGCGATTATGAAACACCGCTCGAAACATCGCTGAATCTCCTAGAATCCATTCATGGTCGGTTTACAGCAATTCTCCGATCTTTACAATCATCCGATTTTCAACGAACGTTTACAAGTCCAACTCATGGCGCCATGAGTCTTGATGCTGCGCTTCAACGATTCATTTGGCATAATCGGCATCATACTGCACAGATCGTTTCCATATTTTAAAAAAAGGAGAATCAGGCATGAATAAAATTATTGCCATTACAGGTGCCTCATCCGGAATAGGTCTTGCAACAGCATTAAAATTTGCTGAAGAGGGATGGATCGTCTACGCTGGAACTCGGCATGCAGAACGTGATCAAACAAAGTATAGCGATCAGCCAAATTTCCATTTCATTGAAATGGAAGTAACTAAACCGGAATCATTAGAGCAGGCATTTGAGGTCATTAAGCAAAAACACGGTTATATGGATGTTTTATTTTGCAACGCAGGATTTGGGCTATTACGTGCACTAGGTCAAGCTACTTTCGAGGAAATTCAAGCTGTTTTTGATACGAATGTGTACGGGGTTATGCATACGATTCGAGCGGGTTTGCCACTCCTTCGCAAATCAAACTCTGGGCATTTGATCGCAACGACGAGCGTAGGCGGATTGGTCGGACAACCATTAAATGAAATTTATTGCGCAAGCAAGTTTGCAGTTGAAGGGTTGTTGGAGAGCTTAGCGACCTACTACAAGCCTGCATTTAATATTGATGTGACTCTGCTGGAGCCTGGAGCAATTGGGACCCATTTCAACAATACTGTTTTTGCACATATTGAAAAAACAGGCGGTATTCCAGATGATGAATATAAACAAACGTATGACACCATTATTAATACCTTTTCCAAGCGAAACTCCGTTCCTCAAACTTCTGAATCTGTTGCTGATGTTGTGCTTCAGTTAGTAAATATGGAGACGAAGCCGCTGCGCATTCGTACATCCGATAAAGCTGAAGCGTTTGTACAATATAAAGTAAGCAACGATCCTACGGGGCTGGAGGGCATGCTGAATACCCGTAAACTTCAATTAGAAATGTAATATAAGATAGGAATGGACTATGAGTTATTGCGCCCATAGTCCATTTTTTTACTTTACTATTGAAGCCGCCACAAAGATTGCACATTTGGCGGCTCCCAGCCAACCAGTGAGGTATGAGGCTGGAGACAAACATAGGAGAGGCCTGCGTAGGTTACTGTACTTCCAGCAACATAGCTTGCTTGAGCAGCCCAAGTCGTTGTTCCACCTGAGCCAGCTGTTGTTGAGGCTTGAAGTACGTTGCTAGCTGCCGACAAATTTCCTGCAGCATCCTTTGCTTTCACTGTAAAGCTATAGGTTGTGTTTGCTGTAAGACCGCTAACGGTAGCTGTAATTCCAGCAACATTGAGGCTGGAAGAGCCATAATAAACGGTGTAACCGGTAACTCCGACATTATCCGTTGATGCTCCCCATGAAAGACTAATGGTAGAAGCTGTAGCACCTGTTGCTTGAAGATTATTTGGGGCAGTTGGCGCTGTAGTATCGGCTGGTCCTGCATTGCCGCATGGACCAATTAATTTCCACACGCTGCTAATATCTGGGCGCTCTCCTTTTGTCCACCATTTAGCTTCGTATTCAGAGCCGTTGTAGGAAGCACGCTGTCCGCCTGTATAGGCTGTGTCGGTGTTCCATTGCTGTACGGTGCAAACATTTGCGGGGCTTGTAGTAACCGTAATTGGCGTACTTGCACCAGACACATTGCCTGCTGCATCATATGCCTTCACTGTAAAGGTATAGGCAGTGTTAGGGGATAATCCGCTAATTGCTGCGCTTGTACCCGTTGCATTCACGTTTGTTGTACCGTAAGTCACGGTATAACCGGTTACATTAACGTTATCCGTCGAAGCGTTCCATGCTAAGTTGACACTGAATGCACTCGTACTTGTCGTGCGTAAATTAGCAGGTACTGAAGGTGCTATTACATCCACAACGGGTGCATCAGTAGTTACATTAATCACGTTGCTCGCGCCAGAAATATTGCCCGCTGCATCTCTCGCTTTTACAGTAAATGAATACGCTTTGTTAGCTGTCAAACCGCTGATTGTTGTGCTTGTACCTGTAACGGTTGTTGAAGTTGAACCATATGAGACGATATATCCCGTTACTCCTCGATCATCGGTAGATGCACTCCAAGACAGGCTCGCACTCGTGGACGTTTTGGCAGTTAATTGAAGATTTGCAGGAACTGACGGAGCTGTAATGTCACCTCCACCAGAACCATATTGATCGAGATAGGTACGATGACTCGTAGAAAATAGATTGTTCGTATATTTATCCCAGTTGATAGACCAGGTCATCAATCCTTTTAAATCAGGATAACCAGCGGTATTGCGAAGAACGTAGGTTCCGCCGAAAGGTATACCTTTTATAAGATAATCAAGAGCTTTCTGCACGTTAGCCGGTGTTGTATAACCTCCGCCTGCTGCTTGTGGTGAAGCGGGCAAACCAATGACGATTTGATCTGGACGAAGAGCCGGAAACATATTATTCGGATTGCCTCCGACTGGAAATCCAACAAGCAGCATTTCAGCCATAGCCACATGGAAGTCAGGCGTACCTTGAGAATAGGCTTTACCATCAAGGCCTAACATAGGACCCGTATTATAATGCTGAACATGCAGGTAATCCAGCTCATTTCGCAGATCGTAGATGACAGGGAGGTATGCTCCCCAAAGTCCTGTATAGTTTCCTGCTCCACCCTGAACATAGGCGGTTTCCGGTGCCATGGTCAGAAGGAAATCTGAACTATAGCTATTTAATATTTCACGCGTAGCAGAAATTAAATTTACTATTTTTGGGGTGGTAGGAGCTTTGAAGTTGGTGTCTCCTGTGTTAAGGGCAAGAGAGCTGCCTTCAAGGTCAATATCGAGGCCGTCAAATCCATATAAATTAATAATACCCTTCATCGTGTTCACAAATGTTGTTTTGGCCTGAGGTGTAGTAAGCTCCACTGCACCGTTAGCGCCGCCGATGGATATGAGCACCTTTTGTCCTCTCGCTTTAAGGTAAGCAACATCAGACTGAAACTCGCTAACTGTTGCGTTGTAAGGGGTGAACACCATATTGCCAGTATGTGCGCCACCTGTTGGTTCAGCAAAAGCGACCTGGATCACGTCGTAATCCGGAGAAATATCTTTTAAACGAATATTGGTAGAGAAGTTGTCAAAATTATGCCAGTAGCCTACGATTATTTTGTTGCGAGCTGTTGCGGCCTCTACTCTATCCGTTCCTAAGGGCAATCCAGTCAATACTAGCAGCGCTGCTAGGGCAGCTAAAAGAGCTTTCATCATTCGTTTCGTTGATCGCGAATAATTTTTCATCGTCAACTATCTCCCTTCTCAATATAAAGCTTCTGACCACTACCTTTTTTGTAAGCGATTACATTCAATCTCTTAAAAACATCACCTCCTAACCGTATAAATGGGATGTACTTAGAGTGTGGCGAAAAACCGAGAGGTACAATAGAGTTCGACTCTTCTTGCAATGGAGTAAGAAAACTTGATAGGCAAATAGGAGACTAATTCAAGAGGAAACAACTTTTATTCTGAGGGGGAAAGGAGTAAAAATAAAGGGGGATTTTTCCTGTAGTTTAGGGAGAAAAATCTATCACTTATCGTTGCACCTAGCAATTCTGAATCAGCATAGGCGATTACGAGAGGCGCTGCCAATGAATGAGCGGTTGTCAGTCTTTACTGTCAGGTATACAATGTGTAAGGAGAAAATCAGAATGATAGTTTTAGTAAAGGGAGTGCAACAGGTTTGTCATCAAGTGCTTTAGCTTCAGCTTCGCCTTCTTTCCATGTTCGTTTAACCACATTGCTTTTAGTTGTTGTAGTAGCCGGTATGAGTCAAGGGCTGCTGCTGCCATTGCTTTCGATTATGCTGGAGGATTCAGGCGTATCGTCAGATATGAACGGGATTAATTCAGCTGCCATGTATATCGGAATTTTTTGTACAATGTTTTTCGTTGAGAAGCCGGTCATGCGTTTTGGGTACAAAAAAGTCATTTTAGTCGGCATTTCATTAGTTACACTTGCTAATCTACTGTTTCCATTTACTCATTCGTTGGCGATATGGTTCGTCTTGCGTTTGCTGGTTGGTGTCGGCGATAGCTCGCTCCATTATGCGACACAGTTATGGATTGTAAGCTCAAGTCCAGCCGATCGACGGGGGAAATTTATTTCGCTGTACGGTATGGCTTATGGACTCGGCTTCAGCTTAGGGCCGCTGGGCATCAATCTTCTTCCACTTGGAAGGGCGGTTCCATTCTTAGTGTCCAGTTTATTTTTTGTAACTGTACTGATGCTTGTGCTGCGTATGAAGAATGAAATGCCGGAGCGGGCAGCACGAGGAACGGCGTCTGAGAATCGCTTTGTAAAAACCTACCGTCTCGCGTGGTTTGTCCTTATACCTGGCTTCTTATATGGACTGATGGAAGCTTCTATGAATAGCAACTTTCCGTTGTATGGATTACGGATCAACCTGAGCCAGCATTGGATTTCGCTTCTGCTTATGGCATTCGGAGTCGGGGCTCTAATTCTTCAGCTGCCGCTTGGCATTTGGAGTGACCGGATCGGCAGGAAGCCGGTGTTAATTGGATGTGCAGTGGTAGGTGCTCTCGTCTTTTTCACCATACCTGTCGCTGGCGATAATATTGCGCTGCTCTTTGTATTATTTGCAATTGCTGGCGGAGTGGTTGGATCATTTTACTCTTTAGGTCTCGCTTATGCAGCTGATATACTGCCTCGGGCGATATTGCCTGCGGCGAATGTTATCGCTTCGATCCACTTTAGTATTGGAAGCATCATGGGCCCGACGCTTGGCGGTTATGGGATTCGTTATGTTTCTGTTCATAGTATTTTTCTGTTTTTAGGTGCGGCCTTCCTTATCTTCGCGCTGCTTGGTTTTGGATTTCGGCCGAAAGCAGCTGAGGTGCCAAAAGTAGAAATTTCTAGCTGAGTGCTAAAGTATGGTTCATGCATAAGTGTAGTTTCTGGATCTATTTGGGTGGTTTAATTTATATTGAGGGGAATAGGGCTAGTTTCTAGTCCTATTTTTTTATCTCTAGCTTTTGAGGCGCATTCGTTGTCAAAAGAGAAAGAATTCATCCTTTATGTGCTTATTATTACGCTGAATGAACGGCTAACGGGCAGGCAGGGCAGTTCCAATATGTGGTATATTTGAATTAATGACATTCTTTAAGCGGAGGTGCTTATGAATCCTGCTTTTGACAACTATATCGAATCGCTGGCTGGCCAGGACGTGACCATCATCGGCGCAGGCGTCAGCAACTCACCGCTGATCCGCATGCTGTGCTCAGCAGGGGCGCGCGTCACCGTTCGCGACCGCAATCCGGCCCTGCCCCGGGACGAGTGGGACGATCTAGGCGTTGGGCTCCGCTTAGGGGAGAATTACCTAGATCGCGTTGGGGGCGATATCGTGTTCCGCACTCCGGGCATGCGCCCAGACCATCCGGCGCTGGACTCGGCCCGCGCTGGCGGCAGCCGTGTGACCAGTGAGATGGAGGAGTTTTTTGCGTTGTGCCCTTGTCCCATTTTCGGCGTGACCGGTTCGGACGGTAAAACTACCACCACGTCGTTAATTGCAGACATGCTGGCAAACGGGGGGCGTACGGTTCATCTGGGCGGCAACATTGGCACGCCACTGCTGACGCGCGCGGGCGAGATGTCGCCGCTGGACGTGTGCGCGGTCGAGCTATCCAGCTTCCAGCTGATGGACATGACGCGCTCTCCCCATGTGGCGGTTATAACCAACCTCTCGCCCAATCACCTCGACTGGCACCGCGACATGGATGAATATATCGCCGCCAAGCGTCGCCTGCTGGATTTTCAGAGTGCTGACGACCTTGCCGTTCTTAACGGCGACAACCCGGCTACCGCCGCACTGCGCGGGCGGGGGCGGACCAAGTATTTCGGCGGTCACACAGTCTGCGATGGAGTGATCGATGGTCTGGTACCTATCAGTGACATTCGTTTGCCCGGGTGGTATAACGTGGAAAACGTTATGGCTGCCATGACCGCCGTGAGGGGGACCGTGCCGGACGAGGCAATTCTGGAGACGGTACGCACATTTGCTGGCGTGGAGCACCGAAACCAGTGGGTGGCCACTGTGGACGGCGTGCATTACTACAACAATTCAATCGGATCCAGCCCCGCCCGTACCGTTGCCACGCTGCACGCACACGAGGGCCGAGTGCTGCTGATCGCCGGCGGGAGAGATAAAAACGTACCTTTTGACGAGATGGCTAGGCTGCTGCCTGATCATGTCAAGGTGTTGCTGTTGATCGGCGAAGCGGCCAGTCAAATCGAGGCTGCAGCGCGCAGCGTGCCGAGTTGCCCGCCTATTTTTCGTTGTGAAGGCTTGGCCGAGGCTGTGGCGCATGCGCACAAGCTGGCCGCACCGGGCGACACGGTGCTGCTGAGCCCTGCCTGCACTGCGGTTGATCAATACAGCAACTTTGAAGAGCGCGGGCGCCACTTTGTAGAGCTGGTCGGGGCGCTGCGTCGGTCGGAGAGATAGGATTGAATAAGACACTGGCGTTTTCCGGGAAATCCTGATTGAACGCGTGTGTGGTAAACGGGAACGGGTAACGTTAACTCAATAATACAGCGGCAGTCTAGGGCTTTTTTTCTCGTCCACGACTGCCGCTGTTTTTTTATAGTTGGGGCCAGTCTACAACGAAGCTCCTATGTGAATAGGTTTTTTGCGCCAATCTCTAATGTTAAGAAATTATATCGTTTGCTCCAAAAGTATAGACAGAGCCTGAGCAATCTCTTATTTTAGACATGTGGTCATTTGGGTGGAGCTGTTCAAATCAATAGTAATTGGAGGTCAGCATTAGCGGCATAGTTAACATGAGATAGGCAGATGAAGCAATTACAACATTATAATGGAGGATTATAACATGTTATCTAGTAAGTGGGCCAAGCTGGCAGCAGCTTTTATTTTAACAGCAAGCTTTGCAGGGCAAAATATAGCGTTGACAACAACATTCGCAGAAGCGGGCAACCAGTCGGCTGGGACTTCAGGCACTGGAAAATGGATGGCAGGGGAATACCATGCCCATACCTACGTTTCAGATGATACGCAGCAATCAGTGCAGACGGTGCTCGATCAAGCTTTTGAAACCTATGGGATGGACTGGATGAATTTATCTGATCATCTGAGAACTTCAAAGCGGGATGAAGAAGGAAACTCGCTTCCTTCTCCGATATCATTTACAGATGCTGTTAATAAATATCAGGTTAACATCATTAATAAACTAAAAGACGCAGGAAAGTACAAGGATAAAATTATTTTTTCAGGGTTTGAGTGGGATATGCCAACCTACGATCATGTCGGAGCAGGCATATTAGCGGATAGCGAAGAAAGCAGCTTAAAGGCAACGAGCCTTTTTGAATATTTATATACGGATCGCCCGGAGAGCATGTTTGACCCGGCAGTTGTAGCAGAGTGGAAATTGCAGTACCCAACGCGGCCTGCACTAAATGCGGATACGGCGCGCGATGCTGTGAAGTGGTTGAAAACAAATTATGCAGATTCCAGCTATATGATCATTAATCATCCATCCAGAAAGCTTGTCAATGGCAATGCGATTTTTCGAATTTCAGATATACGTGATTTTAACAATATAGCGCCAAACATCTTTTTTGGGATGGAGGGCATGCCAGGCAATCAGATGGAGCCAGATAGAGCCGGTTTGAATCAAAATAATCCCAAGACCAAGACGTACGGCGGCTCCGACTATATGATTGCTAAGGTTGGCGGGGTGTGGGATGCGCTGCTTGGAGAAGGTCGCCGGTTTTGGAATTTCACCAACTCTGATTCCCATTTTAAAGTATCGCAAGGTCTTTATTCCAGTGGCTACGCGCCGGGTGAATATTCCAAAAATTATACATGGGTAGAAGGCAGCGACATGTCAGCTGTGCTGGACGGCATGCGTTCAGGCAAATCATTTTCGACAACAGGTGATCTGATTAATGCTCTAGATTTCACGATTACTAACGGTGCAAACAAAGGCGAAATGGGGCAAAACTTGAAGGTGAAGGATGGCGATGCGCTTAAGCTGACCATTCGTTTCAAAAGCCCGCAGACAAACAATTACGCCGTGATTAAAAGTGAAAATCCAGCAATCAATGACAAATATATTTACCAAAGTGACGTGACAAATGCCGTTAATGTTGACCACGTTGATTTGATTGCCGGTGATGTTACAGGTGAGGTTAAGCCTGGTACGGATGAATACAACAAAGATACGAATGATTCAACGAAGGTCATTGCCAGATTCACGAGCGAAGACTGGACAACAGACGCGGAAGGCTACAATGTCATTACGTATGATCTCGATCCAGCGTACAAAGATCAGTATTTTAGACTAAGAGGCACTAATCTTGGCGAAAATGTAGCTGGCGAAACTGAAAACGGCGAGCCGCTCATTGACGTCAGAACAGAAGACGATACAACGATTGAGGATCTAGATATCCGTTATATGAAACGGTTTAATGAGATTAACGATCGCAACTACAAGGATCTTTGGTTTTATTCGAATCCTATCTTTGTAACGAGTGAGCCAAACGACGATGGTAACACAGGTCCAGGTCCAGGACCGATCGTGACGCCTCCTCCGGCTCCAGCTACGTCTGTAGAAGTAGACTTAGATGTGTCGAAGGGGATTGATGGCGCAATTAAAGATGTTGTCAGCTTTAATGTGCCAGCAGGCGCTGCAGCTGTTAACGGAAAAATAAGCGCTAAGGTTGTAGGGGCGAATGAGGCACCGTCGGCTGGGACGCTTGAGGCGCTTAGTCCGGTGGTCGAATTCCAAAGCACAGCAGGCAACCAATTCAACAAACCGGTGGAGATTAGCTTCAACTACAAGAAGGATCAAGTCCAATCGGGCAAAAAAGCGGCCATTTATTACTATAACGAGCTGCAAAAGCGTTGGATTTATGTTGGCGGCACTTTCAAAGCAGATAGCACAATTTCAGCCAAGGTGAACCACTTTACTAAATTTGCCGTTTTCCAAGCAGAAGCGAAGCTGTTCTCCGATGCGATAACGCACTGGGTGGCACCATTTGCGGATCGCTTGCTTGGCATGAACGTAATTCAAGGCTTTGAGGATGGGACATTCCATCCAGAAGAGAAGGTTACTCGTGCTGCCTTTGCAAAAATGATCGTGCAAGCTCTGGGACTGCCAGCGGCTTCAGGAGCTGCAAGCTTTGCGGATAACAGCGACATTCCAGCATGGGCTGGAGCTGATGTAGCTGCTGCTATGCAAGCGGGTATTTTGAAAGGCTACGAGCAAAACGGGAAAATGCTTTTCAAGCCAAATCAAACGATTACACGCGCTGAGATGTCAGTAATGATTGCGAATGCTTTAAAGGCTAACGAGCAGCAGCCAGCAAGTGCGGAAATGACATTTAAAGACGCAGCTGCTATCCCGGCATGGGCGAAGGACTCCATCAACCGTGCGGTTTCGGAAGGTATTATAACGGGCTATACCGATCTAACGTTCCGTTCCGGTCGTGCAGCAAGCCGAGCGGAAGCCGCGGCCATGATTTTCAGGCTGCTTGATCGCTTGCATATTTAAATACGAAAGAACCTTCAGCCGCCTATGGAGCAGCTTGAAGGTTCTTTTTTTGTATATTGCAGCGTCATTCATAGCACGAAAAAGAGGTACTCTTAATGGAAGCTTGATCGTATGAATTTTTAAGCGATTAGACACAAGGGTTAAACGAGGAGCGATTATTAAACGAACGGGCAGTTTAACGCAACAAAACTGCTGACGAGCTCGTTTTTATGTTGAAACGGATTTATAACAAATGAGGGTGGTATCTAAATGAAGAAGTTATCTTGTTCATCTGTTCTTACTCTGTGCATCGTACTTTGTCTTATTCTAATAGTCGGATGCTCTAATGCTAATGAAGAGACTAATACAGGAGAAAATACTGATTGGGAACTTACAAAATATAAAACTGTCAACGACCTTGAAGGAGTAACGATGTCTGTTAAGAAAGGAACGGTCACCACTACTGAATTGACTGTAGTATTTGATAATAACTCTGGTAAGCAATGTATTTATGGTGAATATTTTTTGTTGGAAAAGAAAATGGATGGTAGTTGGTATCAAGTCCCTGTTGCTATAGATGGTAATTACGGATTTAATAGTATTGGACATGGCTTGGAGTCTTCAAATGTTAGCGAATGGACAGTTGATTGGAATTGGCTCTATGGAAGACTGGTTACTGGTGAATACCGAATAGTGAAAGATATACTCGATTTTAGAAAAGCAGGCGACTACGATACATACTTTTTGGCGGCGGAGTTTACAATCAATTAGCTGTTAGTTTGAAGTTTATTCTAAAAGAGCCGATTTCACTTGATGATATTACGCTAACGGGCAGGCTAGTTTAATGATTGGGGCTATAAGGCTGTACTAGATAGAACAATGTATAGTGTACTGTTGAGCTATGGGAGACCATAACAAAACCACCTTTTCGAAGGTGGTTTTGTTATGGTCAAATACTAGTATCAAAATTTAACATAGCCTAGATTTTAAATATTGCACCCACATCCCGTGCAGCTCAGCTTCCGATACTTGAAATGCGCCTTGAAAATCAGTGGCATCGCGTATGAATTTGTTGAGCGCATCTAAACTGTATGAATGGATGAGATATTCTACGAGCAAGTGCGAGAATCCATATCCCCCTATCTTCTCGAAATCCCAGGTATCATTAGTTAATGCTTGAAAGCTAGGGACAGCGTTATTTTGAATCGCTTCGGAGGTGCTATACTGGATATATTCTTGTGACATTTGTTTGGCTTCATGCCCGCCGAGCCCGTGTGTAAGCCATTTCGGTGCCAACGGATTGATATCTTTCACTAACCACATCGTAAACAAGCTTATAGTGTGCCGTAGTACCGATTGATACGTATGTTCAGGGCCTGGGTTGAGTGGGGATACGATTTTAATTTTATTGTCTTCATAGGTTCCCATAAACCAATTGGGCGCATCCGGCTCGTTCATTGCTTGATGAAAAGTGGGCAGATCCGGATAGATCTCAATAGCGATTTTCTGAGAAGGTCGATGACGATAGGTTGTAATAATTCGATCTACATTGCTTTTCAACTCTTCAAATAAGTCATGGTATACCTTGTTCATACCATCATTCTTGGAGGGAGCCTCGCTTTTATCCACAATCGATACCAATTCTTTAATAGACATGATTGAAATGTCACCCCATTCTTTTAATTCTTTTTTTAGTTTGTTTAAGGCACGATAGAGTCTGTTCTTGACTGCGCTTTCAGGCATCCCGATGATTTTGGATATTTCCAATAAAGTGCAATCGACGAAAAAACGCAATGATATGATTTGCTGATCTAATTCATTCAATCGGGCTAATGCAGCACTAATATCAAGACGGATATCGACATCTCTAGCAATATCGAGGGATATCGATTGGGACTGAAAATCGATTACTTCGTGCACCATTTCTTTATTTCGTGATCTCGTACGATACTCGTTTTTCACAATATTTTGCGCGATTTTGAATAGCCAAGTAAATATACTGGAGTTACACTTAAACAAGTGAAAGTTTTCCATTGCTTTTAAAAAAGCTTGTTGCGTTAAGTCATCGGCAGTTGCCGAATTTGTCTTTACTGCAATATAATTTCGAATTCTATCTCGATATTGATTATAAATTCCTTCGAAATGCTGGATGTGCTCCTGCTCCTCCGGAAGAACAGGGATTTTCTTTTTGTCTTGAGCTCGTGACACCAGTAGTACCTCCTCCTGAACTTACAATTCATTAGACACCGAAGGGAGGTAAAAAGCCACATCATTTTAAAATAATTTCACACGACGCCATTCCATTTTTTTAAACCCCGAAAAAGCAAAGCGTAAAGGCAATTCAGCCATGTGGTATTAAGTGAGGATTACCAATGGAGAATGAGATTCAGGAGCTTAAAAAACGTATTGGCTTTCTGGAAAAGCAAGTTCAGAACAAACAACTTCAGTCATCTAATATATTGAGGTTGAGCTTAACTTTTATAATAGTACTCGTGACTTTGCTCATCTTGATTGGAATCTTTCAATTTATAACCCCCCAACCAATTGAACTAACGGGTAACGATATTTCAATAAAAAAACGGAAGTAGCCGATAACAATGATCGGCTGCTTCATTATGCTAACTGGCAGTTTAGTTATAATTGTTTACTACCTTCTATATCATTTGTGAGGTGCTATAATTGTAAATATAAGTAAATGGGAGGTTGTACAACTAATGGAAAATAAATTGCCTTTATTTATCGTAACAGGTGCAAGTGGGTCAGGGAAAACATATGTCATTAAGGAACTACGGAGATTGATGCCTGATTTTGATATTTTTGACCCTGATAATCTTGTTGAATTTATTGGGCATGATTGGGAGAAAATGCGAAATATTTGGCTTAGGGTTGCACGAAATATCGCTCAAAGTGGGCGCATGACTATAATATGCGGAACAATGATGCCTTGGGATATTGAAAAATGTGTGGACTATCCATTTTTTAAGCATGTATATTACCTAAACCTACATTGTGATGAAGAAACTCGCGAAAAACGTCTACGTGAAAGAAATTGGTCAGAGGAAGAGATTCAAAACCACAAAAACTTTGCAAAACGATTGCTTGAAATTGCTGATGAGGTCTATAACCCACCTATGCCTACTATTGATACAACGGATACTGATGTAACCGAAGTTGCCTCTCAGATAAAAGAGTGGGTTCTCCAATACGCTTGAACTAACAGGGAACATTAGTTGAACAGTACAAGAAGCAGATACTACGGTAGCTGCTCCTTGTTTTTATTAAGCTAATGGGCAGGATAATTCAATCGTTTCTAGAATATTCCCTGAGTTGAATAATTTTATAAACTGTGAATATAACGTTATCTGAAAAATACGCAAAGATTATTTTTTGAAGGGATGATTAAATTGAAGCAAGGGATATTAGTTTATCTAAATGGAACTTCAAGTTCTGGAAAGACCTCGATATCGACTGAACTGATAAATCAGAAAGAGATTCCTTTTTATCATTTATCAATTGATGATTTTTTTAATAATTACAATGATTTTATTAATAATAAATTTCCAGATGAACCTCCAAGAGAAATAGATCATCAAGTTGTCTCACAATTACTTGATGATTCCATATTCTCAGTGTACCATTCGACAATTAAATTGTTATCAGAACTGGGTTTTAATGTAATAGTAGATACCGTAATCGACAATGACAAGAGGTTTAATGAGTTTCTTGATCAATTTTTCGATCAGTCTACGTTATTTATAGGTGTAATATGCTCGAAAGAAGAACTCATAAGAAGAGAGCAAGCAAGAGGAGATAGAAAAGTTGGACTGGCAGCTTCACAGTTTAGCAAAGTATATTGCTTTGATGAATATGACCTCGAAGTAAATACGGAAGAGATGAACCCAAAAGAATGTGCCGAAAAAATATTAAATTTTATTAAGTCCGATAAGGAATACTCGGTATTTAAGAAATTAAGCAAAAAAAATGTTAGTGTTTCCTAGATGGCGTATCCAGATACCACCATATTCAAGCATTAGGGCTATCGCCCCTCAGCGTCCGAGGGATTTCGGGATTGAGCTAACGGAGAACGTTAGTTCAATAAACAGCGGCAGTTTTGGACTTAATATCTGAGTCCAAGGCTACCGCTGTTTCTATTTTAAAGCAGTCTAATCGATTTATTACTCGAGCATATCCCGCGACGATATGTTTCCTCAGACAGCGCATGTGGAGTGTGTGGTAAGGATATATCGGGATTGAAGAAAATGAAATATGATAATGATTAATAGAGCCGTTATTAATACTAGAAACTATGAAGTTGTATTTGAAGATGATCAATTAAAAGCAACTAATCTGAAAACGGGTGAAGAATTTGGTCGCGTACCGGAGGACCTTTCGCTCGTTGGAATCGATGACAGCAGTCTCGCCGCGACCTGCGAGGTTCCGCTGACTTCCGTCAAGTATCCAAAGCAAAAACTCGGCAAAAAAGCCGCCGAGTTTTTGTTGAATATGATTCAAACCGATAGTCCGGGAAATGAGGGATTATTATACAGACCGTCATTGATAGCGCGTGCATCGACAGCGGCACCCAAGTGATAATGAAGCAGTCATAGACCAAAACCCTATGCTACTGTCGTGTGTTTAGAGGCATCTGACCGGAGATTTTCTTTGTAAATAGAAGGAGACCCTTCCGGTTGGATATTGTCCAGCCGGAAGGGTCCGCATTTTTCTGTTTACGCTTTTACTTAGCCAGATATTCGACGAACCTTACAAAGATAGTGGCTACTTCGGCGCRGGTGGCGGTGGCTTTGGGGTCAAAGAGGTTGTTCGGCTTGCCTAATACAATGCCGATGCCCCGCAGCGCCTGAACGGCCTCCAACGTCCATGAGCTGATCTCACTCTCGTCCGCGAAGGACTTAGATTGGCTTTCAGGTATCTCATAGCCCTTGTACTTCATGTAGTTGTACAGTATCACCAGCATCTGCTCGCGCGTCATCGGTGAATTGGGGTCAAACAGGTCTGCGTTTATACCGTTGACTATGCCGCTTTCGGCCGCCCACTCGACTGCCGCCGTGTACCACTGCCCGTCCGTCACGTCGCTAAAGCGGGAACTCGTGTAGCCGGAGCGGTTTGCGTTCTCAAGATTGGCCAGTACCTGCACGAACATCGCGCGCGTCATTGAGGTGCCAGGTGAGAACGTCGTGGACGTCGTGCCGTTGAAAAGACCGTATGTGTAGGCGAAGTTTACGTAGCTGTAGAACCAGTCGTCCATGTTGACATCCTTGAAAGGATTGCCCGACATCACGAGGAAGCCCAGCGGGGTGTCGTCATCGAACACAAGCTCCGTACCCTCATGGATGTTCAGCGACATGCCGTTGTCTAAGCCGACACTCGCGCCGCCCGGTCCTACCACAACCGCGCCGCCGCTCTGTATCTTCGAGCCGCCGTGGATATCCACCTGGTTGCCGTTCGGCAGGTTCACATGCGCGTCTCCGCCGCCCACTGTGACCGTACCGTCGCCCGCTATCGTCGAGCCGCCCGGAATGGTCACTGTGCTGTTGCCGCCGGGTAGTGCCACTTCGGCGCTCTTGTCCGCCGGAATAGTCACCTTACCGTTTGAGTCTATAGTTGTGCCTTCGGGTACCTTAATCTTCGTCCCACCCTTGGTCGCAATCTCGCCGCCGCCGGGTAGGGTGGTGTTGCCGTTTTTGTCAGTGACCGCGGGCTTATCCTTAGGTGTATTCACTGTGTAGTTCGCCTTCGACAATCCAGCGTTTGTCCCGGTGCCCGTATTGCCGCTGTTGCCACCAGAAGGATCGGGCACAATGGGAGTCGGCGTCTTCGTCGGCGTAGCCGTTGCACTGATCTCCGCGCCGTCGCCCTTCGCACTTACCGCAACGACCTTGAAGGTGTAGCCTTGGTCGTTTGTCAGGCCCTTGAAGGTATATTTGGTCTCCGCCGCACCCAGTGTGACTGGCGTCACGTTGCCGTACCAGACCTTGTAACCCAATATCGCGCTGCCACCGTCGTCAGCCGGAGCAGTCCAGCTCAATGTGACCTGTCCGTCGCCCGCCGTCGCCTTGAAGCCGCCCGGAGCACCGGGCACGTCCGTTTTTCTCTGCGCAAACATCCAATCAAAGACGTCTGTGTAGTCATTGTTCCAAGCCGACAAGTTAGAGGACTGCGCCGTGGGAGCTATGCTCCAAGTCCCCGTAGTTATCTGGTTGTAAAGAACCGCCGCTTCAACTTCGTGCGCTACATAATCAGCCAGGACAGGTGTGTTGGCCTGATTCGGCCTCTGATTCGGCTGATCAAATTGATTGTAGGGCCACGTAAGAGCCTCATTGCTCTCAAAGCGCGAAGCCCTCGCGTTGATCATTTTCGGCATATTGGTGTTTATGAAGCTAGTGAGGTTAGTCTGGTATATTCCAACGTTATGAGCATTTATAAACATCCAATAGGCCAGGTTGGTGTGAACGTCGTTGGCGTTGGCGTTCGGTGAGCCGCTTACAGGGGACATAGGTGCGGCGGCCGCGAAGAAGCCGGGGTAGGCGTTAACTAAGTTGTTCGTATACTGGCCACCCCATGAGAAGCCCGCCGCATATATACGATTAGAGTCTGCTGCGCCGCTAGCAACCAGGTCGTCTATAACCTTCTTAACATTGACTGTGGAGGGAGTAGACGTGCCATTATAGGAAATATTCAGTATATGGCTGGCGTATTTGCCGGGGTTTTCTTCCATTTTCTTCATCAGAGCGACCGCACCGTTGGCGGATTTCATGGCCGCTTTTTGGTCTGTCGTAGCGACTGTGCCGCCACGTCCCATGCCGTGGGTATAGACATACAGCGGCAATCCTTGCAACACTTCACCGTTTTCATCCTTGTGAAGGTAGAGCGCGCGATTGACCGAATTGCCCGTGGGTGTTGTAAACTTGTCAAGGATCGGATTCACAACTTTTTCCTGTTCAAAAACCACGTTGCGAAGCGGACTCCCTTCTGTCAGTACGATCTCGCCGTTTTGGACGATGTTGTAAACCTGCTTTGTCGAGTTACTGCTGCCATCCAGCGTTATATTGCCGCCGCTCGCTGAATAAAACTCAGACTCAACTACGATGTAACGGCCGCTTGCCAGTCCGGCCTGATAATCCGGTGAATTGCTTACCGTCCCCAGATAGCCGCGCACCTTCGGTTTGACATTGGCGTATACCCTTGTGATTTTGCGCGTCCCTTCAAAGGTCACCGAGTCACCGTTCAGGGTCGTGTTCCTAGCCGACAAGGTAAACAAGCCCGGATTAAGCTCGGAGCCTAACGCCGCCTTCCCCTCGCCTAAGTCAATGATGACAGCCGTCGTGTACTCGCCACTGGCGAAGTTGTCATTCCATACGATAAAGGGAAGCAGCTCCGCGTCCGGATCGTTTTTGAATGTCACGTGAATTGTATGGTCAGCGTTAACATTTAAAAAGGTATAAGTGCCAGCGGATAGAGTCGCGGCCTCGCCGTCTACCGTTACGGTATCCACAATTTTGCCGTAATCGGGGGTAAACGTTAATTCTTTGTTTGAGCCCCTATCTATTCTCAGAACATCGCCGGGTGGGTTCGACGTTATTCGGCCGCCCGATCCCGCCGTGGCGGTGATTGAGAATCTGGTGTCCACTTCATTGGCTAAAGAGAGCTCCAGGCTGTTTGTAAATGAAGCAGCGCTGGTATAAGCCGCGTCCGGATCTCCGAAACAGGAAACGACTTCATAGCGGTCACCGCCCTTTTCCGTCGAGTTATTGATATAAACCTCAAAGGTAAGCATGCCCTCCTCCAAGGTCAAGGTTCTTTTGGGTATTCTCATCTCCACGATATATCCTTTTTCCGTGGTCTGGGTCCACGCAGCTCTGCCCGGAGCGGCCTGCCCTGAAAACACGCCCGTCGCGCTGACGCGCCATTGGTTTGCGCCTCCGGTTCCGGTACCGACATAAAACTCCAGGCTGTCGTACTGGTGATCTCCGCCGGCTCCCTGATATAGATTGCTGTCCTCCACAACTACGCGGGCATACAGGTAGTTGTGGTCCCAAAGGATTCTGGCTGTGCCCGTGGCATGGGGTCTGGAGTCGCCGGGCACAGTGCTTTTGTTGATGTGATGCTCCATTGTCAGGGCCCACAGTGGGTCGTCTGACCCGAGTTCGGGAGTTCCGAAAATGGCGGTCGGCGTTTCATTCGCTTCTGCGTTCTCGATGTTGTCAGTGTCGGCGGCATAGCTGGTAGGCATTAGCGACGTCACCATTACCAAGCAACAGAGGTACGCGAGCATTCTGCTAAATCGTTTTTGCATAAATGAAAATCCTCCTTATTTTTCGATCCGGTGCGCCCACGGCTTACCCGCATCGTATTCGGACACATTGTCAATTTGACAAACGCCCAACTATATGATGTGGTATATTTACCAGGTTTTCAACCTGTCAAAATATAGAATCTATGGAAACGATTGATCCGAGAAATCTTTGAAAATAATCAGGATTCAATTCAAATAAATGCTGATGTTAAAGTGGCTTACTTATCTCATATTCAAGGCGAAATGCTAAAGGATTCTAATACAATACTAGAAGAATTCATCGATGCTGGGTGTAAAACTTATGAAGAGATTAGATCATATATTTCAAAGTATTGCTTTGAAGGTTGAAGGAGAAATTGTTAATCAAAAGATAGAATCTTTATCTGGCGGAAAAAAATATGCTTCAATTGGCTAAAGTTTCTGCCAGTAAAGCAAACGTATTGCTTCTTGATGAACCGACAAGTCATTTAGACACCTATACACAAATAGCACTGGAGAAAGCCATTGAAGACCATAAAGGTGCGATTCTCATGATTTCTATTTTGTGGTAAATGGTATGGATTATGTTTTAATCATTGACGATAAGACGATTCGAAAAATGAGTATACAAAAATTTAGAAAGATGATTTATGCTAGTCATTTAGATAGAGACTATTTAGAAACTGAACAAAAGAAAAAATCAGTTGAAACGAAAATAGAATTGGCTTTATAAGATACAGATTTTGTACTTGCAAAAGTATTGGTTAATGAACTGATAAATCAGAAAGAGATTCTTTTTTATCATTTATCAATTGATGATTTTATCAAAGATTTTTTTAATAATAAATTTTCAGATATTGAACCTACAAGAGAAGTAGATGAGCAAGTTATCGCACAAATAATGTTTGATCCCTTAGTCTCAATGTACTATTCGACAATTGAATTGTTTTCAGAAATGGGTTTGAATGTAATAGTAGATACTGTAATCGAGAATGACAAGAGGTTTAATGAGTGTCTTGATATATTTTCCAATCAGCCTACATTATTTATAGGTGTAATATGCTCGAAAGAAGAACTCATAAGAAGAGAGCAAGCAAGAGGAGATAGAAATATTGGACTAGCAGCTTCACAGTTCAGCAAAGCATATAGCATTGATGAATATGACCTCGAAGTAGATACGGAAGAGATGAATCCAATAGAATGTGCCGAAAAGATATTAAGTTTTATTAAGTCGAATCAGAAATACTCGGTATTTAAGAATCTAGTTAAAAGAAATGTTAGTGTTTCCTAGATGGCGTATCCATGAAATGAATGGTTTTGCCCTTTTGATCCAGCTTCATTTTCTTCAAGGAAAAAAGGAAATATAAACAAATAAGCGAATAAAAGTATGGATTACGATGCTATCAAAGGAGTAGAAGCGAAAATGTCTAATCAACTTAGCTCTCTTACCGTATTAATGGTATCCGATTTAGCAAAGTCTCAAAACTTTTATCGCGATTCGCTTGGTTTTAATGTAACCGATTGGTGGGCAGAGCGCGGCGGCTTGCATGGCGTAGCACTCAAGCTATTTCAAGCGGCCGCCCCTTCGGATGTAAGGCCGAATCAGCGTCCAGCTGGCGGCGGTTATGCCGTGGATGTACAGGTTTATACAGAAACATGGGCACAATTGGATGCGCTGTACGAGGAGTTCCGCAGTAAAAATGTTATCATTTCCGTGGAACCAATCATTTATGCAGACGGAGGACCATGGAAAGAGTTCGTCATCGAGGATCCGGATGGCTACCACTTTGCATTTGGCGGAACAGATGGCAACCCAGGCAACTAAAATAGTAAAAAGGCTGCCGATCAATGGATTCGGCAGCCTTTTATTAAAATAAGCTAGACGTTAACAGGAGTAGCCTCTACCATCCAGTCAAATGGATCTGCAATTTTGCCCATTTGAATGCCCGTTAGCGTATCGTAAAGCTTCTTGGAGATTTCGCCTGTCTGGCCTCCATTGATGACGAGAACATCATCCTGCCAGTTCAGTTCTCCAATAGGAGAAATAACAGCAGCTGTACCTGTTCCGAAAGCTTCCTCTAATGCGCCGCTGCGCCCAGCCTCATACAGCTCTTCGATCGTAATCGGACGCTCGACAACTTCAATATTCCAATGACGGAGCATATGAATGATGGAATTGCGAGTCACCCCATCGAGAATACTGCCGTTTAGTGCAGGTGTATGAACAACACCGTTGATTTTGAAGAAGACGTTCATACTGCCGACTTCTTCAATATATTTGCGATGTACGCCATCGAGCCATAGCACCTGAGAATAACCTTTCTCTTTAGCAAGCTCCTGTGCTTTGAGACCAGCAGCGTAGTTGCCGGCCGTTTTCGCTTCGCCCACGCCGCCCTTTACGGATCGAACGTACTCGGATTCGACGAAGATTTTTACCGGGTTCACGCCTTCTGTGTAGTAAGCGCCTACCGGCGACATAATGATGATGAATTTATACTCTGTAGACGGTGCTACACCAAGCTGAGGTTGAGTCGCTATGACGAATGGACGAATATAAAGCGACGTGCTAGGTGCTGTTGGAATCCAGTCCTTATCAACTGAAATAAGCTGCTTTAAAGCTTCAATCGTTGAATCGATATCGAGCTCAGGAACGCTGAGACGCTCGTTAGAGCGATTCATTCGTTGTATGTTTTTTTGAGGTCTGAACAGCAATACGCGACCATCGTCGGTTTTATACGCTTTCAAGCCTTCAAAGATCGTTTGTCCATAATGAAACACTTTAGCTGCGGGGTCTAATACGATCGGTTGGTAAGGCAGAATACGCGGCTTGTGCCAGCCGTTGTCCGTCGAATAATCCATAATAAACATATGGTCCGTAAAATGATTGCCGAACCCAAGCTGGTCCACTTCTGGTTGTTGTTTCTTGTTTTTGGTTAACTCGATTTCCAATGATTGTAGCAAATGGCCCATCTCCCTTTATTGATCGTTAATTGAATGCTATCACTTCATGCGATATATTTAAAATATCTATTTTATTGAATGTCCATACCTTTAGGGTATGAACGGACGGAGTGATCGAATTGGACATGCGGCAGCTTAAATACTTCTTAACTATAGCACAAGAGGGACAGGTTACGCGCGCTGCAAAGCTGCTTAATATGGAACAGCCGCCTCTTAGCAGGCAATTGAAGCAAATGGAAGAGGAGCTTGGCGTCAAGCTGTTTGAGCGAAACGGCAAAGGGTTGATTTTGACCGATTCAGGAGAGCTGCTCAAGAAGAAGGCGGAGTCGCTGCTCTTGCAATTTGATGAATCCCTCAGAGAGGTAAAGGGGATGGAGGAGGGGGTTCGCGGCGTCCTGTCGATCGGGTCCGTTGTTTCCTGCATTTCCTTATTGCCCAAAAATATTGAGCTGTTCAGAGAAAAATATCCTCAAGTTACGTTTAAAATATCGGAGGGCGATCACTTCTATCTTGGTGAACAGCTGGAGAAGCGGGCCATTGATTTAGTTATCGCTCGGCTGCCGTTTGAGGCACAGAAGCATCCGCAGCAATACTCCATTATGCCGCTGCCATCAGATCCGTTTGTTGCCGTTATTCCAAGCTCATGGACGGAATATGCAGGAAAAGAAGCATTGTGCATGAAGGAGCTTGCCCAGTTTCCGTTCCTCACCTTGAAGACGGATCGAACGACTCGCATGCATGAGCAGGTCGTGAACGAGTGCAAACGGCACGGCTTCGTTCCTAATATTATATGCGAATGCTCTAGTGTCGCCATTATTATGTCCCTTATCGCTTGCGGCATTGGGGCGACCGTATTTCCGAAATCGGTTATGTCTTCTTTTCCAAGCACCGTCGTCAAAATGCTCAACATTGAGGATGCGGACTTTCAGTCGGGTGTCGGCATTCTATGGCTGAAGGATCATTATTTGTCCAAGCGCGCGCAGCAATTTATTGAAAGCTTTCGTACTGAAATGTAATAAAGGAGGAGACAACACTTGGATCAGCTACCTATAAGATTAGCGGAAGCCAAGCTTCGTATGTATGAGCAGCAGCATGTTCTGGAGATGCTTGCAAACCTGCCGGAGCAGGAGAAAAACAACCTGGCTGCGCAAATTTTAGAAATTGATTTTGAGCGGATAGCCAAAGCTTTAGCCGGCCGCAGCGATACTAAGAAGCTGAACAACGATACGATATCTTCGATACCTTTTGAAGACTGGGAAGATTTTGAACAGGGAGAAAAAGCGGCATATACTGAAAAGGGCTGGGAGCTGCTGCGAGCTGGGAAAGCTGGAGTTATCGTTGTTGCTGGCGGGCAGGGCAGCAGGCTTGGCCATGATGGGCCTAAGGGTACGCTGGATATTGGACTTCCATCCCATAAATCTTTATTTCAGCTTCAAGCAGAGCGGCTGCTGTATTTATCGAGAAAAGCCGGCAAGTCTATCCCATGGTATATCATGACTAGCCCCGATAATCATGAAGCAACGAAGGCATTTTTTCATTCCTTGCATTACTTTGGTTATCCAGCGGAGGACTGTTTTTTCTTCCAGCAAAATACGATGCCTGCGCTCGATCATGACGGTAAGCTGCTTTTATCGGAGGACGGAACACTAATGCTGGCCCCTAGCGGCAATGGAGAATGTTTCGCGTCGTTAAAACGCACAGGAGCAATTGCTGATATGAAGCAAAGAGGCTTAGAGTGGTTGTTTTATTATAATGTAGACAATGCGCTCATAAAGGTCGCAGACCCTGCATTTATTGGACTAGCTGCGTCACGCAATCAGATGGTTGCAACAAAGGTTATCGAAAAAACGGATGTTGACGAGAAAATCGGGATTTTTTGTTTGAAAAATGATCGTCCGGCTGTACTCGAGTATAACGAAATTCCGTCATCCATTAAGGATAAAAGAACGAATGAAGGGCGATTGTTTTATAGCTTAGGGCATATATCTATCCATCTATTTAAGCTGGACTTCATAGAAGAGCATGCAGATACGGATATTCCTTTCCATATTGCCTCCAAAAAGATGAAATACATGGACGCCGAAGGAAGCATCATCACACCTACGGAGCCAAACGCCTATAAGCTCGAACGCTTTATTTTCGATTTTTTTCCATTGGCCGATGAAGTTACTGTTATACGGGGGATTCGTGAGGAGGAATTCGCTCCAGTCAAAAATAAATCGGGTGAAGACAGTCCGCTTAGTGCACGCAAGCTCGTTCAGTCGCTTCATCGAAGCTGGCTGCGCGCCGCTGGTGTGTCTGAAGAGCAGCTGCAGGGGCGTGATATAGAAATTTCACCATTAATCTCGTATAACGGTGAAGGCTTGAAAGTGGAAGATTGGAGCTTTGACTGATCGCTAACGAACTCCAGAGTCGCTATATGATCAAATTAGACTCTATTTGGTATGTAACGAATCCCACTGGCGCTATTTTACGTTGTAGCTCCATATATTGAAGTTATTTTGTAGAATAACGTTACTGGAGTTCGTTAGAATTTAGAAAACGATCATTTGTGCGAAATAACGTCTCTAGAGTTCATTACATGTTTTGAAATTACTCGAGAGCCAACACAGTCGAAATATAGGGCTGCGTTTACCTATTTTATAAAAAGATATCAACAAGGAAAATGTTTACATTACGAACGTGTGTACGGTATTATTGAGGTGGCTGATTATTCATGTTTATTAGCTAATAGAATAGACTTCTTTCTAAAGGGAGATGATCTGATGAATACAGAACACGTAACATCTACCGATCAATTGCAACAAAAACTAGATAATCATTGCAATTGTCTAGCTAAACAAGGTTATCTTAACGGTTGTGTATTGGTTGCATTCGAGGGACGAATCATCTTAAACAAGGGTTATGGGATGGCAAGCTTTGAGCTGGATGTTCCGAATGATCCGCAGACGAAATTCCGTATTGGCTCGATTACAAAACAATTTACGGCGGCAGCAATCGTTATGATGCATGAACTGAAGCTTCTGAACGTAGAAGACCCGATCTCCGAGTACCTCCCCAGCTACCCAAATGGCGATAAAATTACGATTCATCACTTGCTAACACATACATCAGGAATTCCGAACTACACAGGCCTAGAGGATTTTGTACCAAAGATGAGGCTTGTTTCTTCTACAGACGACCTCATTGCCAGATTTGCAGACAAGCCCTTGTTGTTTGAACCGGGGGAGAAGTTTGATTACAGCAATTCAGGATACGTGCTTCTTACAGCAATTATCGAGAAAATATCCGGACGCACCTACGAGGACTATATTTACCATGCCATATTGAAGCCGCTCGGAATGATAAATACCGGTTATGATCATGCTAAAAAAATATTGAAAAACCGTGCATCCGGCTACGAGGTTTGGGGTGAAGTAGTGAATGCAGAGTTTCTGGAAATGACTATTCCATCCGGTGCTGGAGGCATGTATTCGACCGTTGAGGACCTTTATATTTGGGGACTGGCGCTGCATTCACATAGGCAGATCAGCGAGAAGGCTTATGCGAGCATGACGACACCTTTCAAAGATACATATGGCTACGGATTATCTATATATGAGGAAGAAATTATGGGCAGCCTCAGGAAAGTTATCGGTCATGGCGGAGGCATTAATGGTTTCTTAACCGAAATGAGGCATTATAAAAAAGAAGATGTAACGGTAATCGTTTTATCTAATCTAGTAACGACGCAGGTAGGAGCGATTAGTCAGCAGCTGGCGCGGCTTGTTTTGGGCGAAGAAGTGCAGCTTCCGATATCGCATACGCCGATCAAGCTGAAAATCAATCAGTATAACAATCTCATTGGCAGCTACGATGTGGAAGGGGAGCCAGGCTCGCCATTAATCATTTCGCAAGAGCAAGAGAAGTTTTATCTCACCCAAAATACGTGGTTTAAATTTGAGCTCTGTCCTTATTCCGCAGTAGAGGGAGAACTGCTGTTTTTCTTGAATGGAATGGACGGAAAGATTACTTATACCGAAACCGGATCTGTACCAGAATTAACGGTTCAGCTGTTTGGCGGCGTCAAAAAAGCAGTGAAGAGCGTTAAGTCATGATTCAAGCCGTTATTTTTGATTTAGACGGTACGCTGCTGGATCGTGATCGTTCCTTATTGAAGTTCGTAGAGGAGCAATTCGAGAGATTGATTAGACCGAACGTCGAGGTGGATAAAGAGAGTTATATTAAAAGGTTCATCGCATTAGACAGTCGTGGCTATGTTTGGAAGGACAAAGTATACCAGGAGCTCATACGAGAGTTTGAGCTAAGGCTGGATTGGAATGAGTTGCTAGACGACTATAAAAAAGGTTTCTCAAATCATGCGGTTTCATTTCCTAATATGATAGAACTGCTCGATGGCCTTAAGGAAAAAGGCTATAAGCTGGCAATGATTACGAACGGATTCGGGGTCTTTCAAGCGAGCAATATTCAGGCCCTCCAAATCGCTCATTATTTTGATGAAATTCTTATTTCGGAGCGAGAAGGCCTTCGCAAGCCTGATCCCGCTATATTCCTGCGAGCTGCGGAAAAACTGAATGTGGCGACAGAGGCATGTGTTTATGTTGGAGACCATCCAGTCAATGACATCACTGCGAGCAAAGCGACAGGTATGAAGGGAATATGGAAGGAAGACAACTATTATACGGAGTCATTTGAGTATGACGCGAAGGTGAAGGACTTAATAGAAATTAGACATTTAGTTGAACAATGGAAATAACGGAGGAAAGCTAAAATGGAGCTAAGACCGAGGGTTTGTGCGGCAATTATTCGTGATGAGAAAATTTTGATGGTCTTTCAAGATCATCCCCTCGAGAATCGGAGCTTCTGGACATTGCCCGGCGGTGGCGTAGAAGCTGGGGAAACGAATGAGGATGCGGTTATTCGTGAGGTTAAGGAAGAAGTCTGTCTAAACGGCAAAGCGGAAAGACTACTATTTGAAGCGGAATATTCATTAGGGCCGGATTATTGCTATCTTGTTACCGTTGATGCGAAGGAAGAGGCGCAGCTTGGAGTAGACCCTGAGCTCTCTGCTGATGAGCAGGTATTGAAAGGAATCGCATGGTTTACATTAGAGGAAAAGAAAAACGATCTGCAGGTGTCTAGAGTCATTGCTTGTCTATAGCTCTTTTCCCCATCTATGAAAAATTAGTTGTAAAATGGTAAATTCACCTTTACAATAATAGGAATGACTGGAAGGGGTGGAGGTATGAAGACGATGATAGAGGCGCTTCGGGAAAGACCTCGATTATCATTTTTATATTTCCATTCTTATATGAAACACTAAAGCGATTGCTGCTTTAGTGTTTTTTTTATACTTAAAAACGCGAAGGAGTGTTTTAGAAATGATGAGAGAACAATTGGCGAAAGCAATCTATGAAGCAGCCTATTTAGAGGGAGAGTTTAAGCTGCGTTCAGGTCAAGTTTCGAATCACTATTTTGATAAATACTTATTTGAGTCCAATCCTAAGCTTTTGGCAGAAATTGCAGAGAAACTGGCTCCGTTAGTACCCAGCGATACCGAAGTATTGGCAGGGCTCGAGATGGGCGGCATTCCGATTGCAACAGCTCTTTCACTGAAAACAGGTATACCTGCAGCATTTGTAAGAAAAGAAGCAAAGAAATACGGTACCTGTAAGCTTGCTGAAGGTATACATATAGCAGGGAAAAAGGTCTGTATTATTGAAGATGTGGTTACAACAGGAGGGCAGATTCTTATCAGCACGGATGATCTGAGGAAATATGGGGCTGAGATCAAGTCCGTTATGTCGGTGATTGAACGAGAGCCGCTGGGCAGGAGGAATCTCGAAGAGGCGGGATTAACCTACATTTCTTTATTCCATATCGATGAGCTATTGCAAGCTTCGACTAAGTAATATTTCGTAATACCAGAGCAACTACTACCCTTTATAAGAGAAAATGATAGCAAGCTGCTATTAAATTGATTGGTAATTTGAATTAAAATTCGTTAATATGTATTAATATGCAATAATATCCGACGACTTGTTTAGACTTGATCGCCAAGATCAAGAAGGATTACCCCCATATTAAGGTGTATTCAGCGATAGATCCTTATCGTAGCAGCATGGATGAGGAATATGAGTATGCACAAAAGAAGCTTGAAGCGGGAGCAGACGGTTTCTTCACGCAGCCATTTTTTGATCTGAGCTTGATGGAGCAGTATTCAGATATGCTGAAGGGCTCCGAAATTTTCTGGGGCGTATCGCCGGTCGTATCGGACAAATCGCAAAAATATTGGGAAACAAGAAATCATGTTGTATTCCCTGCTGATTTTCAACCGACGCTTGAGTGGAATATCGATTTTGCGAGGCAAGCATTAGCGTTTACGAAGAAGACGAACAGCCACATTTATTTTATGCCGATAAAAGTCGATTTGCAGGCTTATTTTGATGGGATTTTCAGTAAAGTACTCGTATAAAGTAAAATGCGAATGGATAATAAATGACGGCTGTCTCCAAAGGCAACATGCCAAGAGGAGCAGCCTTTTTTGTGTTTTTATGAAAAAAACTTCATTGGCTGCAAGATTATAATAATGCTACAATCGTTCAAGTGTGGTCATTTGGAAATGTAAGGAAGTTTAGATATCGTACAATATATTAAAAAAGGGTTGAAGACGATATGGCTATCAGAACCAAAACGGTCATTTTCACCATATTGCTTGTACTAGGCTTGCTGCTTCGCTGTTATTATACGGATTGGGATAAAAAGCTGACGGGTGACGAGGTTGGCTATAATAAAATGGTGCTGCAGCTGCTTCACGAGGGCGTTTACGGATATGCGCCATATGCTTATTCAGAAAAACCTAATGCGTTTACAACACCAGGTTATCCTCTTTTTTTGGCTGGCTGTTATGCCGTATTTGGATATGCGGGAGATCGTCCCCCAGTCGTACAAATTCAGGCGCTGCAAATATTGATTCAGCTTATATGTGCAGTTATCATGTATGGGATTGCGAGACGGATGTTTGCGCATACGGGCATTAGCCTGTTTATGATGGCTTGTTATTTATTGCATCCCACGTTTATTTTATCGCCAATGTATCTTTTAACAGAAACGTTATACGGTTTATTTTTTCTAATATTTATTTATCTTTTAGTGAGGTGTGCACAGGAGACAAAGCTTAGATGGTTTCTATCACTAGGTGTAGTCTTCGGCATTTGTGTACTGATCCGGCCAACGATCGTTCCCTTTATAGTTGTTTTGCTAGCTGGTGTAGCGGTATACGGCAGAAAATATGGAATGGCAGCGGTGCTAAAAGCGATTTCCGTTATTACGATCGGATTTGCTGTAATGATGCTGCCCTGGTGGATTCGCAATTGGATGACCTTAGATAAGGTGCTGTTGCTCGCGGAGCAGACGGGAAATCCGTTGTTATGGGGTTCTTATCCTTTTGAACGGAGTCCTCATGTAGACGTTAAACAAGATCCCGCGGAAATGGGGAGAATAGCTTATGAGCGAATTATCAATGGTTTCCGCAATGAGTTTTTCACTTACCTGAGCTGGTACAGCTGGGGCAAGCTGCTAATTTATATTAGTGAGATTTTTCCGGGTTTAGGATATATAACAGTAAATAAGCTATTTTCCAAGCTGATAACCATTTTGCATATGATCGTTATGGTCATTGGTTTGGGTGGACTCGTAAAGATCATTATCCATGAAAGAAGAAATGCGATGTATATGATGATTGCATTGCTCGCCGTGTTTAGCATACTGCTGTATCTTCCCTTCTCGCCTACGCCAAGATATTTTTATCCGACGATTCCGCTTTGTTTGTTGGGACTGGGATATTTGCTTTCATGCACCATAACGTCTAAGGGCAGACCAAATAAAAACGAAGGTTATCGAGCATAGTTGCTTTAAGGCATGGACGTTTTATAATAGATAGAACTAAATGTAATATCGCGTTTTATTCGAATATAAGCAGCAGGAAAGAAAGTATGAATAAGGACTTTAACAAAGGTGGTATTTTGGTAAATGGCAAAAGGAAAATATTATGTCGTCTGGGTTGGCAAGAAAACAGGGATATTCACTTCATGGCCCGAGTGCCAAGCGCAGGTTAGTGGAGTACAGGATGCGAAGTTTAAATCTTTCGAGACGAAGCCGCTGGCGGAAAAAGCTTTCCAAGACGGCTGGCGCAGTCATTGGGGGACAGGCTCAGGCAAAGCTGCTGCTTCGAGCGCAAAAACAGGGAGCAGCGTAAAGCAGCCTGTACTGCTTCAGGAAGAAACGGCTTCTATTGACTACGATAGTATTTCTGTTGACGTAGGAACGCGAGGGAACCCAGGGCCTGTCGAGTACAAGGGTGTGGACACACAAACGAGCGAAATTTTGTTTTATGTCGGGCCCATTCCGAATGGTACGAACAATTTAGGTGAATTTATCGCTGTGGTTCATGCACTTAGGTACTTGAAGGAGAAGGGCAGCACGAAGACAATCTATAGTGATTCTAGAACGGCTCTGAGTTGGCTACGTAATAAGAAGGTAGCCTCCACCTTAAAAAGGGACGCATCCACCGCAAAAATATGGGAGCTAACGGATGAAGCGGTGAAATGGCTGCACACGAATACATACACGACTAAAGTGTTGAAATGGAACACCGAGGAGTGGGGTGAAATTAAAGCTGATTTTGGGCGAAAGTAATGGAACGTTGACATTTTGTAGGGAGCGGAGAGCATGAAGCCAATTACAATTCTGATAGCTGACGATGATACGGAGATTATCGATTTGATCGAGCTGCACTTAGAGAAAGAAGGTTACCAATGTGTCAAAGCTTCTAACGGCCAAGAAGCTGTAGATGCTGTTCAGAAGCGTTCGATCGATTTAGCGATTTTAGATATTATGATGCCAAAGTTGGATGGGTATGAAGCAACGAGACAAATTAGGCTAAAACATCATATACCTATCATTTTTTTAAGTGCCAAGTCGTCTGATCTCGACAAGATTACAGGGCTAGTAAGAGGAGCGGACGATTATGTAACGAAACCGTTTAATCCTATGGAATTGATAGCGCGTGTGAACGCTCAACTCCGGCGTTCTACGCAGTTTAACCAAGTAGCTCCAGTTAACAGTCTCTTGTTGGAGGCTGGAGGATTAGTCATCTGCCTAGAAGAACGAACAGTCGCTTTTTATGGCAAGCCTATCGGATTAACGCCGAAAGAATTTGATATTTTGTATTTGCTAGCTAGTAATCCGAAGAAAGTATATAGCTCAGAACATATATTTCGACAGGTGTGGGGTGAAGCTTATTATGAAGGAAGCAATACGGTCATGGTACATGTCCGCACCTTAAGGAAAAAACTCGGAGAAGACTCACATAAAAATAAGTTGATCAAAACCGTCTGGGGAGTAGGTTATAGCTTCTATGGCTAAAATGATCCGCAGCTTTCGCTCAAAAATGATTCTACTTTTTGGTCTAAGTATGCTATTTTCCGGGGTAATCACCTATTCGATATATAAAGTTCTCCAACTCTATTATTATACGACTAAAGTAGAGGATAGCTTTACTAAAGTTCGTTACTTCATAAGAGATATTGGAGATGTAAACTTTTTTCTTATCCTATTTATTCCTCTTTCCATTTGGTTTTTCTTTCTGCTTACTAAACGATATTCAGCGTATTTTCATGAAATATCGGGGGGAATTAACCTGCTGGCGAAGGGCGACTTTCACAACCACATTAACATTTCATCCAAAGATGAGTTTGGGGATATTGCCAGAGACATAAATTTAGCAAGCGAAAAATTAAAGCTGGCCTTGGAAAGAGGAGATTTTGAAGAAAACAGCAAGGAACGATTGGTGTTGAATTTAGCTCATGATTTGCGTACACCGCTAACTTCTGTTTTAGGTTATTTAGATTTCATCCTTCAGGATGATCAACTGTCCAAAGAACAAGTAAACCACTATACGAGCATAGCTTATACAAAATCTCAACGTTTGGARAAACTCATAGATGAATTATTCGAAATTACGAGAATGAATTACGGAAAAAATAAGATTGTAAAAAAACAAGTCGATCTTAGCGAGCTTCTCATTCAATTAAACGAGGAATTATATCCTGCTTTTGAGAAAAACCACCTCACAACAAGGCTGAATGTCGCTCTGCATTTGAACATACGAGGTGACGGGGATTTATTGGCACGCGTATTTGAAAATCTTCTGACGAATGCAATCCGTTATGGAAAAGACGGCAAGTTTATCGATATAAACGGCAAACTTGATGGAGAAGAAGTGGTCGTGCACATTGTCAATTACGGAGATTGTATCCCAGAGGAAGAACTGCCGCATATATTTGATATGTTTTATACCGGCGATAAATCTAGAACCTATCAAGAAGGAAGTACAGGACTCGGCCTGTTCATTGCGAAAAACATAACGATGCAGCATCAAGGCACTATTTCAGCAGAGAGCAATTTTATTCATACGATTCTTGAAGTTCGGTTGCCACATGATAAAGGATCTGATGGCAGCTAGAAATCATAATAATATTCATTTAAGGAAAATTTTATGTTTACCCTACTTTTTCTTTTATCATTCACCCCTATTCTAAATGTACGAATGGGAGGTGGAACGAAGAATGAAGAAGTGGGGTTTTTGGCATGTCTTCATTGCAGGGAAACATATGAAAAAGTGGTTCAGAAAGGATTCCTCAGCGGCTTTGCTATTTCTCGTGCCGAGCGTTTTCGGGTTTGCGTTATTTTACCTGATTCCGTTTGCCATTGGAGTATTCTATTCTTTTATGGATAGTACGGTAGATAGCCAGTTTGTTGGATTAGATAATTACCGCGAGCTATTTGCGAGCGACTCCTTCCGAAAAGCGTCATCCAATACGTTTTATTTCAGCGTGGTGAGTGTTCCGCTTATACTTGTGCTGTCGTTAGGTCTTGCCATCATTTTAAATAAAARTATATATTTGCGAAATTGGCTGCGCACTGCCTATGTGCTGCCACTTGTCGTCCCTGTCGCCTCGATTCTACTCATTTGGCAGATGCTGTTCGATTGGAACGGCTCTTTGAACGCATGGCTTGCCGGGTTCGGATTTGAACGGGTGGATTGGATGAAAACCGATGCGGCCCGAAACGTAATCATTATCGTTTATCTATGGAAGAACATCGGATATAACGTCATTTTATTTTTGGCGGGACTGCAACAAATTCCTAAGGATTATTATGAAACCGCCCAGATTGAAGGTGCAGGGCGGTTAAGGCAGTTTCGTAGTATTACGCTGGTCTATTTAACATCCACGATGTTTTTTGTAGTTATTATGTCGATCATTAATTCGTTTAAAGTATTTCGGGAAACGTATTTGATCGCAGGCGAATATCCGCATGACAGCATATACATGATGCAGCATTACATGAACAATATGTTCACGTCGCTTAATATTCAAAAGCTGACAGCCGCCGCGACATTGATGGCAGGATGTATTCTTCTGATCGTCATGGGTTTGTTTGTGATGGAACGCCGTTTTCGGCAGTACATGGAGTAGGGGGAAGGAAGGCTGTGCTAGTTGTAAAAGTAGTACAAAAAATAGTGTTAACGGGAGTCATGTGTACAATAGCAGTTTTATTGTTGTTTCCCATTGTGATTACGTTCACAAACTCATTCATGACAGAGCAAGAAATTGCCATCAATTATAGTCCCATAGGGCAAATAGAAAAAGTGGAGGCAGGAAGAGAAAATCCTTTTGTAAATTTAAAATTGCTGCCGGATCAATTGACCCTGGAGCAGTTTTACAACGTGTTGGTGGGCAGTCCGAGATATTTGATGATGTTCTGGAATTCGGTATTTTTAGTCGTGCCAATCATCATAGGACAAACCCTCGTAGCAGCGCTTGCTGCGTACGCTTTCTCAAAGCTGAAATTTCGCGGTCGAGAACACTTGTTTCTCGTCTATATCCTGACAATGCTCATGCCGTTCCAAGTCACGCTAGTGCCCAATTATATTATGGCGGATAAGCTAGGGCTCCTGAATAATCCGAATGCGATTATATTACCTGGCATATTCGCGGCTTTTGGTGTGTTTATGCTCAGACAGTTCATGCTTGATATTCCCTATGCTTACATAGAAGCGGCCAAAATGGACGGAGCTGGACATTTGCGAATTTTTTTTAAGATTATTACTCCGATGATCAAACCGGGTCTGGCTGCGCTTGTGATTCTCTTGTTTGTTGATTATTGGAATATGGTAGAGCAGCCGCTTATTTTTTTGGACGATCCATTTATGCAGCCGCTATCGGTGTTTTTATCTAGGTTGAATGGTGAGATGGGGATAGCTTTCGCTGCATCTATGCTTTTCATGGCTCCGATGATGCTGCTGTTTCTTTATGCGGAAACATATTTCATCGAAGGCATTCAATTGTCCGGAATTAAAGGTTAGGGGGAAAGATGGGAGATGGAGCTGGAAAAAGAGCCACCAGATCGCAGGCGCAAACGAAACATTTTAGTTGTATTTTTTATTCTGATGGGACTGTTACTATTTTTTACGCTTCTTAGCAATACGCTGCAGTCGCTGGCATTGCCGAAAGTAAGTACGGAAAAACCAGTCAAGGGCAGCCTTGCCTTGTCGCTCGAAGGCAGCGGTATTTTGCAACCGATCGCCCAAGCCAAATTATCGAACCCTGCTGGTTGGAAAGTCCGAAAGGTCCTCGTGAAAGAAAACGATCGAGTAACGAAGGGGCAAAAGCTCATTCTCTACGACAGCAAATCCGCCGAGCGAGAACTGTTAGATGAGAAAACCAATTTGGACAAGCAGAAAATTGAGCAGCAAAATATGCAAGATCAGTTCATCCAAACAATGATTGAAGGGGATGAGCTGAAAATTCGGAAAGCAAGACGGGATCTTGAAACGATGAAACTTGATCTTAGCACGCAGCAACGTAAAATTGACGATTTGAAAGAGCGGCTAATAAGCCAAAAAGAAATTACAGCTCCTTTTGATGGCATTATTACGCAATTGAATGCTGTCGAAGGGTTAGCACCAACAGGAGAACCTGATGTTGTTATTTCGAACAGCAGTCTTGGTTATCGCTTGGATATAACAGTTGATTCAAGGCTGCTCACAAGCTTCGGGCTATCAAGCGGAGTGAAGATAGAAGTCGAGGTAGATACTGCTCAGAAACAACAGACACATATGCTGGGCGGCATGATTGATGAGGTAGTAAATGCAGAACCCCGTACAAATAGCTCATCTAGTGAAGATACTGGTCAGACCAAAACGGTTTCACAACATATTCTTCGCATAAAAGTCGCAAATTCAGAGCTGAAAGGAGGTGAACAGGCAAAAATTAAACTGGATGCACGCTCGCAGCAAGAGGGATTGCTCATCTCCAATGAGGCTATTCATAAGGATCAAGAAGGCATTTTCATCAATAAGCTTGAAGTGCAAAGGGGAGCATTAGGCAATGCCTATGTTGTCCGTAAGGTCAGAGTTCCTTTCAGCGAAAAAAACGACATAGTAACGATGATTCAAGCGGATAACCTATATGAGGATGAACTGATTATTTTGCAGAGCAGCGAGCCTCTTCAAGACGGAAATCGTGTTCGCCTGCAGTAGTAAAGCAAGTAGAAGAGAAAAGGATAGGAGAAATGTATACCATGAAAAAGATGCTGTTTATTATGGTTTTGATGCTAGTCATGACCGCATGCAGTTCTGGGGGCGGCGAGGAGTTGGAAAGCGCGAATAAGCCCGGAAGCAGTGAGGGGAAAACGGTCGTTACATTGGCAGCGCGACAACCGAGCATATTTTTGCAGACGGCAGAAAAAAAGTTTGAAGATAAGTATCCGGACATCGATATTCAAATTCAAGTCACAGAGGAATATGAAAAATATACAAAAACGACGAACGCAGCGCTCCTTTCAGGGAAAGGACCGGATATTTTTGATATAAGCAGCTTGCCTATAGAAGATTATGTGAGCAAGAAGCTTATTCTAAATATGGATGAGCTTATGGAGAAGGACAAAACGATAAATAAGAGCGACTTGCAAATGAATATTTTGGATCAATTAAAGTCGAATGATGGTATGTATACTATGCCTTTTGGTTTCTCCTTGCGGGCATTCATTGGCGATGGGGACATTCTAGGGAACACGGATATTGACGATAAAAATTGGACGTGGAAAGAGTTCGAGAAGACTGTGAAGGTATTGGGGGAGAATGGGCCGGAACGCCGCTATGCTATGGCAAATGACCCGCCGGAAATGCTCCTGCAAGAAATGCTTATAGATAAATATTCAGAGTTTGTGGATCATGCAGCGAAAGAGGCAAAGTTCGACTCTCCATTATTTATGGAGGCGATGCAACAAATTAAAGGGATGTTTGATAATAAAGTTATGACTGCGGAACATGCTGATATCGGTAAGCAAATGTTCCATTCCATTGTTATTGAATCGCCGGCAGACTTTATTAATGCTCCTCTACTCTATTTCTCAAATCCGAAGCTGCTGCAAAAACCGGAACAAAAAGGCGGAACAAGGATTATTACTTATTCCCGGTTCGCCATTCAAGCCCAATCTCCCGTTAAAGAAGAAGCTTGGAAGTTTATTTCCTTCTTGTTATCTGTGGAAGGACAATCTTTGCAAGATAGAGTAGGGTTTTCATTACTGAAATCTGTGAATGAAAAACAGCTGAATGAGATTCAGCAACAAATTAAAGGTGGAACGTACAAGCTTCCGGACGGGAAAGTGCCGCAGGTAACCGATGAACAATTTAATCAATTTAAGGAACTGATTAGTACAGCGGATAACTATTCAGATGTGGACGGTAAAGTGTTTTCTATTGTAGGAGATGAGGCCAGCTCATTTTTTAGCGAACAAAAGTCTGCTGAAGAAGTTGCGAAGCTGATCCAGAACAAGGTGACCACTTACTTGAACGAGTAGTTAACAATAGAAGTAGCCTAATTAGTTTCCCCGAAGCGAGGACGGGGAAACTTTTTTGTGTTTTTTGAACGTACGGCTAAAGTAATAAATGTCGTTGAAGCCTGTCGCTGTTGCAACCTCAGACACGGTAAGTGGACTGTGACGCAGCAAATAATCGGCTTTGCCGAGCCGAGTCATCGTTATATATTCTGTAACGGTATGACCGCTCAGCTCTTTGAACAATCTGCTAAAGTGGTAACGGCTGAGGTTTGCCATGCTTGCCAGCTGGTCCACCGAAAGCTCATCCTTGTAGCTGTCCTCAATATGCTTGAAGACAGGTGCGAAGCGCTCAATGTTCTTCATACGCTCTGCATATTCGTCTTTGGTGAGCACGGTAGCGACATGACCGCGAAGCAGCAGCGTCAACAGGCGGTAGAGCTCGGACTTTATGGCCAGCTCGTAACCGAACTCGCGCTGTTCGAGCTCATTGATGATGGCATGCATGCAGGATGTTACTTTGCTGTCGTCGCCAATATAATTTTGCAGCAGAAGGCGGTTCTGCGTAATGGGCGTAATGAACTTCGTTTCGGCAGCATCCACCGACTGGCTGTGCAGCAAGGAAATGTCGGCGATGAGCGCATAGTAGTACAAATCTGATGATAGGCTAATTCCGTAGTGAAGCTCATTGCTGTTCACGACGATGAGATCGCCAGCGGATGCTGTTATCGTAGTAGAACCGCACTCTATCGAGGCTTTGCCCGACACAAAATATAAAAATTCAAGATGTTCATGAAAATGATGCGGGAAAATGACCATTCCCTGCTGGTCGAAGGTGTTGTGATGCAGTTTTATCGGAAAATGAGGGTCTGGCATGTCCATAGGCTCACGCAGTTCTTCGAATTTTTCCAACTTGAAAGACCTCCTCAGTAGGATAGCACAATTGTACAAACAAACCGCACAGCTTTACATGGAGTTGCAGGTTGAAACCATTATAATACGAAAGTGTAGACATGCAAAACCTTACTATTAGAATTCATAAGGAGAGATTAGCAATGAAACCGATACAAATCGCGGTTATTGGAACAGGCTCTATCTCATCATCTCATCTAGATTCCTATAAGAAAAATCCTAATGCGAACATTTACGCGGTTTGCGATTTAAATGAAGAGCGCGTAAAAGCCGCAGCTGAGAAATATGGCGCCGAAAAAATTTATACGGATTATCACGAGCTGCTCGCCGATCCAGTTATTGAAGCGGTCAGCATTTGTACGTGGAACAATACGCATGCTGAAATCAGCATTGCGGCTCTTAAAGCTGGCAAGCATGTGCTCGTAGAAAAGCCGCTTTGCCGTACGGTTGAAGATGCGCTTCTTGTGCAAGAGGCTGTAGAGCAATCCGGCAAGCTCCTTCAAGTGGGCTTCGTCCGCAGATACGATACGAGTGCACAATTGATTCGTGCGATGGCTGACAGAGGCGAGTTCGGTGAAATTTATTTTGCCAAAGCATCAACGCTCAGACGCCTTGGAAATCCAGGCGGATGGTTCTCCGACATTGAGCGCTCAGGCGGCGGACCGCTTATTGATATTGGCGTACACGTTATCGATCTTTGCTGGTATTTGATGGGACGTCCGAAGCCGGTATCCGTTAGTGCCAATACGTATCGCAAGCTTGGCAATCGTGCCAATGTAAAAAACTTAAGCTTCTACCAAGCGGCGGATTACGATGCGGAGAAAAATACAGTTGAGGATTTAGCGAATGCACTTATTCGCTTCGAGAATGGCGCATCGCTGCTCGTAGATGTCAGCTTCACGCTGCATGCCAAGTCTAATGAAAACACAGTTAAGCTGTATGGGGAAAAGGGCGGTTTTGAGATCGATCCGGAAACCGTTATTGTAACAGAGCAAAATGACACGATCTTAAACGTATATCCGCAGACGGATCACGCTGGCTTTGATTTTGTTGGCGCTTTTCAAAATGAAATCAACCACTTCGTTGATTGTGTTGCTAACGGAAAACAGCCAATCAGCCCAGTGGCGGATGGCGTGGAAATTATGAAGATATTAGTCGGCATTTATGAATCCGCAGCAAAAGGAGCGGAAGTGCGTCTATGAAATTAGGAATCAGCACATACAGCTTATATAATGCACTGAGAACGGGCGAAATGACGATACAGGATGTTATCGTATATATCGCATCCATTGGCGGAGAGCATGTTGAAATTGTACCGCTTGGCTTTAACCTTACTGAAAATCCGGAACTGATCGAAGTGATTAAGAAGCAAGCGCAGGAAAGCGGTATTGAAATATCGAATTATGCGGTAGGTGCAAACTTCTCCGGATTAAATGAAGAACAATTCGAGCAGGAGCTTGACCGCTTGAAGCGTGAAGTGGATATTGCGGCAGCACTTGGTGTGAAGAAGATGCGTCACGACGTGGCATCATCGCAAAACCTATCCATTTCTAACTTCTTGTTGGAGCTGCCAAAGCTAGCGAAGGCTTGCCAAGCAGTTGCGGATTATGCAGCAACGTTTGGAATTACAACAAGTGTAGAAAATCACGGTTATTTTATACAACATAGCGACCGGGTACAGGCACTCATTGAGGTTGTAGATCGTCCAAACTTCAAGACAACGCTTGATGTCGGGAACTTCCTTTGTGTGGATGAGAATCCTCTTGCTGCTGTTAAAAACAATGTCAGCCTGGCTTCTATGGTCCATATTAAAGATTTCTACTATCGTCCATCTACCGAAAATCCGGGTGAAGGCTGGTTTAAATCCAAAGGCGGCAATTGGCTTCGGGGAGCAATCGTCGGACATGGTGACATCGCAATGCCGCAAGTACTGCGTGCTGTGAAAGAAAGCGGCTATGATGATTATATTTCCATCGAGTTTGAAGGCTTGGAAGATTGCCGTCTTGGAACGAGACTTGGCTTTGAATTCGTAAGACGTGTATGGAACGAAATTTAAACGAAGGAGTGACTCGAAGATGACATCACCTATCATTACGAACAAAATCGGCGTTATCGTGGATAGCTTTCAGGTTGGTGTAAAGGAAGGTTTGCTTAAAGCGAAGCAGGTTGGTGCGGATGGCGTGCAAATGTATGCGGTACATGGCGAGCTGGACCCTGCTAACCTGAACGCAGCTGCAAGAAAAGAATGGAAGTCTTATATTGATGGGCTAGGCCTTGATATTTCCGCTCTAGTTGGCGATTTGGGCGGCCATGGTTTTCAGGACCCGGCAGAAAACCGTGCGAAAATCGATAAATCCAAACGGATTATGGAGCTTGGCATGGAGCTTGGAACAAACATTATTACGACGCATATCGGTATCGTTCCAAGCGACAAAAACAGCCGTGTTTATGAGACGATGCATGCGGCATGTGAAGAGCTAGCTAGATTCGCGAATGATATGAACGCTTATTTTGCGATTGAGACAGGACCTGAGACGTCTGCGCATTTGAAGTCGTTTCTTGATGGTCTTGGCACCAAAGGCGTAGCTGTTAACTTTGACCCTGCCAACATGGTTATGGTTACGGGAGATGATCCTGTTCAAGGCGTTTACACGCTTAAGGATTATATCGTTCATACGCATGCGAAGGACGGCGTGAAGCTGGGAGATGTTGATCCGCGCGACGTTTATGGCGATTATGGCTACGAGGTTGCCCTCGACCATGAGAAAATTGCTGCGATGGCCGAAACAGGTTCTGCGTTCCGCGAAGTGCCGCTTGGTGATGGTACTGTAGACTGGCCGGCATATTTGCGAGCGCTTCAGGAAATTGGCTATACAGGTTATTTGACGATCGAGCGTGAAGTTGGTACGAGCCCAGAAGCGGATATTAGCAAAGCCGTTCAGTTTTTGAAAGCTTTTAAAGGACAGTAAAACAGGCATGGAGCATCCTCAATCGTTTTCTACAGATGAATTATAGGCTGCTAGCAGTCCAGTTGGAAGGCAAACCGTCTGGCTGCACGGTGGCAAATAAGAGGTTAGTCATCAGTTTGAAATGAATGTGTGATGTAGATTTAAGCGAAATCTCATGAAACCGCCCAAAAGAAAGCTCTCATGGTATAATCCATGAGAGCTTTCTTTACTTTTGTAGTTAGCTTTAGGGTGGCAAGGGTGAAGCGAATTCTGTAAAATAATAGAGGACTAGTATTATCGATTGATAACCAGGCAAACCATTCAAACTAGAGGACGTGCAGAAATGACAGTGGAGATTGTTCAAGTATCACATAACGATAAGGATTTACACAGGCTTATTCAGAAGCTGGATGAGGATTTAGCGCAAAGATATACGGCAGAGGAAGTATTTACAGTAGATTTTAGTGATCCTGGAATTGAGCAAATTGTATTTGTGGTTGCGTACGAGCAAGGAGAAGCGGTTGGTTGTGGAGCCATAAAACCGCTGGATGATGAGTATATAGAATTGAAACGATTTTATGTCAGCCCCGAATTTAGAAGGAACGGCATAGCCGCACAAGTTTTGAATGATTTAGAAGCCAGAGCGAAGGATATGAATTATCAATATATCCGTTTGGAAGCAGGGGCTCCTCAGCCAGAAGCGCTTCATTTTTATAAAAAACATCATTATTATGAAATTGATAGATATGGTGAATATATTTCCTGCGATTCAAGCCTTTGCTTTGAAAAGAAGCTTTAAGTACCACCGTTAGCTCGAATGTCGGAACGCTATAATAAAACAAACCAACGACGCAAGGGTGGAAATGGTTCGCACATGATTCCATGGCGTCCAGCTCGCAACATAACGCGTCCATAATTCGGAACCTGCAACACTTGGATCCGCTGAGGCGAGCATATCGTTTAAAGGTACGTTAAATACAATCGTTACTAGCACGGAGCCAATGAGATAGAGAAGGCTGCCGGCAAGCAAATAGGTTGCCGCGGGTTCACCTAATCGGAAAAAAGAGGTGATCGCAAGTAAGATGCTTGCTAACGCTGTCCCAGAAAACAATAGACCAAACAACGGGTTCAGTATAACGAGGTTAATGGACTGCATTGCGGCAATGCTTTGCGCTGCAGGAAGACGCGAGAGAGCGGTCATCATGAACGTCGAAAAGGCAAAAAACAATCCTGCCATCAAACCTGAGCCAAGAGCAGAGAAAAAGGTTAAGACAATGATGGAGCGATCAAACATTTGGAACCCCCCATATACCTGCAGCTGCGGTGTCTCGAGCGTAGTCGGCAAAATCCCGAGGCTCACGGTTTAGAGCGAGCTGAACGCCATCTGTCAGGTGTGAATTGCGTCCATCCAGCACTTTAGTAAATAGCTCAGTCAATAACGCGAGAACGTAATCAGGCATATCCTGCTGCGCAAGCGCAGAGATAAACTGCTCGGAATTTACCTGTACGTAGCGGACATCTCTGCCGCAGGCTCTCGCAATTTCTTCGGTAGCTTCCTTAAAGGTAAGCGCACGCGGGCCAGTCAGCTCATAAAGCTTGCCGATATGGCCATCCTCAGTCAGCGCTGCAACTGCGACATCGGCAATGTCATCCGCGTCGACGAATGGTTCAGCTACGTCCGCGGCAGGGAGTATAACACTTCCGCTGAGTACGGAGTCCAGCAGGAAGCTTTCACTGAAATTTTGACAAAACCAGCTCGCCCGCAAAATCGTCCAGTCAGCGCCAGAGTCGCGCAATGCTTTCTCACTAAGCTGAGCTTCTTCTTCACCTCGGCCGGACAAGAGTACCAAGCGCTTGATTCCTTGTTTCACTGCTAGATCAGCGAAAGCACCGATCGATGCGGCAGCACCGGGAAGCGCTAAGTCGGGGTAGTACGTAATATACACAGACTCTACGCCTTGCAGGGACGCTGCCCATGTTGACGGATATCCCCAATCGAACGAAGGATCACTTGAGCGGGAGCCGATTCGTACGGACAGTCCACGAGCGCTCAATCTGTCTGCTACGCGGCGACCCGTTTTACCGGTGCCTCCAATGATCAAAATAGGTTTGTTTCTCATAAAATCTCTCCTTTGCGTTTTTATTTATATTCAACAAAACAGTTATACTTGTTTGCACAAGCAAATGTTTTCTTAAATAAAGAAGATGTTGTCATTCTTTATTTTCTAGTTGATCACTTACCGCACATAGTTGAAAGGACAGCTCTTCGCTTTCTTTTTCCCCGAGCAATAAGGCGTAACGTTTACGCAAATTCATCCAGCACTCATTAATCGTGTCATTTAATGCTTTGCCTTTCTCGGTGGCGGAAATAAGTGATAAACGCCCATCTACTCGGCTGGTGAGCAGCCCTTTGATAACAAGCTTCTCAATCAGACGGGTCACTGTGGAGGGCTGGAGATGGAGAATCTCGCCTAACTCCTTCTGTGAGATGCCATCCTTCTCATACACAGCCATTAATAAAAAAGCAGCCGTGGGTGACATGCCGCTAACGGCAAATTCATCTTCTGCCATCTTCGTAATAATTCTGCCCAATCGGTTTGCAGTGAAGTACAGGCATTCCTTTAAATACGTATCCAGCATCGTAGTTACCTCATTTTTACATAAAAGTTGTTTGTGCATACAAATATAATATATTTCCATTTTGTTGTAAAGCCTAATTTTTTTATGGCTGCGGCAGCCTAAATATTTCTTTTCAATTCTAGGCTGCCTCAGCATTTTAACTAACAGTTATACGAGCAAATCTGCTCGTCGCTCACTCCGCCAGCGAAGAACAAACAGTAGAATTGCGCCGGCGGCAAGAAGCAAATAAGTTAGCGGCTGCACATACTGCGCGTATAAAATATCGGCAAGTTTACCGATTAGTAATTTTTCCATCCATCCAAACATCAGAAAAGCATAAGGGATTTGGAGTCCGATGATGACCATGTAATTGGTTGCCATGCTTGAGATCCATGCTGCAAACACGGCGGTGATTAGACTGAGCATATATATGGCTGCTACAGTCAGACAAATGTATTGTCCGAATGTGAGATCATACCAAAAGTAACCTATATTAAATATTGAATTGATGCCCGAGTCCAGAAATAATCCTGTTCCCAGCCTGCTATACATGAGGAAGAAGACGCCAAGCTGTACGGTTACGATAAGGAGTGTGGAAATCATCGCTGCAGTAAGCTTTCGCAAGAAAAGCCTTCGTCCGATTCGCGCAGTATATTGCAAATGAATAAGATTGCTTCGTTTATCGTGAAGAAAAATAGGTGAAACCATAAAGAGGATACTTAAACCGATAAGAACGGTCATGTAGATGATTAAACTCATATAATTGCTGAATACAACATCGGTAAATATCGAGTCACCCTCATCGGAAGCAACATGTTTCTCCATTCTATTCTGCTGTTTCGCATCAACCTCGCCATATGCGTTGTAAGGATATTTTTCACTATTTTCATAGCGTTCGATCATGTACCTGCGTGCTTGCAGCTCCCAGAACAGTTCGGTATCCGACTCGAATACAGCATAATTATGGAGCTTGTTCAGTTGCTCATTGTTATAATCACTGTTGTAAAATTGCTCATAGGTAGTGATCCCAGCATCCATGAATTGCTGATCGGTCTTCATGAATTGTTCTGCTTTTTCGATTGTTTCATCGTATTTCTGTCTAAACAGCTCATACTCAGCATTATCCATATGCGTGCCATAATCCTTTTTCATCTCAATGCTGGCTTTATGAATTTCAGTATCGGGATTTCCGTTAGGAAAATGTTGAAAATAAAACTGTATGAATAAAAAATAAAATACAACATTGATCGCTAGAAGCATAATGACCATTCTCAGGCCAAATACCTTCTTTATTTCATGCAGCACGATTGTCATAGGAGCTCCTTTCTAATTAATATTTTGTCGTTTAAATTGATGCAAGCAGAGGAAGCAGCACAGTGTTAACAGCGCCAGCCAAATGCCAGCTGTAATCCATTCGTTATTTGGAAGGCTCATGAAGGCGCCGCTTGCTGTAAACCACGCTTTCGGATTCAATACAAGATGAAACGGAGTAAACCCTGTAAATAAAATAAGCTTTAAATCTCTTGGTACGATGTTGGTAATTAGGAGAAAAGAGCCGAAAAGAATGGCAAATGCTCCAAATACCAAGTAGCTGTTGCGAATAATTGCGGTTAACACAAAGGTAATGGCGGTAAAGATAAGCAGGAGCACAAAGATGAGCGCGATAGCACAGCCTAAATAGGTAATATAAGACATCGAGTGCCATGTTAAATAAGGATAAGGCATGCCGAATTCCCAATTGAAAAAGCTGCTGACCGGCACCTTCCAAAGCCCCTTGTAGCTGAAGGTCAGGAAGTAAGCGGACAAGGATATTCCGGTTAGAGCGGTCGTCACGATTATGCTGGCTGCGAAGGAGGAAAGCAGCTTATCCGTTTGCAGCTTTCTGCCTCGTTTGGTGGAGTAGTGCAGCAGATGTGTACCTTGCTCAAATTCGTAATTGCTTATATACCCGGTCATTAATACAACTAAAATCATCAGCTGCAGCAAAATAGATCCAATGAGCGTTTTGAACAGCATCGAATGTGATTGATAGATTTGACCAATGAAAAATAGATTCTTGTGCTCGCCACTTTCGATAAGCTGCTGTAGTCTCTCAGCAATGTGGTCATACCGCTGTCTCACCAAATCAGCCGCCGAGCCGCTGAATCCATATTTCTTTATCTCGCCCTCGGCGATCTGCTTCATATTGAACCCAGCATAGGTATCATCGATGTCTTGCATCAAATAATAATAATTTTGAATAACTTGCAGCTCATTAAACAAATCAAGCTCATCTCTGCTGTAAAGATTCGGTTGATCGGTCACGTAACGCTTATAATTTTCATATTCAAAAAAATCGCTGGGCATCTCATACGTTTGAGATGTCCGTTTATTCGTCAGCTTGTTCATATCGTCCAGTCGCGACAAATAGTAAGACTTGTAATCCTCCTGCATCGGCTTAGTAATCTCGGAACCGAACTGTGCAACAAGCTCGTTCAATATGCTCATTTCATCCTTTTTATAAGCCTCTTGAGCAATGAGGAATAGATTATAAGCGGTAAACACCAGCAGCAGCGCGATAATGACGGGTGAGAGAAGCGCTTTTCTCAGCTCGCAAACTCGAATTTTCCAGCTCATACCGGTTGTTCCGCAGCAGCTTCATCCTGGTATATGTAGATGAATACATCCTCAAGGCTTGGCGCTGATGGGTTCCAATCAGGCTTAGGATGTCCGGTGCCTATAAACCTAAATTTCATCCGACCTGATTCCTGCTTCTCAGAAAGCGACAGATACGAATGTCGAAATGCATCCGCAGCATCGAAATCAACCGTAGTTTCATACACCATACCGTCGATGAGGCTGCAAATATTCGCAATGGAATCCTTATGCAGCACACGTTTGTCCTTGATCAAAATAATTTCATTCGCAATCGATTCAACATCCGACACGATATGTGTAGACAATATAACGATTCGATTACGCGCTAGGCTGGTCAACATATTGCGAAAACGGGCTCGTTCCTTCGGGTCCAAACCCGCTGTAGGCTCGTCCAGAATAAGAATTCGCGGATCATTCAGCAGCGCTTGTGCAATGCCAACACGCTGGATCATGCCTCCGGAAAACTTTTTCATCTTTTTATCGATCACATCTTCAAGCGCAACGAGCTTCAGCAGCTCCACGATTTTGGACTTCGCAGCAGTGGTCTCGATGCCCTTTAAAGCCGCAATATACAGAAGATATTTCCGCGGACTATAATTTTTGTAATAGCCGAAATGCTGGGGAAGATAGCCGAGCTGCTCGCGATAGCGTTCATCCAGCCTTATAATATTTTCACCGTTGTACAATATTTCACCCTCACTGGGGTACAGCAGTGTGACTAACATTTTAATCAACGTCGTTTTTCCTGCTCCGTTCGGAGCGAGCAGTCCGTAAACGCCGTTGTTGAATTCAAGATTAATTTGCTCCAGCGCGCTGAAGTTACCGAAGTGTTTGGACACATTTTGTACGGTTAGCATGTCAGACAGCTCCTTCCGAGCTTTGGAATGTCGTTAGCTTCTTAAGATTTTTTAAGGATATGGCGCATCCAAAGATGGCGACTGCAATATAAATCGAAATGGGAATGGCGGATATGAAATGTAGATAAAACTCTTTGTTTAGCTGCAGGAGAGTCAGATTCAAAATAAACCAGCCTGCAATGAGCACATATTTCATCATGTCCGAATGTACGCTGACCATGATGTACAAGAAAGCTGCAGAGAAAAGAAAAAGTGAAGCGGCTGACAGCGATATTGCGAATAAAACGTTTAGTTGGCTGTAAATGATGGCTGCCGCGACAATTAAAACCGCATTAACGACCATGCAGGCGAGGCTGAATACGAGCATCCTCAGTGAGGCAAGCTGGTACACATTATACTTGCAGGTCATTTCTGTCTCATAGGTATCGCTGTATTTTCGGCGGACAAAAAATAGGAGAGCGATGACGAGATACAAAACGGGAGATCCGATGAAAATGGCTGAATATAGGTCTTCACTCAGTACTCTTGTACGTTCAAATGCGGTGAGCGCGAACCAGATGATAAGAGCGAACCCGGCAGTTATCGCAAAGACGATTTCTGTCCAGTCATGGAACAGATGCCTGAAGCCGAGACGACGATACATCGTTCGTAAATAGTGATAGAACGTTTGCTTTGGAACAAGGCCAGCTGCAACAATGCTGCGGATATGCTGTTCTATCTCAAGTTCATCCGGCAGTTCGACTTGCTGAAATTTTTGCTCATTCATTGCTGTCGCCTCCAAGCTTTTTTTTTAGCCTTCTGATCATGGCGTAGTATTTGGTCTTCGCTGTTGATTCTGGAATATTGAGCAGCGGCGCAATGTCAGAGAATGTGTACTCAGCAAAAAACTTCAAGCGGAAAATATGCTGTGAGGCAGCATCCATTTGATTTACCTGGAGCATAATCGTTTCAATCTGCTCTCTCTTTTCTATTTCCAATGTAAAATCGCCGTCATCTGGCATTTCCTCCTCTATCGGAGCGGTATGACGGGCATAGCTGTAATATTTGGAGCGATAGTAGTCGACAATTCGGTTTGTGGCAAGCTTGTACAGCCAAGTACGGAAGGAACCGCGTGTTCCGTCAAATTTTCCAATCGACTGCAGCATATGAATGAAAATGTCCTGTGTAAGATCCATGGACAGCTGTTTGTTCGTAGTTTGCCTGTATGCGTAGCTGTACATTTCCTTGTAGTACCGGGAAACGAGTGCATTCGCTGCCGTTTCACTGGATTGTCGCTGAACTTGCTTGATCCATGCTGCTTCTGTGTCCATATCGCTCTCTCTTTCCCGCATAGTAAATTGCCGCTTGCTTGTATATTCGAAGTCCGGTCAGAAATAGTTTGCATGTGTTAAAAAAATACTTTTTCTTGGTGAATTGCACACATACGAAAAACCGCCAGCGAAGCGCTGGTGGTTGAAGGTATTCGAGGAGGTATGGAGCAATGCAGCAACACAGCAGCATAATCTCCATTGCCTCTCTTTTGCAGTTGTATAGGATGATATAAATAAATTTATTATCCTGCTAGAGCCTCAGGCAGCTCGCGCTCATAGTGTTTATGCAAAACATAACGCTGCAGTCCCCGGCTGCTTAACAGCGCTTTTTTTGCATAAGAAGCTGCTTCTAGCTGGTTTCCTGTTTTTTCTTCAATTTCGGAAAGTAATGCATTTTTCATCCATGGCTTGGAAACTCTAGCAGCGCTTGATCGAGCAAGCTCTATGTTTCCTTCTTCCAAATGAACAAAGGCTGCATAATAATGTTGGTAATCCATTGGCCGTATATGTACGATTTGGTTTTTTACCGAGGAAACATCTTTCCGATATGCACCATGAAAGGCCATATACAATGCTTGTCTGTGGCGCTGTTTATACTTGAGAAGCAATTGAGGCATCAGACGTTCAACTTCTTCATCTTGTCTGTTCGAAGATGCATATAAAATATAAAAGGCAGGGTTTTTACGCTGGGCAATTAAAAATTTCTCCAATCGATCCAAATCTGTTTCAAGAAGCGGCGTATAAAGAGGTAATCCAAAGAACAAAAAGACAATAATAAAGCTGGAAATGATGGAGTAATTGGTGCTTAAACCCAACATGCTTAAGGAAATATTGACGATAAAAACGAAAAGAAATGCAAATAGCGTACGGACTGGCGAGTTAATATTGAAACACATCCTTTTCTCAATAACTGCTCGATATAACTAAAGATGTTGAATGGAATAGAGAAAAATTTCCCATTTCAGAGTATTATAATACAGAACGTAATAAGGACACTAGTCTATTAATCGTTTCTATTGATCGTTTTTAAATCTCATGAGCTGTAAAATCTGTGTATTTTATTGTCTTTGAGTYTGAATTTTGCTACAATTTCTATCAGGTTATATTTGGAAGGGGAATCAACACTATGCCAGTTACTTTGTAATAGTTTAATCCACAATTCTATTTTTACTATTACAAGGAAACAAAGCAAAGTGTGTTATACATCACATCATGCGGCGAATCCTTGTGATTTGCTGCTTTTTTTGTGATTTATGATGCTTCTCAATATTCTGCTTTGTATTCCTTCTATACATTAGGAGGATATCGATGAGTCATTCACAAAATACAAGTAATAGCATTTTAACTATAGCGTGCAAAGATATTATTTTGAGAGAGTATCAGGTCGAGGATTTAGATGCTCTGCATAATCTCACTTGGCAGCCTCATTTTCATGAATTTTTGCTGGATTGGAATGTTTCTAAGGAACAAAGGGCAGACTGGTTCAATCATTATGAAATACCAGAAAATCTACTTTTTTTAGAAGCGGTATCCAAAGATGGTGATATAGGAGAGCTGCGGCTGCGACTGAGTATAATATCCAGAGATACTGGCGAATTTATCGGTGTTTGCGGGACAGGAATATTGGATAAAATATCGCCGCCCAACAGAGAGATTTTTTATGGGATTTCAAATGATCATAGAAATAAGGGTTACACGACTCAAGCTGCAAACGGATTGATTCAGTATTTGTTCGAAAATACGAATGTCGAGGAGCTCGTGGCTATCGCTCAGATACGCAACGTACCATCGAATAAAGTGATCCTAAAATGCGGTTTTGAATTTCAAAACAATATCGTTATTGAAAATAGGGAATACAGTTATTACAAGCTTAAGCACATACAACATTCACAAATTTTATGATTTAATTCAGTGTAAAGGTATAGGAATAAAGAGCACTTAAAGCTATAATGGTTTTTAGTATAGCATTTACAAAAGGACATGGGCCGTTAATGACTGTTTGGTCCAGCCGAAAAATAACTTTTAAGGAGTACTCGAAATGACTAAAACGCTTATTTTCGGGCACAAAAACCCGGATACCGACACGATTACATCAGCGATCGCATACGCTGAGCTAAAAACAAAGCTAGGTGCTGACGTTGAGGCGATTCGCCTTGGGGACGTTAATGGCGAAACACAATACGCTCTTGATTATTTCGGCATCCCAGCTCCTCGTTTGATCGAGAATGTTGCTGACGAGACTGACACTGTTATTTTGGTCGATCATAACGAGCGTCAACAATCCGCAAACGATATCGACAGTGTACGTGTACTTGAAGTAATCGATCACCACCGTATTGCTAATTTCGAGACAAGCCACCCTGTATATTTCCGCGCTGAGCCTGTAGGCTGCACAGCGACGATTTTGAATAAATTGTACAAAGAGAACGGCGTTGAAATCCGCAAAGAAATTGCTGGCCTTATGCTGTCTGCTATCATTTCTGATTCCTTGCTGTTCAAATCGCCAACTTGCACGGAGCAAGATGTAGCAGCCGCTCGCGAGCTTGCTGAAATCGCTGGCGTTAATGCAGAAAGCTACGGTCTGGACATGCTTAAAGCAGGCGCGGATCTTAGCGACAAAACGATTRCACAGCTGATTTCCCTAGATGCGAAAGAATTCGCAATGGGCAGCTACAAAGTAGAAATCGCGCAAGTAAACGCGGTTGATACAAACGATGTTATTTCTCGTCAAGCTGAGCTGGAAGCAGCACTTAACGATATTATTGCAACAAAAGGTCTTGATCTGTTTGTGCTTGTTGTAACGGACATTTTGAACAATGATTCCGTAGCGCTTGCACTTGGCGCTCAAGCTCATGCGGTTGAGAAAGCTTACAACGTAACGTTGGTAGACAATAAAGCGGTACTCAAAGGCGTTGTTTCCCGCAAATCGCAAATCGTACCTGTTCTTACAGAAACGCTAAGCAGCCTGTAAGAAACAGCGAGGCAGCAGCCGTTTGCCAAAAAAATAGCAGTCTGAAGCTTGGATTTCAAGTTTCAGGCTGCTTTTGTTTTGCTATACTAGAGAAGAAGGAGCGGATGACATGTTTACTGTAACAGAATATAGCGCTGAATTAATGAAGGACCCGTTTGGCATTTTATCAGGAAAGAGGTATGAGTTCATTCTTGATCTGGATGTAGCGGATGATGATGAGCTTTATCATGACGAGGGCGTGACGCTCCGTGTCATTTATGTGATCGAAGAGGATACAGCCCGAATCGCAAAGTATGAATTTCTAACCACTTCCTCCAATAAGTACATTGATTTTGAGCTGGAAGAGGATGAAGAGAAGATGGTACTGGCGTTTTGTCAGGAGCATTTTGACAAGTCGGAGGAATAAACAGCCTTTTAGCAGTTGAATTATAATACATAATTCAGTATGGAGCAGGGCTGGCAACGTTTTTTAGCCATGTCATGGATTAGCTGACATTGGCATAGATTAAAAAACCGAGAAGAGGCAGCACCCAAATGAGCGGTACCATTGCGATGGTAACCGCTATTTTCATTTTATTGAACCGATAGAGCACCCAGCTTGCAATAATGGACAAAATAAGAGCTACCGGATAAAGCCAAATCACAATAAATAAAAGCACAGGCCAGAATAGATTTTCTGAACCTGGCGAGTCGAACATCATAACAGACATTAACGCGACAAAAAGCCAAACGAGCGTAAACAATCCGAACAAGATTTGACTAATCAGCATTGTAAGAAAAACCTTTTTGTTTTTCATCACTCAACCCCCCTTTCCCCCAAATATTATTAAAGCAAGCCTCGCGGATTTGTACAAGTGAAATTGTTACTTTCTGCCTATCCTCGGTTCCCTTTGTTATTTGTCACCCCTTAACCGCATAAAATTCAAAAACAGCTATTTTTTGCGGTGCATGCAGAGAGGAGCAGGTGATGAACAGGGCAAATAAGGATATTGAGCTGGCAGAGCAATTTGGCGCCCATAATTATCATCCCCTGCCGATTGTGATTAGCAGCGCAGAGGGCGTATGGGTGCAGGATTCAGAAGGCGCGCGCTACATGGATATGTTGAGCGCTTATTCGGCATTGAATCAAGGGCATCGACATCCTCGGATCATTAGAGCGTTAAAGGAGCAGGCGGATAAGGTCACGATTACATCACGAGCTTTTCATAATGAGGCACTTGGTGCGTTTTGCGAGAAGCTGGCGGCCTATACCGGCAAGGAACGAATTCTTCCTATGAATACAGGGGCAGAGGCAGTTGAGACGGCGATCAAAGCTGTACGACGCTGGGCTTACAGCGTCAAGCAAATACCGAATGATCAAGCTGAAATCATCGCTTTTGAGGGCAATTTCCATGGCAGAACGCTGACACTGACGTCTTTCTCCTCAACGGAGGAATATAAGCAAGGTTACGGTCCCTTTACACCTGGATTTCGTGTTGTTCCATATGGCGACCTAGAGGCAGTGAAGGCGGTGATGCAGCCGAATACCGCTGCGATATTGATTGAGCCGATTCAAGGCGAGGCGGGCATTCGGATTCCTCCGGATGGATTTCTTGCTGCTGTTGCTCAGCTATGTGCAGAACAGCAGGTGCTGCTTGTGGCAGATGAGATTCAAACCGGCTTCGGGCGTACAGGACGAAAATTCGCATGCGATTGGGAAAATGTCATTCCTGATATTTATATTATGGGGAAAGCGCTGGGTGGAGGGGTCATGCCTGTATCGGCTATCGCCGCGAACGGGAGCATTATGGATGTATTCGAGCCGGGCTCTCATGGTTCAACCTTTGGAGGAAATCCGCTTAGCTGCGCTGTTGCGATTGCAGCGCTTGAAGTAACCGAAGAGGAAGGGCTGGCGGAACGCTCACAGCTGTTGGGGCAATATTTGATGAGCAAGCTTGCTACATTGCGCCATCCGGACATTGCTGAAATTAGAGGACGCGGATTGTTCATCGCCATTGTGCTTTCGACGCCTGCAAGGCCTTATTGCGAGAAGCTGATGGAGCTGGGACTGCTTTGCAAGGAAACGCATGAGCATGTCATTCGTTTGGCACCGCCGCTCATCATCACGGAAGAGGAGCTCGACTTTGCCTTCGAACAAATTCAAACGGTCTTCGCGAATAGCATACAGGCAGGAGCGTGACGGCGATGAGCATTCAACAGGTGGCAATYGTTGCTGTTCCTTTTGGGAAAGGGGCAGGGAATCCCGGTGCGGAGCTTGGTCCAGCGCATATATTGCAGGCGGCAGAGCTTAGCCGCAAGCTGGCGGAGCTTCACATCCCGCATCGGTTAGCGGGCGAGATTGGCTTAGTTACTCCAATACCGCCGCTTCAATCCGCAAATGCCAAACATTTGTCTGAGGTGCACGAAGTGACCAGCCGATTGTCTGAGCGCGTATCGGAGATCGTTGCGGCAAGGGAATTCCCGTTAGTGCTAGGCGGAGATCATAGCATTTCCATTGGGACGATTGCTGGCTTAGCCGAGCATTATAAAAATCTTGGAGTCATTTGGTTTGATGCGCATTCGGATTTGAATTCGGAGGATACAAGTCCCTCGGGCAATATACATGGGATGTCGCTTGGCATCAGCCTTGGCAGAGGCATTCCTTTGTTAACGAATTTAAGAGGATTTTCGCCCAAAATAAAGCCAGAGCATGTCGCGATTGTCGGAGCCAGATCGCTTGATTCCGGCGAGAAGGCCTATATCCGATCTTTAGGCATCGCTTGTTATACCATGCATGATATTGATCGCCTTGGTATTGCTCGCGTGATGGAGAAGGTGATACAGCAGCTTAAGCAAACGACTGATGGCGTCCACGTCAGCTTTGACATTGATAGCCTTGATCCGGTTGAGGCACCGGGTACGGGCACGCCTGTCAGGGGCGGACTCAGCTACCGTGAAGCGCATCTTGCACTTGAGCTTCTTTATCAATCGGATCTGGTCACATCAGCCGAAGTCGTGGAAGTTAATCCAAGCCTCGACCATAATGACCAGACGGCTAAGCTTGCGGTGGAGCTAATTGGCTCGCTGCTGGGTGAACAGATTTTGTGAAGCAAGGGAAAGAGCCTCAAGCGACTAGCAAAGATTCGAATGAGCAGGAGGAACTGAGCTATGCGGGAGCCATATCAGAACGAACCATTTACCGATTTTTCGGTAATCGACCATATTAATGATTTTCAGGAGGCGCTGCGCAAAGTTGAACTGGAGCTGGGCCAAGAGTATTTTCTAAGGATTGGTGCTGACCGCATCGAGACGATTCAAAAGCGAAAATCAATCAATCCCTCTGATGTTGGGCAGCTTGTAGGAATCGTCTCACAGGCGGATTCTGAGCTGGCGCATAAAGCCATACTTGCTGCCGCAGAGACTTTCGAGCATTGGAAGAAAGTGACGCCTTCTGCCAGGGCGAGAGTATTGTATAAAGCAGCGACGTTACTGCGAAGGCGTAAGCACGAGTTTTCTGCATGGCTCGTTTATGAAGCGGGCAAAAGCTGGGCGGAGGCCGACGGAGATACAGCCGAAGCCATCGATTTTTTGGAGTATTACGGGCGGGAGATGGAACGGCTTGCAGAGCGTCAGCCTATTGTTGCTGTAGCAGGCGAGGATAATGAGCTAGTCTATATCCCGCTTGGCGTTGGCGTTATTATTCCGCCATGGAATTTTCCGCTTGCGATTATGGCGGGCATGACCATGGCGGCGGTTGTTGCCGGCAATACGGTAGTATTAAAGCCGGCCAGCGCGACGGCTGTTATCGCGGCGAAATTTGTTGAGCTGCTGGAGGAGGCAGGGCTGCCTGACGGTGTTGTGAATTTCTTGCCCGGCGCGGGAAATGAGGTGGGTGATTTTTTGGTGGAGCATCCATTAACCCGCTTTATATGCTTTACGGGGTCAAGGGAGGTAGGCCTGCGTATTAACGAGAAAGCCTCTATCGGCCAGTCGGATCAGAAATGGTTGAAGCGCATCGTTTCAGAGATGGGCGGCAAGGATACGATTATTGTTGATGCGGAGGCCGATCTTGAGCTGGCGGCCGATGCGATTACAGCATCCGCTTTCGGTTATGCTGGACAGAAATGCTCGGCCTGCTCGCGTGCTGTTGTGCATGAACTCGTCTATGACGAGGTTATTGATAAGGTTGTTGAACGAACAAAACGGCTAAAGCTTGGGAAAGCAAGCGAGCAGTCTACTTACGTTGGACCGGTCATTGACGAGCGAGCCTACATGAGTATTTTAAAATATATCGAGGTTGGGCGCAGCGAAGGAATCATCGTACATGGCGGCAAAATTGGAGATAGCAGCGGTTATTTCATTGAACCAACAATCATTAAGGATGTCGCTCCGCTTGCCCGCATCGCGCAAGAGGAAATATTCGGGCCGGTACTCGCGTTTATTAAAGCGGGCAGCTTTGACGAAGCGCTTGCTATCGCGAACAACACCGATTATGGGCTGACGGGTGCCGTCATCTCGCGGAACCGCAGCAGATTGGAGCAGGCCCGCGAGCAGTTTCATGTCGGCAATCTTTATTTTAACCGCAAGTGTACAGGTGCCTTAGTTGGGGTCCATCCTTTTGGCGGATTTAATATGTCAGGTACGGATTCGAAGGCCGGCGGGCGTGATTATTTGCTGCTCTTCACGCAGGCGAAGGTTGTATCAGAAAAATTCTAATCGTTACAGGCGAGCGGATTGGGCTATTAGGCTGCCGATCCGTTCAATGCCGCTCTCAATGTTCCTCTCAATCACATTGGTCACATTAAGCTTTAATAGATTTGCCCTCTGAAAAGTAGACAAGTAGTCACGATCCATGGCATCAACCAGTATGTCCTCCTTGCGTAATTTGCTGATTAGGAGCGGGACAGAAATGGTTTCATGAAGCAAAATATGAGTATGAACGATCGGGTAATTGGATCGCTCATAGGTGAAGGCACCTTTGCTGCGTGAAGCTTCCTTCGCAAGCGCCGTATCGAGAAGCTTAGCCCTTTCCGAGTATTTCCCGCGGATTTTGGCGCGATGACGCTCGAACATGCCGCTGCGCAAATAGATTTCAAGAGCGGCTTGCGACAGCATGGAGCTGTCGATGTCGTCTTGTTTTTTGTATAGGCGAAACGCTTCTGCAAGTAAATCAGGGATGACCGCAATACCGATCCTCAGGCCGGGAAATATAATTTTGGAATAGCTCTTTAAATAGATGACATGAGAGGAGTCGTCATAAGTGTAGATCGGATCGGCTTTGCTGTTCTGCTCGAAATCAGCTAGAAAGTCGTCTTCAACGATATATACATCGTATTTGGCGGCCAGCTTAGCGAGCAGCTGCTTCTCTTTCTTCGAATAGGAGCAGCCAAGCGGGTTGTGAAACCGCGGCATCGTATAAAAAAACTTAATGTCCTCTGTGCGAAAGATCTCCTCCAGCCTGTTGAAATCAATGCCGGAGAAACGACGCTCGATGCCAATTACGGGTACATTCCGTGTTTGTAAATACTCTATAAACAGATGATAACCTGGCTGCTCAATCAGCACCTTCTGCTTGCCGCTCGGAAATGGCATAGATGCAAGCAGAGACAGCGCCTGTTGAACCCCGGAGACAACAAAGATATTGCGCTCTGGCGCAAACACCTGATAGCTCATCAATTGCTTGCGAACGATATCAATCAAGGAATCCATTCCTTTGGCGGTGCCATAAACAAATAAGTCCTTCTGGTAAGTGTCGATTGCTTTATTAATGCAATGCTGAAAATCCAAATAAGGAAACAATGCCGGATCGGGCGCCGATGCTGCAAAGTTGAGCAGGCGGGCTGCTTCATCTTGAGCGGCGTTCATTCCTTTTACAACAAAATAGCCGCTTCTTGGCATCGCATAAATGAGATGGCGTTTCTCCAGCTCATCCAAAGCTTTAATAATTGTGCTCTTGCTGCAATTGAACTGCTCTGCCAGCGCTCGAATGGAAGGGAGCTTCTGCCCATCCTTATAGGGCTGCTTTGCAATGAGCTCCTCCAGCTCATTCATGAGCTTTAAATAAAAGTACATTTTAACAGTGCCTCCTGCCATCTGTACCGATACAGATGGCTTTTTTGTATATTGTAGCATGTGCAGCTTTGGAGATACGATACCTATATAAAGCGAACAGTTACTAGGAGGTATACCATGATGACAACACACAATAATTCGAAGTCGAAACGGCTTGCGTATACAGCGATTATTGTTTATTCCACTATTGTAGGGCTTTCTTTTCTTTTCGGAAAATTAGCCTTGACGGTTACAAGTCCGCTGGACAGTCTCGCCCACCGTTTCACCATATCTTTTATTGCGGCAACAATACCAGTCGCATTCGGCTGGATCAAGCTGCAGCTTAAAGCGCGGGATATGCTAAGCATTCTTCCGCTAGCTGTCTTTTATCCGTCGATGTTTTTTGCTTTCCAAGCCTATGGATTACAGTTTACATCCTCCGCAGAAGCAGGTATTATTCATGCCACAGTGCCTATCTTCACGATGATTGCCGCAGCGTATTTCTTGAAGGAGCGGACGACTAAGGTACAGAAGCTTTCGACCCTGCTCTCTGTTGTTGGGGTTATATTCATCTTTGTCATGAAGGGGACGTCAATCGATATTTCTAATGTAAAAGGCACCTTGCTCATACTTTTGTCAGCTCTTTCCTTGGCAGGCTATAGCGTACTAGCAAGGCGACTCTCTGGTCGCATGAAGGTAATGACGATGACGTATATGATGACGGCTATTGGCTTCCTTGTATTTAACTTTATCGCAATAAGCCAACATGTCGCCAAAGGAACGATTGCTCATTATTTTGAACCATTTGCCAGTCCAGTGTTCCTCCTATCGATATTATATTTGGGCGTGCTCTCTTCGCTCGTATCCAGCTTGCTCAGCAATTACGCCTTATCCAAGCTTGAAGCGTCTAAAGTGAGCGTATTTAATCATCTGGCAACGTTGGTCTCTGTTATCGGTGGATTTGTGTTTCTCGGCGAGAAGCTGGCATACTACCATTTCATTGGCGCTGCAGTTATCGTTGTTGGTGTGCTGGGCACGAACATGGGGGCATTCGGTAAAAGAAAGGGAACATCTCCGATAAGTGTTTCTCAAAAGGTGGAACGATAACAGAAGGCAGCGATTCCATCTGAGTCGTACAGCTGCTGCCGGAAAGCTTAGTTATACTCATTCTCTACGCTGACAGCTGCTCTAATAATGGATATGATTAGGTTTGTAGGTTATTAGAAGCGGCGTTAAGGGGATGATCAAGTGATCGAGAATAAGGATACATGGATTGTGGAAGCGGATATTACAAGCATGCAATCAGCAATGGAAAAAGGATGGATAAGCTCAGAAGAGCTGGTCCAGTTATATATGGAGCGAATCAGCAAATATGATGGCGTTCTTCGATCTATTTTGGAAATGAACCCTGATGCCATTGAAATTGCCAAAGCGTTAGATAAAGAGCGACAAGAAAAAGGGAGTCGTGGCAGCCTGCACGGTATTCCGATTTTGCTCAAGGATAACATCGATACACACGACAATATGCACACAAGCGCGGGATCAGTAGCTTTAGCGAATTCATATGCTGCGGAAGATTCCTTTGTTGCTTCGCAATTACGTGCCGCAGGAGCGGTTCTGCTAGGCAAAGCGAACATGACAGAATGGGCTAATTTCATGTCAGGCACAATGTGGGCGGGATACAGCTCAAGAGGAGGCCTTGTGCTTAACCCGTATGGTCCGGGAGAGCTGTTCATTGGCGGTTCAAGCTCGGGATCAGGCGCTTCGGTTGCCGCCAATTTGGCAGCTGCTGCAATTGGCACGGAAACTTCGGGATCCATCATAAGCCCTGCAAGCCAAACGAGCCTAGTAGGAATTAAACCAACGATTGGGTTAGTAAGCCGAGCTGGCATTATACCGATTACAAACAGTCAGGATACAGCAGGTCCGATGACTAGAACGGTAACGGATGCGGCTATTCTTCTTGGAACATTGGCAGGCGCCGATGAGCGAGATGCGGTTACGGTAAATGGGGCAAAGCAAGCTCATTCCGACTATACGCCATTTCTTGATGCTAGTTATTTAAAGCAAGCAAGGATCGGAATCCCGCGCTTTTATTATAAAGATTTGGACGAAGACAGGCTTGCGATCATGGAGTCGGCTATTGCGGTTTTGAAACAGGCTGGCGCGACGATTATCGATCCCGTTGAGCTGCCGTGTGAGAAGGTTGATTGGGATTGGCATGTGCTGCGATATGAATTCAAAAAATATATCAATGACTACCTCGGAAAGCTGGATGAATCGGTTCCGGTTCATTCCTTGAAGGAGTTAATTGCTTATAACGAAGAGCATGCAGACATTGCTTTAAAATATGGGCAGGATACGCTGCTTTCGGCGGAGGAAACGAGCGGAACGTTGACCGAACAGGAATATGTCGATAGTATTTTGAGAAATAAAGAGCTGGCAGGCAAGCAGGGAATTGACTTCGCATTAGAGGAGCATCAACTGGATGCTTTGTTGTTCCTAGGCAATGATGATGGCGATGATCTTGCCGCAAGAGCGGGTTATCCGGTCATTACCGTGCCTGGCGGTTATGCGGAGAAGGGAATCATTGCCGAAGGCGGCTATACGACCAAGGGACCGCAAGGGGTCACATTTATAGGTACAGCCTTCAGCGAGCCTACCTTAATTAAACTAGCCTATGGCTTTGAGCAGGCGACCAAGCATCGTGTATCTCCGTCAGCTTTTAATTGAATAGCTTGAAATAAGCAGGCGTAAACAACGGGTATAATCCGCTGGTTTGCGTCTGTTTTTTTGGGAAGAAATAAGGAATAGAAACAAGTATGGCTTGTTATGTTTTAGATTCTGCGTATCTTTTTTTAGTTATGGATCGTTTTCTAATAAAGGTGTTTTGGAGGAGTGTATTTAGAATGCAAAAGGTACTTATTCTAGGTGCAAGCGGTCTTGTAGGAAGAGCATTGGTTGATGAATTGCAGCACGGTTTTGACCTGTATGGCACTTATTCTTCATCATTTACGAGTCTGCCTACGGATAAGCAGTACAATTTAGATGTTGAGCAAATGGCTGAAATGAAGGAAATCATCCATTCGATTAAACCCGATATTGTTATTTCTTGCTTAAGAGGAGAGTTTGATCAACAGCTGTTGTTCCATAAAGAATTGGCTATGGAATTAGCTAAGCATAATAGTCGACTGTATTTCTTTTCTACGACGAACGTATTTGATGGAGACTTTTCAAAGCCTCATTTTGAAACAGATCTACCTATTTCCGGCACCGATTATGGGAAATTCAAAATCGAATGTGAAAACATGCTTACAGAAATTTTGTATGAACGAGCGATCATTGTCAGAATACCCGCGATATGGGGGAAAGATTCTCCGAGATGGAACACGATTAAAGATAGTATCGAAAATAATAAAGAGATAGAAGTTTACAGCAATCTCGTGTTTAATAATCTTCTGGATGTTTCGCTCGCTAAACAGCTGCGCTTCATTATTGAAAAAGAGCTAAAAGGAATTTTTCATTTAGACGCAGTGGATACGCTGACTCAAGGACAATTTTATGAACAGATTTTAAAACAATTAGGAAGTGAAAAGAGTATATTGCGAGAACGATTATATGAAGATGATGCTGCTACATATTATTTTCAGTTGCGTTCGAATCGCGATGACTTTGTCAGCGCTCCGCGAAGCACCAATGCTGAGATGATATCATATTTAGTGAGCGATTATTTGGATAAAGAGCAGCAATAGTTTAAAAAGGATGGGGCGGCCGGCGAGGCCACTGAAGAACTTAAGGTTTTTGTGAGCCCCCAAAGCGATAAGCAAAAATGCGACACCTTCTCCTGATATTCCGGAGAAGGTGTCGCATTTTTGAGGTCTTGGCGCTGTTTGTTAGTCAGCTAATTTCAATATCCGTTTTAA